>NZ_RBKX01000001.1:2226646-2544739 GCF_003634615.1 Flavobacterium sp. 102 | reverse complement strand
TTTGGTTTTCTTCTGCGAAATGCCCATAGTAAGTTATGTTGAAAGAAAGAAAATCAATAAAGTAAAAGTGGTTGCTTTTGGTTGTTTTTTAATGGCTATCAGTATGTTTCTGATGTTATTTAACACTTGGGTTGGCATTTTGACCACTATGATGGTATTTATGACTTTTGCCGAAATGTTTGCTTTTCCTTTTTCGAATTCTGTGGCTTTGAGTCGAGCACCAAAAGGCCACGAAGGTCGTTATATGGCAATTTACACCATGAGTTTTAGCTTGGCGCATATTCTTAGTGCCAAAGTTGGTATGGAAATCATAGAATATTATAAAAAAGATGGTTACCAAATGAATTGGCTGTATATGGGATTACTTGGGCTCATAGGATGCATTTGTGGTTATTGGGTTTTCAAACTCATTCAAGCGGAACGTAAAGCCATATAATACAGCATTTTATATTTACATCACTTTATTTATTACTTAAAATTTAGTTAAATAACTATAAATATAGTTGCGTAACTAGAAAAATAGTTATACGTTTGTTTTGTCAATTTAGACAAACAGATTTAAACACTATAATCATGCAAAAGTTAACGAATAAGGAAGAAGAGATTATGCAAATCTTATGGAAGCTTAAAAAAGCTTTCGTCAAAGAAGTTTTAGCCGAAATCACTGAAGAGCAACCCCATTACAACACACTTTCCACTATTATCAGAAACTTGGAAGAAAAAGGGTTTGTTGGTCACAATGCTTTTGGAAATACACACCAATACTTCCCAATTGTTAAAATGGAAGACTATAGAAAACGCTTTATGAATACGGCAATTGACAATTATTTCAACAGTTCGTATAAAAATTTGGTTTCCTTTTTTGCTGAAGAAGAAAAGATTTCAGCAGAAGAATTAAGAGAGATTTTAGCCATTATAGAAAAAAAATAATCTAATGGAAACGCTACTCATTTATCTTTTAAAATCAAGCGGATTAATTGCTGTATTTTATTTGGCTTACTATTTTTTGGTGCGCAAAGAAACTTTTTTCAGCAGTAATCGTTGGTTTTTAATAGCAGGATTATTCACGTCACTCTTATTGCCAATGCTTTCTTTTACAAAAATTATCTATGTGGAGCGTACACCATTACCTTTAGAGGAATTGGCAGCAATAGCGGATGTATCAGCACCGGTTATCGTTACGCCAATCAATGTGCAAAGTGAGCCTTTAGATTATTTTAAAATTGCCGCTATAGCTTATTTATTAATAGGTTTGGTATTATTAGCTAAAGCTATAATTGATTTAATATCATTATCGAAATTACTTCGAAACCAAAAAGTTGTGAAATGTGAGAACTATTCACTAATCGATTTAAGAGTTGATATTGCTCCATTTTCATTCTTTAATTACATAGTTTATAATTCCAATTTATACACCCAAAATGAACTGGAAAACATTTTACAGCACGAAAAAATTCACAGCCAACAAAAACATTCCTTTGACTTACTTATAGCCAAATTGTTTTGCATAGTATTTTGGTTCAATCCATTTATATGGTTGTACAAAAAATCAATTGTTCAAAATCTGGAATACATTGCTGATAATGAAGCCACGCTTCACCTAGATGACAAAACATCCTACCAAAAAGCACTTTTGAAAGTAACCGCTTCTAAAAACTGCTTTTCGCTTACCAATCATTTTTATCAATCATTAATCAAAAAACGTATCATTATGCTAAACCAAAACCAATCTCACAAAAGAAACTTATGGAAATACGCCGTTGTAATTCCGTCTCTAATTGCCTTTGTTTTTTTATTCCAAATCAAGACTGAAGCCCGAAATAAGGTTTCCAAAACAACCAATTTTAACAATGCTGCCAATACACCTATTGCAGTGATAAACGAAAATGTTGGCGATCCAATTGAAGGTGCGTACGTTTTTGACAAAATTTCCTCTGACAAAGAATTCAAAGAAAATGCTTTAGAAATTAAATCGAAATTCAATATTGATTTAAAAGTTTCCAATATTAAGCGAAACGGTAAAGGTGAAATCATCGCTATCAAATTGTCTTATGACGACAACAAAGGAAACAAAGGTAAAACCGAACAAATTAGAGACATTCCAATCAGACCTATTTTTTTTAAGATTAGCAAAAAAGACGAAAAAAATGTTATCGGTTTTTATGACAACCCTGAATTTGTGGTTAAACCTACAGATCCTGTTAATGAAAGCAAGATAACTACCATAGAATCGATCAAAGATGATGCGTTAATTTATGTTGACGGACAAAGATATACCAAGGAAGATTTGAATGAACTAGATCCAAAAGGCTTGGAAAAAATCGAAATCTTAAAAGACATAAAATCACTGGAAAAATACAATGCTAAAGACAAAAAAGAAGTCATTGTAATTACCACCAATTGGACCACAAGACAAGAAACACCTGAACCAAATGCCTCAAGTATTTTTACTTTAGAAAACGGAGATGAAGTAGTGTTATTTGACCGTGTCAATATAAAAGTTCCCGGACATCCTGCTGTGCAATTCACAGACAATTCACCTGTTTTAATTTTCAATGGTGTTCCACAAAAAAATCCAAGACTCCTATTAGAAAGCATGGATATTTCAAAAATAAAAAGCATCAAAGTATTTAATGAAAATGATTCAGAAGTTAAAGGAACACCGATTTATAAAATGATTATCACTACCAAGTAGTAAGGCATAAATTCTTTAAAAAATATCTTATGGAAACATTATTCATTTATCTTTTAAAATCTAGCGGACTGATGGCTATGTTTTATTTGGCGTATCATTTTTTAGTACGCAAAGAAACATTCTTCAACAGTAACCGTTGTTTTTTGATCACAGGATTGTTCACTTCACTCCTATTACCATTGTTTTCCATTAAGAAAATTGTCTATGTTGAAAGACCAAAAGTCAACCTTGAAGATTTAGTGGCTTACGCCAATGTAAATCCTCCGGCACAACAAGTTACCGCTGTTGAAGCATTTGATTGGATGCAGTTTGTTTGGGTTAGTTACTTCCTAATTGCTTTACTTTTACTAATCAAAATCGTGATCAATTTCATGTCTCTCTTTCAAATGCTTTACCAACAGCAAAAAATTAAAAATGAACAATTTACGCTAGTCGACTTGAATCATGACATTGCACCTTTTTCGTTCTTTAATTACATTGTTTTCAATTCATCTTTGTATACCGAAGAAGAGTTGCAAAGCATCCTTTTACACGAAAAAGTTCATAGCCAAGAAAAGCATTCCTTTGATGTGATGGTGGCCAAAATATTTTGCATTCTCTTTTGGTTCAATCCGTTTATTTGGCTGTATAAAAAAGCCATAATTCAAAACTTAGAATACATCGCTGATCAAAAAGCAGTACAACAATTACAAGACCCAAAAGTGTATCAAAGAGCACTTTTAAAAGCAATTTCTCATCAAAATTGTTTATCAATCACCAATAATTTTTATCAATCATTAATCAAAAAACGAATCGTTATGTTAAACACCAATCAATCCCAAAAAAGAAATTCATGGAAATACACTTTAATAATTCCGGCCTTAATAGGTTTTGTGTTTTTATTCCAAATTAAAACCATCGCACAAGAAAAAGAAGCTGCTGCAGAAATTGCCCAATCACTGCAACACCGAGAAGAAGTTCGTTTGGTTATCGACAAAAATTCTTCTGAAGATGACCTAAAAAGAGAAGCCAAAAGATTAAAAGAAGAACATGGCATTACTTTAAAATGCTCAAAAGTTAAACGAAATGCCAAGGGAGAAATCACCGGTATCAAAGTAGAGTACAAAGACAAAAATGGCAATAAAGGTGTTTCACACGTAGATACTAAAGAACCTATCGCTCCTATTCATTTTTTTAAGAATAATAAAACCATAGGATTTGGTAAGCCTAAAAATTTCAAAGTATATGCTAATGTTCCGGATGTAAATGTTGTTCCTAGAGAAGCACTTGATGCTCTTGATAGTTTACAAACAATGGAAGCCTTTAATTTTGACTTTGATTTCGAAATGCCTGAAGCACCGGAAGCGCCTGAATTTCCGGAAGCTCCGGAAGGAATGGGTTGGAATAAAGAAAACTCAAAAATCATAATCAAAAAAGGAGGCGATAAAAAACCAATGGTTATTGTTAACGGTAAAGTATTGTCTGATGAAGCCGAAATTGAAAAAGCATTACATGATGCCGGAGCCAAAGGACAATACAGCATAACTGTTGACAGTGATGATGATATTGGCGAAAGCAAAGTTATCATCAATGGAAAAGATGTCAGTAAATTAACAGCAGAAGCTATGGCTAATGTTAAAGTGCAAATGCGTAAAAACAAAGAAATGATACGCCAACAAATGGAACGCGTAAGAGAAGAAATGGAAAGGGTTAAACCCCAAATGGAACGTGCCAAGAGAGAAGCCGAAATGGCCAAACCGGATATGGCTAAAGCCAAAGCCGAAATGGAACAAGCCAGAGCCGAAATGATTAAGGCTAGAGAAGATATGCAAAAAGCCAAAGCTGAACTGGATAAAGCCAGAGAAGATCTTAAAAGAACCAAATAAAGCACTTTATTATGATGACTTTTATAACTTCAGTTTCTATGGCAATAGCACTTTGGATGAGCAAATAAAAAAAGGCTCAATAATTTGACGAAATAGTGAAACAAAAAAAAAGGTTCTACGACAAATCCAAAAAAGTATAAAGAAACCGCGTTTGCGGTTTTTTTTATGTCATCAATCAAAATCAAAAAAATGAAAAATCAAATCAAAGCCTTAGTTGCGTTCCTTTTCCTTAGCGGAATCCTCAACGCGCAAACCAACTTTAGCATCACCGGAAAATTAATTGACAAAGATCAAAAACCGGGAATAGGAATTCAAATTACGCTTCTTCAAGCCAAAGACAATTCGATTGTCAAAATTGAAATCAGTGACAATGACGGTAATTTTTCTTTTTCTAATCTAAACGAAAACGATTATAAACTGCTGGTTGAAGACATTGGTTTTAAAAGATACCAAAGCGAGATAATTAGTCTTAACGCTGCTAATCCTAATCGGAACTTACCTCCTATTTCGTTAACCACCAATGATCTCAACAAATTAGATGAAGTAGTAATCACCAAGAAGAAACCTTTTGTAGAAAACAAAATAGACCGAACAGTTGTAAATGTAGACGCTTTTATAACCGCTGCCGGAGGCGATGCAATGGATATTTTAGAAAAATCTCCCGGAATTTCAGTTGACCAAAACGGTACGATTACTTTCAAAGGAAAATCGGGAGTTCAGGTTTTTATCGATGATAAACCCACTTATTTATCCGGAGCCGAACTCGAAGCCTATTTAAAATCATTACCGGCAAGCACACTTGACAAAATTGAATTGATGACCAATCCACCGGCAAAATATGACGCTGCCGGCGGTGCAGGAATTATCAATATCGTTTCCAAAAGATCAAAAACCAAAGGTTTCAACGGTAATCTCACTTCGAGAGTTTCTCAAGGAAAAAGAAGTGGCAATCGTCAAGGGTTGAATTTCAATTATATGAACAATAAAATTAGGCTTTTTGGAAATATTGGCTTTGCAGAACAAAATCCAATTAACGATTTATTTATTTTCAGAAAATTCAAGGACAATTCAGGAAATGCTACCAGTTTGTTTTACCAAAATAGTTTTATTGACACTAAAGTACAATCTAAGAATGCCCGAATCGGTTTGGATTATTATCTTTCAGACAAAACTACGATTGGACTTGGATTGAGTGGTATCTTGAGAAATAACAATCAAAATTCAGATGTACGTAGTGAAATTACGGATGCCAATTCGGTTTTAGATTCTTCCATCATTGCTTACAACAAACAAAAACAAAAATTCAAAAATGGTGGCATTACTCTAAATTTTCGCCATGAATTAGACAGTCTTGGGCAACGTTTAACCGTTGATGTCGATTATTTAAAATATGATACTGCTGTCAAACAAACGTTCAACAATTACATCTATCAACCCGACAATACACTTTCAAGTCAGGATGAATTAAAAGGCGATTTGCCTTCGGACATTGACATTTATTCCTTAAAATCGGATTATACATTACCCATGAAAAACGGTAGTACTTTTGAAGCCGGATACAAAGTCAGCTATACCAAAACCGATAATATAGCCGATTATCGGGATGTTATCAATAACGAAGAAATCCCGAATTACGCTACTAGCAATCATTTCAAATATGATGAGATTATTAATGCGGCCTATGTCAATTTCAGTACCAATTACAAACGCTTTAGTTTCCAAACCGGTTTGCGTGTTGAAAATACTGAATCGAAAGGAAATCAATTGGGCAATATCGAACAACCGGCTTCTAAATTCAAAAGAAACTACACCAATCTTTTTCCGACGGTATATGTACAATATAAATTGGATTCTATTGGCGATAATTCTTTGGTTATCAATTATGGCAGAAGAATTAACCGACCTTATTTTCAAGACTTGAATCCATTTGTAAGTCCGTTAGACCGATTTACCTTTTATTCGGGTAATCCTTTCTTGAATCCATCATTTGCCAATAATTATGAACTTTCATATCGCTACAAAAGCATTTTCTCAACCACTTTGAGTTATGGCGCTTCCACAGATGACATCAATGAAACCATCGAAATCAATGACGGCATTTATTACAGTCGTCCCGGAAATATTGGTAAAAGTGAATTTTTCAGTCTTAACGCCAGTTTGCAACTTGAATTAAACAAATGGTGGTCAACTAATATTTACAATGAAGTAACCCATACTCGTTACAAAAGCAAATTATATACGGAAGATTTAGAATCGTCAGGAACGTTTTGGAGCATTAACATCAATAACAGTTTTAAATTCCAAAAAGGATGGTCAGCCGAATTGAGCGGAAACTATCACACCGATATTATTTCGGCACAGTTTGTCATATTATCCAGATCAAGTATTAATATTGGTGTGCAGAAAAAAATTCTCCAAGACAAAGCCACCATTAAACTATCGGGTAATGATATTTTTTATTCCAATTTAAATAACGGAATTATCAGAAACCTCCAAAATACTGAAGCCAATTGGAGAAACAAACTCGATAGCCGATTTGTCGCCTTGACTTTTACCTATAGCTTTGGAAAATCATTCGCTCCTAAAAAGCAATATGATGCCAATGGTGCCGAAAGTGAAAAGAACAGGGTAAAAAGCTAGTTTCTTGGTATATTTACAATTAAACCGTCATTTGACGGTTTTTTTTATCTTTGACACTAAAGAAAATAAGATGTACAAAATTCTGGCCCAACTCAACAAACTTCTTTTACCAAGCTTTACTAAGCGCGGCTTAGATTTGGCGAAAGCCAAAAAATGGCAAATGGCTATTATTGCTTGGCGGTATTATGTTACTTGTAAAGCATTGGAATAAACTGATTACAGTATTTTATAAAAAAAGAAAAGTCTACATTCTCATGTAGACTTTTTGCTTTTCAGTGACCACAATTGGATTAAATATCCAGAACAAATTCCGTAGTGGAAATGAAAAGCATTCCACTAAAAAATTGAAATGCTTCTTTTGTGTCTACAAAATCCTTTAAAACCAAACTTTTAGTTTTTTCTAAACACAAAAAAAGCTCACACTTTTGTGTGAGCTTTTCATTCTTAAGTGACCTCGACTGGATTCAAACCAGTAACCTTCTGAGCCGTAATCAGATGCGCTATTCAGTTGCGCCACGAGGCCTTTTTGTGGGTGCAAATATAGTTATATTTGATAAACTTGCAAATCAAATTTGATTTAAAACCTAAAAAAAACGAGTAAACATTAAACTTGTACCGTCTTCCACTTCCCTTTCTTGAAATAATAAAAAGCCAACAAAGCCAAAACCGTTTCAGCCGATGGAATCGCTATAAAAGCACCAAGCGGACCAAAATCTAGATAAACCGCAAGAAACCAAGCCAATGGAATTTGAATCATCCAAAAACAAACGATGTTAATCCAAGTTGGTGTTTTGGTATCGCCTGCTCCATTCAGCGCTTGTATCATCACCATTCCGATACCGTAAAAAACATAACCCAATCCGATGATTCGTAGCGCCTGACTGCCATAAGCCAAAATTACTTTGTCCTCGGTATAAAAACTAATGATGAATTCTGAGAAGCAAACAAAGATTAAAGTCACGAAACTCATAAAAATAATATTGTATTTGGTCGTTAGCAATACGCTTTGTTGTGCACGTTCCGGTTGCTTCGCACCTAAATTCTGTCCCACTAAAGTCGCAGCCGCGTTACTCAATCCCCAAGCCGGTAAAATAAAGAATACCACATTTCTAATCGCAATCTGATAACCGGCACTTGCATCCGTACTTCCGGTTACAGAAACAATATACGTCAGCACAATCCAACTGCCGCTTTGGATAAAAAACTGAAACATGGCCGGTGTTGATATATTCAGCAAGGATTTGACAATCTCTAAATTAGGTTTAAAATAAGTCTTGTATATTTTAATCGATCTACTTTTAAGAAACAAATGATAACATTGATACAAAACACCCGTCGTTCTTCCTATAGCGGTTGCAATCGCTGCGCCTGTTAAACCCAATTCAGGAAACGGTCCGTAACCGTAAATTAATAGCGGACACAAAATAATATTAATAATACTCGCCAACCAAAGACTTCGCATCGCCATCGCAGCATCACCGGCGCCACGGAATATTCCATTAATCAAAAACAATAAAATAATTGCCGGACTGCTCGCAAAAATGATTTGGGCAAAAGTGGTTCCTTCCTTTATTACTTCAGGTTTTGCACCCATTAAAGCCAAAATATCAGCCGCAAAAGTAACGCCCAAAATAGCCACCAAAATAGCTACTATCAAAGAAACCGTAATGGCTTGCGCTCCTGATTTGGAAGCTTCAATTAAATCTTTTTCGCCAACACGTCGAGCTACAATCGCTGTTGCACCGACGCTCAAGCCAATTCCGAGTGTGTAAACCAAAGAAATCACAGCTTCGGTTAAGCCAACTGTCGCCACAGCAATATCAGCATTAGGCAAATGCCCAACAAAATAAATGTCCACTACGGCAAAAACCGATTCCAGACTTAATTCCAAAATCATTGGAATGGACAATAAAAGAATGGCTGTTTTTACATTGCCTTGCGTATAATCGTGTTCTTCTCCCTTAAGCGATTGCTTAATTAGCCGAAAAAGTGTGGTGATTTTGTTTGGTTTGGATGACATTTGAAAATAATTATTGATTTCAAAAATAGCTATTTTAGGAAATGCAAACACAATTTACAAAATTACTTTTCCAAAATATAATATTTTTCGATTACCTTTTTGATGGAAATAAACCCAATTTTATTCAAATCGATTTCGCTTCTTTTAATCCAAATCAGGTCTTGAATTTCATCTTTGGCAGTAATTTCCATCTCTTCTGAATCCAATGAACATTCATAAAAAATATCCATGGTTCGGTAAGCTACCTTTTTATACAAATAATTATTGGGTGAAGTTGTAACATATTTTAATTCCGTCGTAGAAATATACAAACCAATTTCTTCTCTGATTTCTCTACAAGCTGCTTCCTCAGCCGTTTCTCCGGGATCAATAAATCCACCGGGTAAATCGAGTTTGCCTTTGTCGGGATCAACATTTCTTACGGTAAACAAAACTTTGTCTTCATAAGTAAAAACAATCGCAACCGCTGCTGCTATGTTGTGATACAATACAAAATCACAAGTATGGCAGTTGAATTTGAAGTTGTTTTGATAAGTAAAGCTTTGACTGGAGCAATTCGGACAGTAGTTGAAAAAATTAATTTCGTTTGTCATATTAACACTCTGATTAGAAAGGATTGATAGCGTTATAGAACACAGATTTCACAGATTATAATAAATATTGGACGAACTGATTTGTGCTAATTTGTGAAATCTGTGTTTAATTACAATTTTCCAAAAACGGTATTTTCTTGTTCTGTTACTCTGATGAATGTAGTTCTTTTGGTCAATTCTTTCAATTTTGAAGCGCCAACATAAGTACAAGTACTACGAATGCCGCCCAAAATATCATGCAAAGTATCAATCACATCACCTTTGAACGGAACTTGCACCGTTTTGCCTTCACTTGCACGGTATTCGGCAACGCCACCAACGTGTTTTTTCATTGCAGTTTCTGAACTCATACCATAAAATTGTTTGAACTTTTCACCATTGATTTCAATGAGTTTTCCACCACTTTCAGTATGTCCGGCCAACATTCCGCCGAGCATTACAAAATCGGAACCTGCGCCAAAAGCTTTCGCCACATCGCCCGGAATCGCACAACCACCATCGCTGATGATATGTCCGCCTAAACCGTGAGCCGCATCGGCACATTCAATAATAGCAGACAATTGCGGATAACCAACACCGGTTTTGACTCTGGTCGTACAAACCGAACCCGGACCAATCCCAACTTTGATAATATCAGCACCTTCTAATAACAATTCTTCGACCATTTCACCTGTGACAACATTTCCGGCGATAATCACTTTATCCGGGAATTGTTTTCGCGCTTGACGCAAGAATTCCACAAAATGTTCTGAATAACCATTGGCTACATCAATACAAAGGAATTTTAATTGTGGATTTTGAGTGAATATTTCGTTTATCTTTTTGAAATCGCTTTTACCGGTTCCGGTACTAACGGCAATATAATCTGCAATTTCGCTGGGTGCATTTTTTATAAAATCATTCCATTGTGCTACTGTATAATGTTTGTGTATCGCCGTAAACAATTTTTCTTTGGCTAAAGCCAATGCCATTTCGAAGGTGCCAACTGTATCCATATTGGCAGCCATAATTGGAACACCTGTCCATAAATGCGTACTATGCAAAAACTTAAATTCTCTTTCCAAAGACACTTGCGCTCTACTGTTTAAAGTCGAACGTTTTGGTCGTATCATTACATCTTTAAAGCCCAGTTTCAGGTCGGTTTCAATTCTCATAAGTCAAAAATTTCATTACAATCAAATGTATTGCTTTTCCACCTTTGGTAATTGAAAAAAAAAGTTTTTTACCGTTAAAATTTATCAACAATTGTTAGCAAGGCATTGCGATTTATTTTAGTAGTTTTACGCACCAATAAATCCCTTATGCATTCAGATTATATCGCAGACCAAGAATTCAGAGACGAAATTTTTAATGACGTTAATACCAAATTCAAGGAGTTTGAAAACTGTACGTTTTACAACATCGATTTCACCGATTGTACTTTTCAAACCGTGACTTTTGTGGATTGTAATTTTTTTGATTGCAATTTTAAAGACACCAAAATCAACTATGTTTCACTGCGCGGGGTTTGGTTTACCAAATGTAATTTCACCAACGTCAATTTTGCCATGACCGACCAAGTAATTTTTGAGTTTCACTTCAAAGATTGTTTGTTGGATTATGCCCAATTTTACGCATTAAAGATGAAAAAAATGCAATTCATCAACTGCAGTATGATTGCCGTCGATTTTATGGCGAGTGATTTAACCGAAGTTTTATTTGACAATTGCAACTTACGACGAGCTGTTTTTATTGACACTATAGCCAACAAAGCCGATTTTTCAACAAGCTACGATTATGCTTTTGACCCGGAAAAGAATAAAATCAAGAAAGCGGTTTTTTCCACTGATGGATTGAAAGGATTGTTGCAGAAATACGATATAATAGTTAAATAATCTTTCCGTCTTCCATCGTGATTGTCCGTTGAGTTCGGCTTGCAAAATCATTGTCATGAGTTACGACTAATAAAGTTTGGTTGTGGTCTTTGGTCAAATGATTGAAAATATCAAAAACGATATCGCTGTTTTTCTTGTCGAGATTTCCCGTAGGTTCATCACCCATAATGATTAAGGGATTGTTGATTAAGGCTCGGGCAATAGCCACACGTTGTTTTTGTCCACCGCTTAATTGGTTGGGCATTTTTAAAGCTTGCTCGTGCATGTCCAATGTTTTCAGATGTTCCATAGCGTTGTACTCAATTTCTTCTTCGGAAAATTTATTGAGTTTCATTCCGGGCAACATCACATTCTTCAGGACATTGTATTCCGAAAGTAAATAGTGAAACTGAAACACAAAGCCAATTTTTTCATTCCTGAGTTGAGCCAATGATTTATCCGATTTACCCGTAATCAATTCTTCATTGATAAACAATTGCCCTTCATAATCAGTATCCATAGTAGAAAGTAAATACAGTAAAGTCGATTTTCCACAGCCCGATTTCCCAACAATTGAAACAAATTCTCCGTGATTGATGCTCATGTCGATTGCTTTCAACACCTGAAATTGAATCGGGTCGTAAAAGTATTTGGTCAAGCCTTTAGTTTCGAGTACTTTATTGCTCATCTTACATTTGTATAAATTTTAGCCACAAATATTATTTTAAACTTGTGCTTTCGTGGCTATAATCATTTTCCTCTAATAATTTCCACCGGATCAATTTTACTGGCTTTCAGCGCCGGAAACAAACCGGCAATAAAAGTGGTGATTAAAGCAAATGCAATTCCTATGATATAAAACATTGGATTATAATTAATTGGATAAGTAGAAATGGTTGGAAGTGCCGCTGTGTTGAACGGAATATTGTCAATAATTTTAGTAAACCCAAAACCAAAAATCAGTCCGAAAACGCCACCGGTTAAACCAATAATCATTGAAAGCGAAATAAAAATCCATTTGACATCATTACCGGAAAATCCTGTTGCTTTCAGAATCGCAATACTGTCCATTTTCTCAAAAATCATCATGTTCAAGATATTGTAGATTCCAAATCCAGCGACAATCAGTAATACTATTCCAACGGCATAAGATATAATACTTCTAATGGAACTTCCTGTTTCAAACTGTGAATTGGCCGTTTGGTAGTCAATAGCATCTAGATCAAATTTATTATGGAATTCCATTGCTACTGTAGGCGCGGAAGTAATATCGTGTAATTTTATTTGTATGTCTGTGATATAGTTAGTGGCTTCTCCTAATAATTTTTGGGCTGTTGCCAAAGAAGTATAACTACTAACATCATCTATTTCAGCAATTCCTATTTGGGATATACCTACAATTTTTAACGATGCTAGATTTCCTTTGGCAGTAGTGATTTTTATGATATCGCCCTGAACCAAGAGCATTTTGTCGGCTAATCCTTTACCAATAATTATACTGTTGTTTTGATCTAAATCGGCTATTGTTCCTTCAATAATATAATCGCTGAGTGTGAATAATTTTTCTTCTGCAAGAACATCAATTCCGTTAATTACGCCTGATATTTCTATAGTACCCGAATTAAAAAAAACAGGTGTAGTTATTTTTGGCGCTACATCAATAATGCGATGGTCTTGTTTTAAATAATGAATAATAGCTTTGCTATTGTATATTGATTTTCCTCTGTCTTTTGGCTTTATGGAAGAAATGAAATTAATGTCATTTTTATATTTTTCAGATAACATTATCGGTTGATTTTCAGAAGGTTTAATCTCGTTATATAAACGAACATGTGGCGTTCTGTTGAGCATCAATCCGTCTAGTAAATCATTCAAACCATTCATAAAACTCACTAGAGAAATGAACATGGCTATCCCAAAAGTTACTCCTACAGCGGCGACAATCGTTTGTTTAAGTCTTGCTCGAAGTAAGTGAAATGCAATATTTAAAATGAGTTTAAAATTCACTACTTAGGTTTATAGATGGTTTCTGTTGGTGTTAATCCGTCCAAAATTTCCACGTTCTGATAATCGCTCAATCCAATTTTTACTTTGCGTTTTTCATCACCATTGACCAATACGTATTCATTATCTACCAAATAACTTTTGGGAATGGTTAAAGCCTCTTGTTTGGTCTGAATAATAATATTGGCTTCTGCCGTAAGATTAGGATACAATTTTACCGGTGGATCAGTAAAATGGGCTTCTATTTTAAAGGTTCGAGAACGCTCGTCCATAATCGGATAAATTTTATCAACTATAGCTTCAAAAGCTTTGCCTTTGTAACTGTCCATGGTTACGGCTAATTTTTGTCCCAATTTTACACGAACCATGTCATTCTCATCAACATCCAATTCGAGTAAGTAGGTATTTTTTTCTCCAATTATAGCCAACGGTGTTTGCGGATTAATCAAAGTACCTTCTTTTACCAAAACATCAAATAATTCTCCAGTTATGGCACTCTTTACAATAAAGTCGCTTTGAGATTTTTCATTGATTTTAAGATTGATATTGTTTCTGCTTTGCTCATTTTTTAATTGAGATTTTAGTTGAGATAATTGCTTTACTGCGGCTTCGTAATTGGATTTTGAGTTTTTATAAGCCAATTCTACACGCTCATAATCCACTTCCGATATGACATTGTATTGCTTGATATTTTTATTTCGGTTGTAGATAGACAAATCTAAAGCGAGTTTGTCTTTGGCAGCTTGAACTTTGGTTTCCATTTCAGCAATTTTATCCTGAATGTAGCGGTTGTTTTCATTACTCAATTGGTAAGCCAATCGGGCATTCTCCGTATTTAATGCGGCTTTATCGCTTTCAATTTGAAACAAAGATTGCCCTTTTCCAATGGTTTGTCCGGCCGTAACATTGATTTTTTGCAACACACCACTAACAGTTGAATAAACTGTATATTGATTTTCAGACTTTACAACTCCGGATGCATAAACGCTTTCGGTTATGTTGCCTTTTGTCGGCTGAATTTGACCATCGTCCTTTTTGGAACATGAAACAAATATGAAGAAAGAAGATAAACAGAGAACTTTCAGCAATTTCATTAAATTTTGGTATTTGTGAATTTTGTCTTTCAAATTTACAACAATTGGCCCGTTCAAAGCCTAACATTTATCATAAAAAAACCTCCAAAAGCGAACTCTTGAAGGTTTGATTTTATCAATATTTGAAGTGATTAATAAACAAAAATCGCTCTTTCACTCATCATGTCATTTACTTCATCTCCGATTTCGGCCAATAATTCTTCATTGGTCGAATTCATCAACACTCTATCGATTAAATCCACTATGGTTTCCATATCGTTTTCTACTAAACCACGAGTTGTAATCGCTGGTGTTCCAACGCGAATTCCCGAAGTCACAAAAGGTGATTTATCATCAAACGGCACCATGTTCTTATTCACCGTGATTTCGGCTTTACCTAAAGCAATTTCGGCATCTTTTCCTGAAATATTTTTGTTTCTTAAGTCAATCAGCATCATGTGATTGTCTGTTCCGCCTGAGATTAAGTGGTAACCTCTTTTAACGAATGCTTCCGCCATCGCTTTGGCATTTTTCTGTACTTGCATCGCATAAGCGAAGAACTCATCTGATAGAGCTTCACCAAAAGCTACAGCTTTCGCCGCAATAATATGTTCCAATGGACCGCCTTGATTTCCAGGAAAAACCGACATATCTAAAACGTGTGACATCATTCTGACTTCACCTTTTGGCGTAGTTAAACCCCATGGATTTGGAAAATCTTTCCCCATCATAATCATTCCGCCTCTTGGTCCGCGCAATGTTTTGTGAGTGGTTGTGGTAACTATATGACAATGTGGAATTGGGTCATTCATTAATCCTTTGGCAATTAAACCGGCTGGATGTGAAATATCGGCTAATAATAAAGCACCAACGCTATCCGCAATTTCTCTGAAACGTTTAAAATCCATATCACGAGAATACGCAGAAGCTCCGGCAATAATCATTTTAGGTTGCTCTTTGGTCGCAATTTCTTGGATTTTGTCATAATTCAACATTCCGGTTTCTTGTTCAACACCATAAAAACTTGGCGAGTACAATTTTCCTGAAAAATTCACAGGAGAACCATGTGTTAAGTGTCCACCGTGAGACAAATCGAATCCTAAGATTTTATCTCCCGGTTTTAAACAAGCTGCAAAAACAGCGGTATTGGCTTGTGAACCAGAGTGTGGTTGTACGTTTACATAGTCGGCACCAAATAAAGCTTTTGCTCTATCGATGGCGATTTGTTCAATCACATCTACTACTTCGCAGCCACCGTAATATCTTTTACCTGGATAGCCTTCAGCATACTTATTTGTCAATACAGAACCTGCTGCTTCCATTACCTGATCACTCACAAAGTTCTCAGAGGCAATAAGTTCAATTCCGTGAATTTGTCTTTCTTGTTCTTCAAGAATTAAGTCAAAAATTTGTTCGTCGCGTTGCATTTGAAATTATTTCGTTAAATTGAGGTCAAAATTACGAAAATCGTTTGTTAAATTAATAGTTAATGATATATTTGATTGCTAATTTTTCAACAACTAAATCAACACAATCATGCCCATTACTACTAACAATCCCATCCGCAAATCTTGGCTTACAGTCCCTGAAAACAGTGACTTCCCAATTCAAAACATTCCTTTTGGTGTATTCTTAACGAAAGAAGATGTTATCACTATTGGAACCAGAATTGGTGATTACGCTATCGATTTGGGTGCTTTACAACAACTTAATTATTTTGAAGGCATCGATTTGACTGATGATATGTTTATGCAAGACACGCTAAACGATTTTATTTCCGACGGCAAAAAAACATGGCGTTTGGTTAGAAACCGAATTGGCGATATTTTCGACAGCAATAATCCAAAACTAAGAGACAACGAAGAACACAAAGAAATCGTGATTTTCAAAATGGAAGATGTTGAAATGCAACTTCCGGTTTTAATTGGCGATTACACCGATTTTTATTCCAGTAAAGAACACGCTACTAACGTTGGCAAAATGTTCCGTGATCCTGCAAATGCTTTATTGCCCAACTGGCTGCATATTCCGGTAGGTTATCATGGAAGAAGTTCTACGATTATTCCATCCGGAATTCCGATTCACCGACCAATGGGACAAACTTTACCTAATGGCGAAACTTCGCCTGTTTTCGGTTCGTCAAGATTAGTAGATTTCGAATTAGAAACGGCTTTTATCACTACTGATGCCAACATCATGGGAGAAAATATTCCTGTTACGGAAGCCGAAGATTATATTTTCGGGATGGTTTTACTAAACGATTGGAGCGCTCGTGATATTCAAAAATGGGAATATGTACCACTTGGACCATTTTTAGCCAAAAACTTTGCCTCGTCAATTTCACCATGGATTGTAACCATGGATGCTTTGGAACCATTCAGATGTAAAGGACCAAATCAAGAACCAATGCCGCTTCCCTATTTGCAACAAAAAGGAAAAAATGCGTTCGATATTAATTTGGAAGTTTATATTGAACCTGAAAATGTAGAACCAAGTTTGGTTTCTAAATCCAATTTCAAGTATATGTATTGGTCCATGTCACAGCAATTGGCACATCACACGTCTAACGGTTGTCGCGTAAATTCAGGTGATATGATGGGTTCTGGAACAATTTCGGGTCCAACACCGGATAGTTTTGGCTCTATGCTCGAATTAACTTGGGGCGGAAAAAATCCTATCATAATGAATGACGGTACCGAACGTAAATTTATCAACGATAATGATACCGTGACTATGAAAGGGTATTGCCAAAACAGTACGATTCGAATTGGTTTTGGTGAAGTTTCTACAAAACTATTACCGCCATTCGTTAGAAAATAATCCTTCGACATCCCGATAGTTATCGGGACAGGATGACAAACACCCGACGCGCAGCCGACTCGAAGCTTTAGCTGAACTGGCGAAGCAATTGTATGGAGCGTAGCGGAATAAAACACAAACAACAATACAATTTAATCTAAAATGAAAAACACTGCTTTATCACACATTCATGAAAATTTAGGAGCCAAAATGGTACCATTTGCGGGTTACAACATGCCCGTACAATATGAAGGTGTAAATGCCGAACATGAAATCGTAAGAAATGGCGTGGGCGTTTTTGACGTTTCACACATGGGTGAGTTTTTGCTTTCAGGCGAAAACGCGCTGGCACTAATTCAAAAAGTAACTTCTAATGACGCTTCGGTTCTCGAAATCGGGCGTGCGCAATATTCTTGTTTGCCTAATAATGACGGCGGAATTGTAGATGATTTAATCGTTTACCGAATGAAAGAAGACCAATATCTATTGGTAGTCAATGCCTCAAATATCGACAAAGACTGGAATTGGATTTCAACTCACAATGATTTAGGTGTTGACATGAGAAATATTTCAGAAGACTATTCATTGTTAGCGATACAAGGACCAAAAGCCGTGGAAGCGATGCAATCCTTGACTTCTATCAACTTATCTGAAATCAAATATTATCATTTTAAAGTAGCTGATTTTGCCGGAGTTTCCGACGTAATCATTTCTGCAACTGGTTATACCGGTTCAGGCGGATTTGAAATTTATTGCAAAAATGCTGATGCGGAACAAGTTTGGAACAAAGTATTCGAAGCCGGTGCTGCTTTTGGCATCAAGCCAATTGGTTTAGCAGCTCGTGATACTTTGCGTTTGGAAATGGGATTCTGTTTGTACGGAAATGATATCAATGATACGACTTCTCCTTTAGAAGCCGGTTTGGGTTGGATTACCAAATTCACCAAAACCTTTACCAATTCAGAAAACCTTTTAAAACAAAAAGAAGCCGGTGTTACCCGCAAATTAATTGGTTTCGAATTAATCGAAAGAGGCATTCCGCGTCATGACTACGAAATCGTTGATGCTGACGGAAATAATATTGGAATAGTAACTTCGGGAACTATGGCACCATCTTTAGGTAAAGGAATTGGAATGGGTTATGTTAAAACTGAATTTGCAGCGGTTGACAGCGAGATTTATATCCAAATCAGAAACAATAAAGTAAAAGCGAAAGTGGCCAAATTGCCCTTTTACAAAAAATAATTAAGGTGAACCGATTCTTATTATGCTTAGGGCTTTTTCCTCTTTTTCTTTTTGGTCAAAGAGAAAAAAATCCTTGCGAAACCTTATCAAGAATCAATGCACTCATTCAAGAATACCATTATAGCACTAAACCGATAGACGACAGTTTATCGGTTTATGTTTTTAAAACATTTCTAAGTCGGTTAGATGAGGAAAACCGACTATTTATAGAGCCCGAAATCAAAGCACTACAAAAACACGAGCTTACAATTGACGATTATCTCAAAGAAAAAGATTGCAGTTTTTTAGATGATTTCTACACGGCTTATACTAAAACCGTTACACGGTATAAAACATTATTGGAAAGTGTCAAGAATGAACCTTTTCCTTTAAGTAGCACAGAAAAAGTCCAATTCTCCAAAGATGCTTTTCCTTATGCCAAAGACGAAGCAGAATTAAAGCATCTGTACAAAAAAAGAATTTTGTTCAATACGCTTCGTGATGTAGCGGAATTAAGTACCAATAAAGATTCGCTAAAAGCCAACTTTGAAACATTAGCCGCCATCAGTAAAGCGAAGGTTTTAGACAAAAACGAATGCAAAATCAGAAGCTACGAACTCACCAAAGAAGAGTTTAATTCGGCTTTCTTTACCGTTTTTTGCTCCTATTTTGACCCACATACTGATTATTTCTCCCAAAGCGATAAATCGTCTTTTTATTCCACGGTAAGTTCAGACAATTTGACTTTTGGTTTATACATTTCTATGACCGAAAAGGACGAAATGACTGTTGACGAAGTTTTACCGGGAAGTTCGGCCTATTTTTCGGAGAAAATTGATAAAGGCGATCAATTATTAAAAGTCAAACACAAAAACGACGAATACGAGATTGCCTGCTCATCAATGAAAAAAATTGATGAAATTATTACGTCAAACGAATACAAAACTGCCGATTTTACTTTTAGAAAAAAAAGTGGCGAAGTGTACAGTGTTCGCTTGAACAAAAAGATAATGAAGGATTACCAAAACAATGTCTTCAGTTTCAAAATAAAGGCAGAAAATGCGACCATTGGCTACATCCGAATTCCGAGTTTCTATGCTACTTTCGAAAACGGAAAATCGAGTGCGAGCAATGATGTTGCCAAAGAAGTGTACAAACTTCAAGAAGACAATATCGACGGTATTATCATCGATGTAGAAAACAATGGCGGCGGTTCAATGGAAGAAGCGATTAAATTGTCGGGATTGTTTATTGATTTCGGACCATTAGCAGTGATGAACAACAATAAAAACAAAAAGGAAATCCTGAAAGACATGCGCCGCGGCACTATTTATGACGGACCAATTGTAGTCATGGTTAACGGATTTTCGGCTTCTGCCAGTGAGTTTTTTGCCAATGCTATGCAAGATTACAATCGCGCGCTATTGGTTGGCAATCGTACTTTAGGAAAAGCTTCTATGCAAAGAATATTTCCTTTAGATGATGACAATCAAGAGTTTTTAAAATTGACCTTGGAAAAATTCTATCGCATCACCGGAAAAAGCAACCAATATTCTGGAATCATTCCCGATATTGAAATTCCGTTGTTGTTTGACAAGCAAATGCCACGAGAAGACAGCAATAAAACTGCTTTACCCAATGATGAAATCAGCGTTATCGTCAAGTACAATCGATTGAGTAATGAAATCAAAGACGAACTGATTGCCTTGAGTAAAAAACGCATTGAACAAAGCCAAACCGCTAAAGAAATTGAAGCCTTAAACGCCAAAATCAATCCGTTATACGATAATGATTTGCCACCTATTTTGTTGCAATTTGACACCGTTTTTGATGACGTCAACAGCATAAACAAACTTTGGAAAACCATCAAATTGACCGGCGAAAAAGAATTGCCTATAACCGTTGAACAAAATTCCATTGACTTAGAAAACCAACAATTTGATGAGTACTTAAAGAGTTTTAATACTGAAAGAATCAAAGACATCAAACATAACTATCATATTTTGGAAGCCGTAAACATACTAAATGATGTTAAAAACATAAAACCTTAACTTTATGAAAATCAAATTACTATTAGCTATTACGTTTTTTATTAGTTTAAATTTAAAAGCCCAAGAATTCAAATCACCGGTTGACTATTTAAGCTACATCGGCAAAGAACAAGAGAACATTTCTAAAAGCATGTGGAAATACACTTCTGCCGTTGCACATTCTAAAAGTGCGCGTCGGATTGACAACACCAGAAAACTATTGGTGAAAAGTATTCAAACCGCTAACAAAAAAGTCAGTGCGCTAAAAGACGGTTACCAAAGCGATGTGGAATACCGAAATCAAGTCATTGAATTTTTAAATATTTCGGAGAAAAACATCAACGAAGAATACGACAAAATCATTAACATGCAAGAAGTAGCTGAGCAATCCTATGACTTGATGGAAGCCTTTATCATGACGCGAGATTTGGTCAATAAGAAAATCGATGCCGAATATGACAAAGTCAGTCTGGCGCAAAAAACATTCGCCGCTAAATACAAAATCAATCTAACTGAAGACGTAAGTGAATTGGGTAAGAAGATGAAAATTTCAGGTGAAGTTTTTGATTACCACACGCAATTGTACCTAATCTTCTTCAAAACCAATATCACCGATTTGTATCTGTCGCAAGCCATTGAAAAAAAAGACCTAGGCGCTATTCAGCAAAACAGCAGCGCTTTGATTCAGTATGCCGAGGAAGGTTTGGAAAAACTAAAAGCTATCAAACCCTATAACGGCGACAACACTATGGTTTTAATCACCAAAAAAGCTTTGGATTATTATAAAAAGGAAGCACAACAATTTTCTCCAAAAGTTGTAGATTTCTTGATGTTCAACGAAAAATTTGATTCTGCCAGAAAATCATTGGAATCCAAATCAGACAAAGACAGAACCAAAGAAGAAATCGAGAATTACAATGGGATGGTCAAACAAATCAACAAGGAAATAGACAATTACAATAAAATCAGCAACTCGAATTTACAAGAGAAAAACACCATAATCAGTAATTGGAATGCTACCGGAGACAATTTCATCTCAGGTCATGTTCCTCAAGGTTAATTTGTAGTTTCTATTGTTTGCAATAACCGAATAAACCGTTATTTTTGCACTCGCATGAGGTCAAGATGACCTAAGTGACGAAGTAAAATAAAAACATTTTATCAGAAATGGGAAGAGCATTTGAATTTAGAAAAGGAAGAAAAATGAAGCGTTGGTCAGCGATGGCCAAAGCCTTTACACGTATTGGAAAAGACATCGTCATGGCGGTGAAAGAAGGCGGACCAAACCCGGAAGCCAATTCCCGTTTGAGAGCCGTAATGCAAAACGCAAAGTCGGCGAATATGCCGAAAGAAAACGTAGAACGCGCGATTAAAAAAGCTACCGACAAAGACACGGCCAACTATAAAGAAGTCCTTTTTGAAGGTTATGCACCTCACGGAATCGCTATCTTAATCGAAACCGCTACCGACAACAACAACAGAACAGTGGCGAACGTTAGAAGTTATTTCAACAAATGCAACGGCACTTTGGGAACGCAAGGTTCGGTAGAATTTATGTTTGACCATACTTGTAATTTCAGAATCCCAAACAACAATATCGATATTGAGGAGATGGAATTAGAATTCATCGATTTCGGTGCCGAAGAAATCTTCGCCGATGAAGACGGAATCCTAATCTACGCGCCTTTCGGAAGTTTTGGAGCGATTCAAAAAGAATTGGAAAGCCGTGGTATTGAAATTCTATCATCAGGATTTGAAAGAATTCCGCAAATCACCAAAAAGTTAACCGAAGCCGAAATGGCCGACGTAGAAAAACTAATCGAGAAAATCGAGGAAGATGATGACGTGATGAACGTGTATCATACGATGGAAGAGTAATTAGACTTCTTAGATTGTTAGACATTTTAGACAACTTAGATTGTTAGATATTGAAAACGCTGGGCATTTGCTTGGCGTTTTTGTTTTTAAGAGCAGAACGTTTCGGGCTTCTTTCACTATTGTTCCCGCTATCCGCACTACACGGTAGTTTGCTCCTATCGGGGCTAGAATTGCGAATCTGAGCTAACAAAAGACTTTGTGAAGTGATTTTTTTTGTAGGAGGAATTTTATTACTTTTACTATATCCATTTTTTTAATTTAATGAAACTTGATTCTATTTTGTTATTGTCGGCACTAGTACTGATACTTATTACAAACGAACTTTTCGTATATTTACATTTTAAAAATAATATGACAGAAAAAGAAAAATATACTGCTGAATTCGAAAAATCATTAAATCAGTTTGTTAAAGAATTAAAACAATACGTTTCAACAGAAACTGGTGAATGGACAATAAAAGGTTTTATTGATGTTTATAAAAATATATATACAATTTCGTCAGATACAAAAATTGTTTCGAAAATTTTAGAAATTCATATCTTCCCTGAAATTTTGAGATTTGCTGAAAAGTCTGGTTACAAAATTATATTAGCAGAACATCAAAATTGGTATCCTGATTTAACATTTGTTAATATCAAAAATGATAATATAAAGTTTGCTTTAGATTTAAAAACTACATTTAGAAGAAACCATACATCAGCAGGTTTTACCCTTGGAAGTCACGGTGGTTATTTTAAAGAAAGGGATAAAGAAAAAAATATTCAATTTCCATATAATAAATATACGGGGCATTATTGCTTAGGCGTTATATATACTCGATCTGATTTTGATGACGATTTATCAGATACAGAGATTTTCCAAGTAAAAGATATGGAAGAAAGTTATGGAGATACCGTTGACCCAATTGGTGAAAGAAAAGTAACTCAAATTAAGAACTTGAAATCGATTACGTCAGTAATAAAAGACTTTGATTTCTTTGCATCACCCAAATGGAAAATTGCAAGTGATAGTCAAGGCTCTGGAAATACTGCTAATATCGGTTCTATCAAGGATATAGACGATTTAAAAAATGGCAATGGTGTATTTAGTCAGTTAGGAGAAGAATGGTTTGATGAATATTGGGTGAATTATGGCACAGCCACTATGATTAAAGACGGAAATTCTATAAAAATTTCGAGTATATGGGAATTTTTAGAATTTAAAGGTCGAGAAGATTTATTTGATAAAGTTATAGCTAAGGGAGCAAAAAGAAAGAAGAAATGAAAGTATTTGTACCACCAATAAAATCCCAAGGAATAAAATCCAAATTAGTTGAATGGATTTCCTCAAATGTTGACAATTCATCTTTTGAAAGATGGGTTGAACCATTTATGGGGACTGGAGTAGTTGCTTTCAATGTAAGACCTAAAAAGGCTCTATTATGTGACAGTAATCCTCATTTGATTAATTTTTATAACGCTGTAAAAGAAAAAAAAATAACTAGTGCAATAGTAAAAAAACATTTAACGGAAGAAGGACAAAAACTTTTGGAAACTGATGGCAAGTACTACTATGAAGTCAGAAAAAGATTTAATGAAAATGGTAGTTCTCTAGATTTTCTTTTCTTGAGTCGTTCATGTTTTAACGGTATGATGCGATTTAATAAAAGTGGTGGTTTTAATGTTCCTTTCTGTAAAAAACCAAATCGTTTTGCACAA
Organism: Flavobacterium sp. 102; assembly: GCF_003634615.1. Taxonomy (NCBI): domain Bacteria; kingdom Pseudomonadati; phylum Bacteroidota; class Flavobacteriia; order Flavobacteriales; family Flavobacteriaceae; genus Flavobacterium; species Flavobacterium sp. 102. Next base: position 2,520,368 of record NZ_RBKX01000001.1, on the reverse strand, counting down.
TCATTAGTGACAAAAATTTCAAATCAAGTTGAAAATATTTCTCAAATAATTGAAAATGGAGATTACACATTTGTAAACCAAGATTTTAAAGAAACATTAAAACAGCTTAAGCCGACAGACCTTATTTATTCTGACCCGCCATATATAGGAAGGCATGTAGATTATTTTGATTCTTGGACTGAAGAAGAAGAAATAATGTTAAAAGAAGGATTATTTAATTCGCAGGGAAAATTTATTCTTTCAACTTGGTTAAGCAATAAATATAGAACAAATGAATACGTTTTTGGTGTTTGGAGTGATTGTTTTGTTTCAACAAAAGAACATTTTTATCATGTAGGTGGCAAAGAAGCAAACAGAAATGCTGTCTATGAAGCATTACTTTCAAATGTAAAATTAAATGATAGTATTTCAAATATTGAAATGAAGAATAGAATATCTTCTAATGAATCACAATTGACAAGCACTACTACAAAAAAAGATACAGTCGAACAATTAAGCTTTATTTTAGAAGAACCAAAAACAAAAATAAAGATTTTGCAGACTTAATAGTATGGATTTATAATGCAAATCTTAAAACCAAAAACGCCAAGCAAATGCTCGGCGTTTTCTATATCTAAAAATCTAACTATCTAATAATCTAACAATCCAATAGTCTAAATATCTATTTAATAAACTCAACCTTCTGCACTTCTTCCGCATTAATGCTGTCAAAGAAACCTTGCTCATTCATCCAGTCGTCGCTGAATACTTTGCTCATATAACGAGAACCGTGATCCGGGAAAATGGCGATAACATTACTGTTTTCGTCAAACTCACCATCAGCGGCATATTGTTTAATCGCTTGCATCACCGCACCCGAAGTGTAGCCGACAAACAATCCTTCTTTTTTAGCAATTTCTCTGGTGGTGTGTGCACTTTCTTCATCGGTCACTTTCATGAAATGATCGATAGCGTCGAAGTCGGTTGCCGTTGGGATTAAGTTTTTCCCTAAACCTTCTATTCTGTATGGGTAAATTTCATTGGCATCAAACTCTTTGGTTTCGTGGTATTTTTTCAATACTGAACCAAATGCATCAACTCCTAAAATTCTAATGTTTGGATTCTGTTCTTTCAAGAACTTTGCCGCTCCTGAAATGGTTCCTCCGGTTCCACTACACGCAATCAAGTGGGTAATTTTTCCGTTGGTTTGTTCCCAAATTTCCGGACCGGTTGATTTGTAGTGCGCATCAATATTCAATTGGTTAAAATACTGATTGATATAAATTGAACCTTTGGTCTCTTCGTGCAAACGCTTGGCTACATTGTAGTAAGAACGCTCATCATCGGCAGAAACATGCGCCGGACAGACATACACTTTGGCACCTAAAGTGCGCAACATGTCTATTTTATCTTTTGAAGATTTAGAACTCACCGCCAAGATACAGTTGTATCCTTTGATGATGCTGACCATAGCCAAACTGAATCCGGTGTTACCCGAAGTTGTTTCAATAATAGTATCACCAGGCGTTAAAATGCCTTGTTTTTCTGCTTCTTCAATAATATATAATGCAATCCTGTCTTTGGTGGAGTGACCAGGGTTGAAAGCTTCAACCTTAGCATAAAAATTTCCCTGTAAAGATTCTGTAATTTTGTTAAGTCTAATAAGAGGCGTATTCCCTATTAAACTTAACACATTATCGTGAGCTTTTATATTTTCTTTCATAAAATAAATTAGTCAAGGCGTATTTATGAAGCCGTTTTACACACTTCTAAACGTTGCAAATTTAATAAAATATTTTTAACTATCTTTTTATTCCTTCTAAATCTAACAAAAAACTGTATTCTTTGGCGATTTCCTTAATGGCTTCAAACCTTCCCGAAGCACCTCCATGACCTGCTTCCATGTTGGTATCCAAATACAATTGGTTATTATCTGTTTTCATAACTCTTAATTTGGCCACCCATTTCGCTGGTTCCCAATATTGTACCTGAGAATCGTGCAATCCTGTCGATACATACATATTCGGATAATCTTGCGCCACTACATTATCATAAGGCGAATACGAAAGCATATAATTATAATATTTCTTCACATTCGGATTGCCCCATTCGTCATATTCGCCTGTCGTTAATGGGATTGTATCGTCTAACATCGTCGTTATTACGTCCACAAACGGTACTTGGGCAATGACTCCGTGGTACAAAGATGGTGCCATGTTGACTATTGCGCCTATCAAAAGTCCGCCGGCAGAACCGCCTTCCGCATATAAATGTTTCGTGGATGTATACTTAGCGTCAATCAAAAATTGCGAACAATCAATGAAATCGGTAAACGTATTTTTCTTTTTCAGCAGCTTTCCGTCTTCATACCACTGTCGGCCTAAATCCTCACCACCGCGAATGTGTGCAATGGCAAAAATAAATCCTCTGTCCAATAACGTCAATCGCACTGAAGAGAAATAACAATCCATAGTAGCGCCATAAGAACCGTAAGCATACAAAAGCGTTGGATTGTTACCATCTTTCTTAATACCTTTACGATAAACCATAGAAATCGGTACTTGCGTTCCGTCTTTGGCTTTCGCCCAAAGTCTTTCTTCGGTATAATTGTTTTTATCGAATTGTCCACCCAAAACTTCGTGTTCTTTCAACAAGGTTTTGGTTTTGGTTTTCATATTAAAATCAAACACCGATGATGGTGTTGCCAGCGATTGAAAGCTAAAGCGAAGGATTTCGGTATCAAAATCGAGATTGGTTGTCGTATACGCCGTATATGTTTCACTGTCGAAAGGCAAATAGTATTCTCCTACTCCATTCCATGGCATGATTCGAATTTGATTCAAACCATTAGCGCGTTCGGCAACGACTAAATAATTCTTAAAAATATCAATATCTTCCAATAAAACATCCTCTCGGTGCGCAATCACATCTACCCAATTTTCCTTGGTAGTATTGTTTTCGGATGTTTTCATCAACTTAAAGTTGGTGGCCTTGTCTTTATTGGTTACGATATAAAAATGGTCTCCAAAATGCGACATCGAATATTCTAACCCGCGAGTTCGTTTCTGAAAAATCGTAAATTTAGCATCCGGCGTAGCCGATAAAACAGTTCGGTATTCTGTCGTTAGCGTACTATTAGAATTGATGATAATGTATTTCTTCGATTTTGATTTGTAAACCGAAACATCAAAAGTTTCATCTTTTTCGAAATAAACCAACTTGTCTTTATCAGAAGTGGTTCCGATTTTGTGCATGTAAATTTTATCCGAACGCAGCGTTTGCTCGTCTTTTCGAGTATAAAACAAAGTCTTATTGTCACTCGCCCAAGTGGCGCCACCGGTAGTATTTTCAATCTTTACGGGAAGTATTTCTCCGGTTTGAAGGTTTTTGATTTGAATGTTATATTGTCTTCTCGAAACGGTATCGGTTCCAAAACTAGCCCAAACATTGTCTTCGCTAATACTCAATCCGGCTAAGTTGAAATAAGTAAAGCCTTTTGCCATTTCATTGCAATCGAACATGATTTCTTCTTGGGCTTCCAAATTCCCTTTTTTGCGAGAATGAATCGGATAATCTTTGCCTTTTTCAAAACGCGTGATATAGTAATAACCATTATAGAAATAAGGCACCGATTCGTCGTCTTCCTTAATTCGGGCTTTCATTTCTTCGAATAAAGCCGCCTGAAAATCTTTGGTATGTGCAGTCGATTGTTGATAATACTCGTTTTCTTGATTAAGATAATCAATCACTTCCGGATTTTCCCTTTGGTTTAACCAATAATAATTATCGGTACGAACATGTCCGTGCTTTTCCAACACATGTGGAACAATAGTAGCTTTTGGCGTTAATAGTGGTGTTTTGGGCATCGATATAATTTTATCAACTACAAAAATAACCATTCTACACGCGTAGATTTTAGTTTTTAAAGGAAGTTATAAACTTAAGAATTAACAAATATTTGCTAATTTGGCGCAAACAAAATTTAAAAATGAACCTAAAGCAATTCATCATATCCATTTGGTTATTGTTCGCAAACCTAAGTTTTGCTCAACATTGTGGTTGGGATGGAGTTTATATGTTTAGTGTAAAAGTGACTGATAGTACAGGAAATCCTATTGAAAACTTGAAATTAACTTTGCTGGATAGTATCGGAAATCCGATGGTAATAAAGGATTATTCGAAATATTACCAAAAACGATTTGAAGGTTACGGCATAAATGATACGCTGATTTTCAATCAAAATCTGACAGAAATTAAGAATACGGATAACGATTACAAAACCAGGCATTTGAAAATCGCAAAAAAAGATTATTATCTGTTTGTTCCTTATGCTTATTCCGAAAACAAATCGGAATTTTATCAAATCAGAATTGAAGATCCATCAAAGCGATTTTATTCTAATGTGGGTGCTGTTTTTACTGATGCCATTATTGGTTTGTGTGCCGATTATAGAAAGAATACTGAAGATAAAAAAGTAACCTTTACCCTATCTAAAAGAAAGGAATATTTGTTTTCTCCGCTAAAATTAATGGATGTTATCAAAGACAAACAAAAAATAAAATCATTAGAAGAAAAAACAGATTATCCTAAATACAAAAACTTTTTTGTTGCCAATTATGTTGACCAGACCAACACCAATTTTGTGGGATTGTTTCAAAAGAAAGGATCAAAATGCCTTGTTTATTGTTTAACTTACAACACTGAGATTTCCATTAATGATTTTGACAATAATAGACTGACTTTTAATGATGGATACCATTTTGGTTCCAGAGAACATTTTGAAGCAACCAATACTTTTGGATTGGTCAATCTGAAAACGCTGCAATCCGTTTTATTTAAAACATTTATAAAAGACGAAAACTGGTCCGAAGATGGTGGCGAAGATTTACAAGAATGCACTTCAACTATAGAGATTATAAACGACAAAATAATAATCAAAAAAACAAATACACCCAACTACATCAAAGGTTTTGAAGGCGATTGTATTGAGGATGGTGACTATAAAATCACCAAAGATAAATTAATCAAACTATAAACTAAAGGCTGATTTTTTCCAAGGCTTCCAAAACATATTCATGCATCACTTGACGGTAATCTAAATGGGTAACCATACGCAATTTCCCTTGTCCCATCGAACTGATTAGAATGCCTTTGGCTTTCAATTTTTCAATGACATCTTTTTCGTTCAACGTCTTTTTAACTTCAAAAATCAGAATGTTGGTTTCTGCAGGTTCTACTTTTTCAACCCAAGACAATTGCTGCAAGGCTTGTCCTAACTCCTTAGCTCTTCTGTGGTCGTCCGTCAATCGGTTGATGTTATTGTGCAAAGCATAAATGCCGGCTGCCGCCAAATATCCCGATTGGCGTAAGTTACCACCAAATATTTTTCGAACACGCAAAGCTTTATGCATCGTCTCCGAATCAGAAATCAAAACCGAACCAATCGGCGCACCTAATCCTTTAGAAAAACAAACTGAAATCGTATCGAATAATTCTCCGAACTGCTTTGGATGTTGCTTTTTTTCCACAATGGCATTCCACAAACGCGCGCCGTCTAAGTGGTATTTTAAGTTATTATCGAAACAAACTTGCTTTATCTTTTTTAGTTCATCCAAATCATAACAAGCGCCGCCGCCTTTGTTCGTCGTGTTTTCAATACTGACCATTTTGGATAATGGTGCATGATAAAACTCAGGATCATTAATGCCGGCTTTGACTTGCTCAGCCGTAATCATACCGCGGTTTCCATCTAATAAATTAAAATTCACACCACTATTAAATGACGCGCCGCCGGCTTCGTACAAATGAATGTGCGACCATTTATCGCAAATAATTTGGTCTCCGGGATTGGTATTCAATTTAATCGCCGTCTGATTGGCCATCGTTCCCGACGGAAAAAACAAAGCCGCTTCTTTCCCAAATAAATTGGCTACCATTTTTTCAAAAGCATTAACGGTTGGGTCTTGTTTGAACACGTCATCGCCTACTTTGGCGTTGAACATGGCTTGCAACATTTCGGGTGAAGGTTTGGTTACGGTATCACTGATTAAATTAATTTCCATATTTTATGAAGATAGCTTACTTTCGCATTATATTTATTTGAAGCTAATCCCGCTATTCGCTGCAATCTTTTTGTTTTGTCACCCTGAGCGCAGTCAAAGGGCATTTTTCTAAAACAAAAAGGATTTCCACTACTATCGGGGCTAGGGTTCAATTATAAACCACAAAACTACATTATTTATGACAAATACCGAACAAATTAAAGGTATTGTGGAGCGCCTTGGTGCGTTGAGGAGGTATCTTTGACATTGATGCCAAGCTTATAGAAATTACCAACGAAGAGGAAAAAACCTTTGCGCCCGACTTTTGGAACAACGCCAAGGAAGCCGAAATCATTGTCAGAAACTTGCGCTCCAAGAAAAAATGGGTGGAAGATTTTGAAAAAGGAAATGCCATGGCAGAAGAGCTTCAAATGGTGTACGAATTTTTCAAAGACGGCGATGCTACCGAAGCAGAACTCGACGAACAATACGAACTAACCAATACCCATATCGAAAGTTTAGAATTCAAGAACATGCTTTCGGATGAAGGTGACAGTTTGAGTGCGGTGCTGCAAATTACAGCCGGTGCCGGCGGAACCGAAAGTTGTGATTGGGCTTCCATGTTGATGCGTATGTATCTCATGTGGGCAGAAAATCAAGGCTATAAAGTCAAAGAACTCAACTTCCAAGAAGGCGAAGTAGCCGGAATCAAAACCGTGACTTTAGAAATCGAAGGCGATTATGCTTTTGGTTACTTAAAAGGCGAAAACGGCGTGCATCGTTTGGTGCGTATTTCGCCTTTTGACAGTAATGCCAAACGCCATACTTCCTTTGCTTCTGTTTATGTTTATCCTTTGGTGGATGATACGATTGAAATTGAAATCAATCCGGCTGACATAGAAATTATCACTTCACGTTCGAGTGGCGCCGGTGGACAAAACGTAAATAAGGTTGAAACCAAAGTACAGTTGTTTCACAAACCAACGGGAATACAGATTCAGTGTTCGGAAACGCGTTCGCAACAAGACAACCGCCAACGTGCGATGCAAATGTTGAAATCGCAGTTGTATGAAATTGAGTTGAAAAAGCAACAAGCCCAACGTAGCGACATCGAAGCCGGAAAAATGAAAATCGAATGGGGTTCACAAATCCGAAACTATGTAATGCATCCGTATAAATTGGTTAAAGATGTTCGTTCAGGTTATGAAACCAGCGATGTTGACGGCGTAATGAATGGAAATTTAGACGAATTTTTGAAAGCTTATCTAATGATGATGGGACAAAAAGAAGAGGAATAAGCAGACTTTCTGTTTTGGATAATTAGGATATTCAAATCCATTTTCAGTTATTTGAGAACTATAACCAACCAAAACCACTATGGCTTCATTCACCATTCAAGAAATCAACGATGTAATACTAGGAGAAATCGTAGGCAATACATCGCATAAAATTACGGCTCCGGAACAATTAGACAGCGCAACGGAAACCGAAATATCTATTATTGGCAACAAAAAATATGAAAAGCTTTGGGCGACTTCCAAAGCTTGTGTTGCCGTAGTAAATCAAGACATTTCTATTGAACCCGGAGAAAATCGCGCCTTTATCAAAGTAAAGAATGCCGATTTGGCCATGTCGCAAGTGCTGGAACTCTTTGCTCCTGCTCCACCGGTTTTTTCAGTAGATATTCATCCAACCGCCATTATTGACGATACAGTTTCTATAGGAAACGGAGTTAGAATTGGTGCCGGATGTTATATCGGTCCGAATGTTGTCATCGGTGACAACACTACTATTTATCCAAACGTGACTATTTTGGACGAATGTACGATTGGTAAAAACACCATTATCTGGTCGGGAACAGTAATTCGTGAACGTTGTCATGTTGGAAGTCATTGTATTTTACATCCTAATTGCACCATTGGTGCAGACGGTTTCGGATTTCGACCATGTCCAGAAAGAGGTTTGGTTAAAATTCCGCAAATTGGGAATGTAATTTTGGGTAATGGCGTTGAAATTGGAGCCAACTCGTGTGTTGACCGAGGTAAATTCAGCTCGACAGTCTTAGGTGACGGTTGTAAAATTGACAACTTAGTGCAAATTGGTCACAATTCTAAATTGGGGAAATTCTGTATTATGGCCGGAAATTCCGGTTTAGCCGGTTCGGTAACTTTAGGAAATGGAGTTATCATTGGCGGAAGTGCTTCGATAAAAGACCATACAACGATTGGTGATGGCGCTATTGTTGGTGCAGGTTCGGGTGTTGCCGGAGATATTGAAGCCGGAAAAACGGTTTTAGGTTATCCTGCAATTGATGCTCGTGATGCTTTGAAACAATGGGCGATTTTGAAAAGATTGGTAAGAGACTCTAAATAATTATGAATTATGAATTGTAAAGCTTGAAATACAAAGTATATTTTTTTAAAAAATAACTTATAACTCATAATTCATAACTCACAATTAAATTATATATTTGCCACGAGGATTCCGAAAGGGAGTTACACCTCGCCGCAATTGTCGATCGCTCCAGATCGACTTTTGTATTTTATAGAAGTAAGGAAGCCCAAAGTAGATGACTATTTTGGGCTTTTTTATTAGGTGAAATCAATTTATAATACTTCTTTCAAGAAATCTTTAAAGGCAATCCACGAACGTTTATCGGCCAACTCATTATAAGCCGCACCTTTGCTATTGTCGCTTCCGGCATCTTTGTGGGTAAACGCGTGAACGGAATTCGCATAATAAACCATCTGCCAATCGGCACCTGAAGTTCTCATCTCGGTTTGAAAATTGTCTACTTCTTCTTTCGGCACAAAAGGATCATCAGCACCGTGAAGCACTAACACTTTAGCATTAATTTTTCCAACAGCTCTAGTCGCCTCTTTACCTAAACCACCGTGGAAAGAAACTACACCTTGTACTTTTAAATTACCTCTAGCCGCTTCAATCGCACCGGTTCCACCGAAACAATAGCCCATAACAACAATTTTATCAGGATTAGCGCCGAGTTTTATTAATTCGTCTAAAGCCAACTGGATTCGTTTTTGGTATTCGGCAATATTTTTTTTGTAATAACCGGCATTTTTTCCGGCTTCTGCGCCGTTTTTGGGACGGTTATCTTTACCGTAAATATCAGCTACGAAAGAGTAATAGCCTAATTCAGCTAACTTGGCTGCACTTTCTTTGGAATGTCCATCGATACCAAACCAAGCCGGTAAAACCAATACGCCAGGTTTGTCTTTTAATTCGGTTTTCGGTTTAATACCAAAGCCACTTAACACTTGTTCACCGTCTTTATAATCTACAGCGGTAAGTTGGGCAAAGCTGTTAAATGACAATGGTAGCACAATAGTCATAATAATTGTTTTGAGTTTCATAGTAATTAAATTAGTTACCGATAAAATTAACCATTAAAAGGTAAAACAAAAGTTAATGACCTATTAAATAAAAAAAAGCATCCGATATCCGAATGCTTTTGAAATGACTATTTTTTCTTTTTTGACTTAGATTTCTTTTTGTCTTTGTCTTTTTTTGCTTTTGCTTTAGCCTTGGCTTTTTTAGCTTTTTCCTTTGCTTTTGCTTTCTCTTTTTTGGCTTTGGCTTTCTTCTTAGCTTTTTCCTTTTTCTCTTTTTCCTTTTCTTTTTGCTTTTTGGCTTTGGCCTTTTTCTTCGCTTTCTCTTTTTTGTCTTTTTCTTTCGCCTTAGCTTTTTTAGCTTTTTCTTTATCAGAATCTTTCATAATTTCCGGTGTTTCTTGGTTAATAATAGGCTCTGAGATTATGTCCTTGCTAACATCTACATTTTCAGGCTTTTTGGGAGTTGCTGTTTTTCTCGGCGTTACGGCTTTTGTTGGCGCTACAGTTTTTCTTGGAGTTGTAGCTTTAGCCACAGTAGTAGTTGTAGCTGTTGTTCTTCTTCTTGTTACAGGTTTTGGAACTGCTACTTTGGCAACCTCTTCGGCTGTAGTTTGGTTAACTGAATCTGAATTAATTTCAGGTGTAGTTTCTTTAACCGTTACTTTTCTTTTTATCATTGTATGGTGTTTATTATTGAGATTAACGTAAACAATTTGTTAATTTACTGTAAACAAAAGTACTGCATAAAAAGATAACCCAATGTTAAGTTTTCGTTTTAAGTGAAAACTTAACATTGGGAATATAAAAAGTTGCTTAAATAGAAAAAGATATTAGATTCCGATTTCGACTTGGAAGCGCAAGTACCAATTGTTTTTGGTGCTGCCGTCAAAGTATTTCAACGTATCATAGTTGAGTTCGGCTTGCAATTTAAAAGAGTGTTCCCAAATGTATCGTGTAATACCAACCGAATATTCTCGAGTATTTGGCGATAAAGCTTCGATATCTTTTCCAACATTCTGAGTAGAATATCTGGCAATGAATTCATAATTAGACTTGGTGACATAACTCGCTTGGTAATCGAAACCATTTCCAATAAAAACATAATTGCTTTCGGTAAGATCTTCAGGATTGAAAGTAATGGCATTATCATTGGCAGTTCTCGACATATAACTCATCATGGCTGCCCAACCGTTGTATTTGAACATCGCATCAAGTAAAACTGATTTCATCGTTCTCGTTTCAAATAAATCATTTCCTAATTGCCCTTGAGTACGTTGAGCGTGATTGTTTTGGTGAAATGCTCCTGAAAACAATAATTTAGGCTTAGTTTCTCTAATTACATCTCCTTCAAAATAAGTTCCGTCTTTGGTAAAAGCACCTAGTGGAAACAATTCGACTTTACCAGTTAAGGCAACTCCATCATCGGCATTATCGGTTTGGTTTCTTCCTTCACCTGTCGATAGTGCTGCTTTTAAATTATAAGAGAATTTATCTTTGTACTCATTCATATTATGAACTTGGAATCCAAAATCCCTGTCAATAGTAAATTTAGCGTTATTAATCGTTCTATCGGTTAATTGTAAACCACCAGAAGAATTCACACGTTGGCGATTTCCGGGTAATTTGGTTTGACCGAAACTGATGTTCCAATTTTTATTCGGACGATAAAAAACCACCGCATCTCTGATGATATTGATGTTTTCTCCTTCTTTTACTTCACCTACATCGCCAGGCGCAAAAGACAATTGAATAGCATATAAGAATTTTGGATTCCCAACATAACCGTCAAAACGCAAACGCAAACGACGAATCTGTCCATCGTAAGCACCGTTTTCACCATCATTTTCTATATAAGAAACGCGATTTTGCATTCTGAAACGAATATTCATTTGGAACAAACTATCCGGAGAAGTCATTCCAATACCTTTACCAAAACTATAATAAGGTAAGGCAGATAATTTAATATCATTGTCATGCTTGGTTTGCTCAATGGTGATTTGGGCTGATATTGAAATGGAGAAGAGTAAAGTAGCAGTCAGTAATAGTTTTTTCATGTTATGTAGTGTGTTGTAGTTAAGTAATGTAATTGCTTTACAATAATTTGATGTTAAAGAAATGATTTGGTAACAAGTAAGGATTAGCTATAAAAAAAGCCAACCTTACAGTCGGCTTTTAAAAATATAAAAAGTTTAAATAAATAATTTTAATAAATAGTAAATTATAGCGGCTAAAACTGCAGAAACCGGAATGGTTAAAATCCATGCCCACAATAGTTTTACAGTTACACCCCAACGAACGGCCGAAACCCTTTTGGTTACACCTACTCCAATAATAGAACCCGTAATAGTATGAGTTGTCGATACCGGAATTTTAAAATGTTCTGTTGAAAATAGTGTCAAAGCACCGGCAGATTCAGCTACTACACCTTCAAAAGCAGTTACTTTCGTGATTTTGGACCCCATTGTTTTTACAATTTTCCATCCACCACTCAAAGTTCCTAACGCAATTACAGTATAACAAGTCAACGGAATCCAACTCGGCATTATTCCGTCAATTTTTACACCGTCTTTCTCGGAAGGCAAAACTACATTCAAATCAAGCCAACCCGCAGACATATCGATGTTCGGATTTGATTTGATGTAAACCGCTACTGCTGCTGCAATAATACCCATTACTTTTTGTGAATCGTTCCCACCATGTCCTAAACTGAAAGCCGCTGAAGACAATAACTGCATTTTCTTTAGAACTTTTTCAGCTTTGGCAGTAGAAAAACTACTGAACAATAAATTGAATATCGCCAAACTATAGAAAATAATAGCGACCAAAAACCATTTGATATTGTGCGGCTCTGTAATCACGCTCCAGAAGTGACTGTCGAATCTAGGTTTTTTAATGTCTTCATACGGAACCATTACTGAAAATAAAAACCATCCAACCAATAACATTAATACTCCGGTTAAAACTTTTGGCCAAACGTTTTTCTTGGAAGAATACATTAACCACAAAGAGATAAAGTAGGAAATCAACATTCCTAATAAAGGCGCAAATACAATGAACAAGATTACAATCACTACACCGGAAGGCAATAATTCTCCTTCTTTAGCGTCTTTTAACCAGTTTACAATTTTAAATCCAGCATGTTCAGGATCAGTCACATCGCGGAAACCATGAGCAATCGCTGCTCCTGCAAATCCACCGATTAAAGTATGCGAAGAGGATGATGGAATTCCTTTCCACCAAGTGATTAAATTCCAAATAATCGCTGCTATAACTCCGGCCAAAATTACCGTCAAGTCAATACTACTAGTGTGAGCCGTTTTCGCTACCGTATCGGCTACACCAAAACCAAAAACCCAATAGGCCATGAAGTTGAAAAGCGCTGCCCAAAGTACGGCTTGAAAAGGTGTCAAAACCTTTGTCGCTACTATCGTTGCAATAGAGTTAGCTGCATCATGAAAACCATTGATGTAGTCAAAAACTAACGCAAGAAAAATGATAATTAATAATAAAGTAAAATCCATAAAAGTCGATTTTGATTAAAACTATTTATGAATGTTTTACTGAAATTTGCTCCATTACATTGGAAACACTTTTACATTTATCAGAAGCTGATTCCAAAGCAGAAAGTACTTCTTTGTATTTAATGATGTTTTTAACATCGGTTTCGTTTTCGAAGATATCAGCAACCGCTTTGTCAAAAACCGAATCCGCTTTGCTTTCTAATTTATTGATTTTTTTACAAGTATCTTTAATCGCCTTATGGTCTTTCATGTCTTTCAATTCTTTAACACCAAGGTTAATCAATTGACAAGCTTCTAAATTAATTTCGGTCAATTTGCGAATCGATTTAGTAATTTTTTCTACTTGATACAAACGCATTCTACTTGCGGCACCATGCATATAATCGGCTACGTTATCAATCGCTTTGATTAAAGAGTGAATATCTTCTCTATCAAAAGGCGTGATAAAGTTTCTGCTTAATTCTAAGTGCGTTTTATGGGTAATCTCTTCTATAGTTGCTTCCAACTCTTCTATTTTTCTAAAATAATCTTCACGTTCCGCTTTTGGAGCATTTACTGCTTCGTGAAGTGCTTCTGCTAATAAGACTAAATTTGCTGTGGCTTGTTCGAAAAGTGGAAAGAATTTTTTATCTTTTGGAACTAAAAACTGGAAAATACTGTTTATCGACATAGTGTTAAAATTTGATGCAAATGTAAATGACTAATGTTAAGTGAATATTAATAAATCATAATTAAGAAGTTATTAAAGTTTACAATTTGTTAACATAACGATTTAAGCCTACTTTAAACAAATTTCTCTTATTGAAAACGTTTTCGTAGCTTAGCATCCGAATAAAAACACACTATTACACTCATCAAAACATGGACATCAACTTCAATAAAAACGAAGATCACAACAAACTTTTACTGACCGATTTAAAGCAACGTTTTGCTAAAGTCAGAGTTGGCGGCGGCGAAAAGCGCATCGAAAAATTGCATTCCGAAGGCAAAATGACCGCTCGGGAACGTGTCGATTACTTGCTTGACGCTAAAGCAAATAGTATTGAAATCGGTGCTTTTGTTGGTGATGGCATGTATGCGGAACATGGTGGTTGTCCTTCGGGCGGCGTTGTGGTAAAAATGGGTTATATCAAAGGAAAACAGTGTATTGTTGTGGCGAATGATGCTACTGTAAAAGCCGGTGCTTGGTTTCCGATTACAGCTAAAAAGAACTTGCGTGCTCAGGAAATAGCGATGGAAAATCGTTTACCGATAATATATTTAGTCGATTCTGCCGGAGTGTATTTACCCATGCAAGACGAAATTTTTCCGGATAAAGAACATTTTGGCAGAATCTTCAGAAACAATGCTATTATGAGCAGTATGGGCATTACCCAAATTGCCGCCGTAATGGGAAGTTGTGTTGCCGGTGGCGCGTATCTTCCGATTATGAGCGATGAAGCGATGATAGTTGATAAAACGGGAAGTATTTTCTTGGCCGGAAGTTATTTGGTCAAAGCTGCCATAGGCGAAAACATAGACAACGAAACGCTTGGCGGAGCCACAACTCACTGCGAAATCTCAGGCGTGACCGATTATAAAGCCAAAGATGATAAGGACGCTTTAGACCGCATCAAAAGTATCGTCGGAAAAATTGGTGATTATGAAAAAGCAGGATTCAACCGTGAAAAAGCGGAAAAACCGGCTTTAAACGAAAAAGAAATCTACGGCATTATACCAAAATCAAGAACGGAACAATACGATATGATGGAGATTATCAAACGTTTGGTTGACAACTCTGAAATGGACATGTACAAACCCGATTATGGTAAATCCATCATCACTTGTTATGCCCGAATTGACGGTTGGGCTGTCGGAATTGTAGCCAATCAAAGAACCGTTTCTAAAACAAAGAAAGGTGAAATCCAGTTTGGTGGCGTAATTTATTCGGATTCTGCCGATAAGGCGACTCGTTTTATTGCGAATTGTAATCAAAAGAAAATTCCGTTGGTTTTTGTACAAGACGTAACAGGTTTCATGGTGGGTTCCAAAAGTGAGCACGGCGGAATCATCAAAGATGGTGCGAAAATGGTGAACGCTGTTTCCAATTCGGTTGTACCAAAATTCACTGTAGTTGTCGGTAACTCGTATGGTGCCGGAAATTACGCCATGTGCGGCAAAGCTTATGACCCGAGGTTAATATTTGCCTGGCCAAGCGCGGAACTCGCAGTTATGGGCGGAACACAAGCCGCAAAAGTATTGGCCCAAATTGAAGCTTCTTCATTAAAAGCCAGAGGCGAAACCGTTGACGAGAAAGTAGAACAAGAATTATTCGATAAAATCAAAGCGCGCTATGATGCCCAAGTTTCTCCTTATTATGCAGCGGCAAGATTATGGACAGATGCGATTATTGATCCGTTAGAAACGCGTACGTGGATTTCAATGGGAATCGAAGCTGCAAATCATGCACCGATTGAGAAAAAGTTCAATTTGGGTGTGATACAAGTTTAAATTTATCCTAACCAAAAAGTCATTTCACATGAAACCATTACTCCTTCTCTTACTTGTAACTTTGAATTTTAGTTTTACTACTCAAACCGAAGATTATACTGGAACTTACATTTTTTATGTAGAAGCTAAAAAAGGTGAAATCATTGACTATAAGCTTCAATTAAATTCTGATAAAAAATTTCTTTATACAAGTTATATTAATAATGGGATGAATGAATATCATCTAAAAGGGAAAGGAACCTGGAAAGTAGAAAATAAAATTATAAGATTCACCACCGAAACAACTGATTTAGATAAAGACCATACTTTAAATTTCACCGGTACAACTGCCAGAATTATCAAAAAATCGCCTCGTGACACGTCTGATAAAATGGTACCAACAGCGCTTCAATTTTACAAATCTGAAATTTCCACGATTGCCAATTTGAAACTTTTATTGAAAGAATAAAATCAGAATTTAGCTAACATTTTTCAATTCCTTTTTTTAGTTTTGCAACGATGAAATCTAATATTCACTTTGTTGTTTTAAAAAAACTACGGGGTATATTATCTTAAAATTCACTTTGCGTTTTATTATTCATCCAAAAAATTATTACTGACTCTAATATTTCCTTTTTATAACTAGTATTTGGATTTTCTAGAACATAAAAAAGGGTCAAATCTTAGGCCGATTTATAAAGAAGTTCAAATTAAAAAGTAACATAGCTACAATCTAAATCTATAAAAAAAAATAATTAAAATCATGCAAAAAGTATTCATTCTATTACTATTAACCAGTTCATTATTTGCTCAAAAAAAATTCAAACAAGGTTACTATATCAATGATTTAAATCAGAAAATTTCGGGATTAATTTTATACAATAAAACAGTTAATACTCCTGATAGATTTCAATTCAAAAAAAGTATGGAATCTGAAACTATATCGCTAAATACAAGTAATTCTAAACAGATTGTATTTGAAGAAGAAAGTAAAATTTTTGAAAGATACACCGTAACTTATGATAAAGAATCTGTAAATTATGCAGACGTACTACAAAGAATTAATCCTAATATTGAAGCTGAAACTAAAACTTTATTTTTAGAAAAATTGGTCAATGGAGAAGTTTCACTTTATCTGTTAACAATTAACGGCTTTAAAAGTTATTTCATAAAGAACAAAGACGAAGAAAATGTAAAGTTACTTGAATACAAAAAAATCTACAATGATGGAAATATCAAGGAAATAACTAACTACAAAAAACAACTATCAGAAAACTTATTGTGCAACAAATTAACATTAAAAAACTTTTTAGCGGTTGAATACAAAGAGAATAAGTTGAAGGAGATAATTAACAAAAACAATAATTGCGATAGTGTCTTTTTTAATTATGACACAATAAAGCATTCAAGTAAAATAATACTTACTCCATATATTGATTATTCTTTTAATACGTTTAACTATGAAAACTTGGGAATCAATGAAAATAAAATCAATAGACAAAATATTAATTTAGGTATTGAATTTTCATATCTTATCTCTGATATTAATAGAAAATTTGAAACCTTTTTAAGAATCAATTATAGCAAGTATGACTTTACTTATGGCACAAAGTCAATCGATTCTCAAGATTTTACTGAATATTACACCACAAAATTCGAACCAACCATTTTAACCCCGGAAATAGGTATTAGATATAATTTTGTAACCCAAATAAAGCACAAGATTTATTCAAATTTTTCATTAGGTTATTCTTATACAAATGATGATATTAAATTATCTATAACCAAAAAATATAATGAAGACTTAAATCTCCCTGATGAATACACCAATATTACATACAAAACTTTCGGCGACATATTTATTCAACTTGGATTAGGTTATGCATTCGACTGGAGATATGGATTTGAAGTAAAATATAATTTGATACCAAGAAATTATTTTGATAGAATATACAGTTACAAAACCAACCACGATAATATTTCTCTTTCTTTTAGATATTCAATAATTAAACCTAAATTTAAAAAGTGATAGTAGAATAGATAGTTTTACTTCTTTAAAGGAAAGTTATTATGAATCCTGAATAAACAAATGTCAAACCTATTCCAACCTTTCCAACAAAATATCTCTGGTATTCCTTTACCCGAAAAATTCACCTTTCCATTCTATTACGAACCGCATCAGTTGAGCGTTATTGCTGCGAATGAGTTGCAAAACTATCTGGAAACTCAATCTGATTTTGAACACAATTTCGGATTAAATGTGGAACAAGACGGATTAGTGATTGGTAAAATGTTTGGCATTTTAGTGGTGCAAAATAATGATGGGCAATTGGGTTATCTATGGGCTTTTTCAGGAAAATTGGCAGAAAGTAATCATCATCCGCTGTTTGTTCCGACAGTTTTTGACATGCTCGAAGAAAACAGTTTTTTCAAAAAAGAAGAAGCCATTCTAAATCTATACAATAAAAAGATTGAGAAACTTGAAAATGATTTTGATTATCTGGCTTCTATCCAACATTTGGAACAAACCAAAAGCCAAGCAGAAAAAGAAATCCAAGAGCAAAAATTAAAGATAAAACTGGGCAAAAAAATCCGTACCGAAAAACGAAAATTATTTCCTCAAGAAGCTTTGGAACAACTCAACAAAGAAAGTCAGGAAGAAGGAATCTTACTCAAAAAAATGACGCAATATTGGAACTATCATATCCAAGCTGCCATGGAGTCTTTGAATGCATACACCAATAAAATCAACCAACTCAGAGAAGAGCGTCGTCAAAAATCGGCGAACTTACAGCAACAATTATTTGCCGAATATGCTTTTTTAAACCAATACCAAGAACTAAAAAGTTTAGGTGAAATCTTTAATGGCAATCCACCAGCCGGTGCCGGCGAATGTGCGGCACCTAAATTATTGCATTATGCTTTTCAATACGATTTGAAACCAATTGCCATGGCGGAATTTTGGTGGGGACAATCACCCAAATCTGAAGTCAGAAAACACAAGCAATTTTATCCGGCATGTTCCGGAAAATGCGAACCTATTTTGGCTCACATGCTGAAAGATATCCCGATGGATGACAATCCGTTTCAAATCAATACTGCTCAAGACAAAGAACTCGAAATTGTTTTTGAAGATGACTATTTGGCATTGGTAAACAAACCTGCTGAATTCCTGTCAGTTCCGGGAAAACAAGTCACCGATTCTGTTTTTGCTAGAGTTAAAAAGCTTTATCCCAGCGCAACCGGACCATTGGTAGTACATCGCTTAGACATGTCGACTTCAGGTTTGATTTTGATTGCTAAATCGAGTGAAATCCATAAAAATCTGCAGTCCCAATTTATCAAACGAAAAGTCAAAAAACGTTATGTAGCTCTACTTGATGGTTTGTTAAAAGAAAATAATGGCGTAATCGATTTGCCTTTACGCGTTGATTTAGACAATCGCCCGAATCAAATCGTATGCTATGAACATGGTAAACCGGCACAAACACTTTGGGAAGTTATTGAACGAAGAGAAAATCAAACCCTGGTCTACTTCTACCCGATTACCGGCAGAACGCACCAACTTCGGGTTCATGCCGCTCATAATTTAGGTTTAAATACACCCATTGTCGGCGATGATTTATACGGTACTAAAGCCAATCGTTTGCATTTGCACGCAGAAAGCATTACTTTTAGTCATCCCATCTCAAAAGAGACTATTACAATTACAGTCTCTGCTGATTTTTATACCCGTAACAAAAGTTAGGTTTTCAGACTCATTGTGAAACACTTTCCCTTATGAAAAAATTGTTTTGTTATTCATTTTTGCTGTTCGGTTTTCAAACATTTTTCGCCCAAAACTTTAGCCGCAAAGATTCGCTTCAAGGTGGATTACGTTTGGAACGAACTTCATATGACGTTTTACGATATGATTTGAATATCAAAATTGACCCGAAAGAAAAGTCAATTGTAGGCTATAATAACATCACTTTCAAAGTGGTTGAAAATACTTCAAAAATTCAAGTCGATTTATTTGAAAACATGACTGTAGACAGTATCATTTACAACAAAAGCAGACTGACATATATTAGAGATTTTAATGCGATTTTTATCGATTTTCCCTCTGTATTATCAACAGAAATGCCGGAACAATCGATTAAATTTTATTATTCAGGGAAACCAATAATTGCACGACGTGCGCCTTGGGATGGCGGGTTTGTTTTTTCAAAAGACCGCAATGGAAAAGACTGGATTGGGGTTGCCGTGCAAGGAACCGGAGCGAGTTTATGGTATCCGGTGAAAGATTCTCAAACCGATGAACCCGATAGAGGAGCAAGTATCAAAGTGGCTGTTCCCAATGGATTAATGAATGTTTCTAATGGTAGGTTTATGGGTTCCGAAGATTTAAAAAACGGTTACACTCGTTGGGATTGGGAAGTGAAAAATCCGATAAATACCTATGACATTACAGTGAATGTTGCTGATTATGTTCATCTGCATGATAATTACAAAGGATTGGATTTGGATTATTATGTTTTGCTTGAAAACGAAGCCAAAGCCAGAAAGCATTTTGAAGAAGTGAAACCCATGATGGATTGCTTTCAAAGCAAATTCGGCGACTATCCATTCAAGGATGACGGTTATAAATTAGTCGAAACCTCTTATTTAGGTATGGAACACCAAAGCGCTGTAGCTTATGGAAATAAATATTTTAAAGGATATCTCGGAATGGATTTATCCGGAACGGGAATCGGTTTGACTTTTGATTACATCACGATTCACGAAAGTGGTCACGAATGGTTCGGCAACAGTATCACTTCAAAAGACATTGCCGACATGTGGATTCATGAAGGATTTACCCAATACTCCGAAATCGTTTATGTCGAATGTACATTAGGCTACGAAAAAGCAATGAAATATGCCAACGGTTTGCGGGGTAATGTTGACAATGACAGACCGATTATTGGAATTTATGGTTTAAATCACGAAGGTTCAGGCGATATGTATCCTAAAGGTGCTTTATTGTTAAACACTCTGAGACACGTAATCAATGATGACGATAAATGGTGGAAATTGATTTTAGATTATTCAAATACTTATAAACACAAAATCATTGATACCCAAACGGTGATTGCCTTTTTCAACAAAGAAAGCGGAATGAATTTGACACCCATTTTTAAGCAGTATTTATATAAAACTTCCATTCCAAAATTGGAACTTAAAGTTAATAAAGGCAAATTACATGCAAGATGGACCAATGTTGAGAAAGACTTTGAGATGCCGGTTGATATTACTTTGAACGAAAAAACCATCAGAATTTACCCCAAAAATGACTGGTCTTCTACAAAGTTGAAAGTTAAAAAAATCGGTCAAGTCCAAGTATTGGACAATAAATTCTACATCAACGTACCTTAATCAATATTAAAAAAACAGCACCAACTATTTCGTATCTCATTAATAAATAGTAAATTAGACTAAACTTTAAACTCATTTATTATGGATACTTCAGTAAAAGGTTTGAACAAATGGGCCAATGCTCATTCAACAATTTGGTTTGATACTTTCAGAGTAATACTTGGTGTTTTTTTAATTTACAAAGGCGCCTATTTCATCAGCAACAGTAGAGATTTTGAAGACTTAATTGCTCCAGTAAGTAACTTTCTCGGCGGCATGCTAACTTTCCATTATATCGCTTCTGCTCATATTATGGGCGGCATAATGATTGTTTTCGGATTGTTAACCCGTTGGGCTTTAATTGCGCAATTGCCAATTCTACTCGGTGCAGTTCTAATCAATTTTATTGGAGAAATGAATGCGATGAACTTATTGATAGCTACAATTACACTAGCGTTAAGTGTTTTTTACACTATTTATGGAAGTGGTAAGCATTCAGCGGATTACTATTTCAAAATGCAAAAATAGCGTATTGTAATTCCCCTAAAATAAAAAAACGCACTAAGGTCTTTTTACTTCAGTGCGTTTTCCTTTATTGCAAAGTTTCTTTCCTCATGACTTTCCCGCTTCCGGTTTCTTTGAATTTCGGAAGAAAAATCAACTCTTTTGGCTTTTCATATTTATCTAATTCTTCATATAAATCTGCACCTAAATCTTGCTTTTCACCTTCAACCACCAAAATCACTTTTTCACCTAATTCTGAATCCGGTTTAGAAGCTATAAAGAAACGTTGGTGTATTTTATGCGCCAACTTCTCCTCTATTTGTTCCGGAATGAGTTTGATTCCGCCACTGTTGATTACATTATCCATTCGACCTAAGAAAACAAACTGGTTCTCGTTAACCAATTCTACAATATCATTAGTGATAATAACATCGTCAGAAATTCTTGGGGCATGAATCACTAAACAGTTTCTATCGTCATACGAAATAGTTACGCCAGGCAAAACAGTAAATGCTTTTTCACCCAATTTTCGGGCGGCAATATGCGTGATTGTTTCTGTCATGCCATAAGTTTCAAAAACTTGGGTTGACAGTTTTAACAGTTGCTTTTCTAAATTTTTATTAATGGCTGCACCACCAACAATCAATTTCTTTACTTTCTTTAATTCGGATATAGAATTTTGGGCTTGTAAAGGAACCATTGCTACGAAATCATAATCAATTTCATTATGACGCAGAGGATGCGAACTCGGGGCTACAAATTCTAAGTCTAAACCCAAAATCATGGCGCGAACCAACATCATTTTACCGGCTACATATTTTACGGGCAAACAATGTAAAGCAGAATTACCGGGTTGCAAATCAAAAAAATCACCGGTTGCCAAAGCAGAATGCACCATCGCTTGCTTGCTTACCGAAATTATTTTTGGCGTTCCGGTAGTTCCCGAAGTTTGCATCTCGATATAATCTCTTCCATCAAACCAATCCAAAAGAAAATCGCCAACCGGCTTTTCAAAATCTTCTCCTTCTTTGATAAAACTATAAGCCACACGACACAAGTCTTCTCTGTCGAGATGAAATCCATTCAATTTAAATTGATTGTGTACGTTTTCGTAGGTTGGACTATTCATGACTTTCACTATTTTGTATTGGTTCTTCGCTTTTAATTACAATATTTCCGGTTAGTTTTTCCTTCCAATTGGTCCATTGGTATTTTTTACTAAAGATAAATAATAGTATTGGAAAAATAATTATGACAGGTGCCAAAACTTCAAATCCTACTGATGGTGTAGAAATGTCTTTAAAAATTGAATTGGTTTGAAAAACGGACCAATCTGACGTTAATAATAAGGCCGTAACCAAATTATTAGCGGCATGAAAACCAAGAGCCAATTCCATTCCTTCATCCATTAAAGTAATAATACCAAGGAAAAAACCGGTTCCGATGTAATAAACTAAAACTATATAACCCATTTTCTCCACTTCCGGATTGGCGATATGCATTGTACCAAAAATCACCGAAGTCAATACCAGAGGAAACCATCTGTTCTTAGCCAAAACCGCAAAACCTTGCATCAAATAACCGCGAAAAACGTATTCCTCAGTACTGGTTTGAATGGGAATCATTACAATGCCAATGATGGCTAATATCAAAAAAGGAATCGGTTTAAAATTCCATACAAAACTTTCAGGTGTTGCATAATACATAGCAACCGTTGAACCTACAGTAAAAATTGCCCACAAAAAGAATGAAAAAAAGATTCTACTCCAATCTATTTTAGACCTCGAAGTCGTAACGGATAAAAGGGTTTGTTTGTGAATATATTTAACTACCAAAATGAGAGCGCCAAATCCGAAAACAAAGGAAAACAGCAATAAAAACAAAGTAGTATTAGGTTCTAAATAACCCATTACTGCTTCGTTGGTTATAGGAAAACTTTCCCCGGAAGAAAAGGCCTTGACTGCAACTGCTATAGCAAAAGGAATTTGCCCAATAGTTGAAGCCAAGATAATGATTACTGATCCTATTATGTATTTCCAAAATTTATTTTCAGGTAAAAATCCGTTTTCTAAAAACATAGACTTAAAATTTTTGTTTCGCCTAAATTAACTTTTTTCTATTAATATCTATTACTTTGTAAAAAAAAAGATGTTACAAATACTTCACAATCCAAGATGTGGAAAATCGAGAAATTGCTTGGCTTTTCTGGATAATTCTAAAGCAGAATATGAAATTAGAAACTACATTCAAAATCCACTTTCCGAAGAAGAATTAAAAATTGTAATTAAGAAGCTAAATATCAAACCCATAGAACTGGTGCGTCAGAAAGAAATCATTTGGATTGAACATTTTAAAGGCAAAACATTATCTGACAGCGAAGTTATCAAAGCATTAGCCCAATACCCAATTTTAATAGAACGACCAATTATCATTAAAGGGAACGTTGCTATCATTGGCAGAGAACTCGAAAAAGTGGAAAAATTCCTCTAAAGTTGGCTGTATACATTTAACAAACATTTGTGAATTGTCCCTTAAACCAAAGTGTACTTTTGCACTCTTAAGCAAGAATCAAAACATTTTAGATGAAAAAAATTAAAATTATCTCAACCCTACTTTTATTTTGCTGCTCATTTTTAGCGTTGGCACAACAAAATCCACCACGAGCTAAAATTATTATTACCGGTAATGTTATCGAAAAGACAAGCAAATTGCCTTTAGAATATGCAACCATTACTTTAAAAAATACCAAAAACCCAAAACAAATTTTCGGTGGAATAACAGACAACAAAGGAAATTTTGCTGTTGATGCCGCTACCGGAGAATTTGATATCATCATCGAGTTTATTTCATTTAAACCTACCGAAATTAAGGCAAAGCAATTGACTGAAAATACCAATTTAGGAACAATTGGTTTAGAAGAAGATGCCACACAACTAAACGAAGTGGTTGTTAGAGCCGAAAAAACGACTGTTGAAATCAAGCTTGACAAAAAAGTGTACAACGTCGGAAACGACTTAATGGTTAAAGGCGGTACGGTTAGTGACGTTTTAGACAATATTCCTTCTGTTTCTGTTGACGTTGAAGGAAATGTGAGTTTAAGAGGAAATGAAAACGTTAGAATCTTAATTGACGGCAGACCATCGAATGCAATCAATATTACTGAAGCTTTGCGATTAATTCCGGCAGATGCGATTGAGAAAGTAGAAGTAATCACGAATCCATCAGCACGTTATGATGCAGAAGGCGGCGGCGGATTATTGAATATTATACTAAAAAAAGGAAAAAACCAAGGTATTAACGGAACATTCATTGGCGGAATTGGAGATCCAAAAAACAATAGTTTGAGCGGAACACTAAACTATAAAGAGGAAAATTTCAATCTATTCACCACTCAAGGCTATAGTCTTAGAAACAATCCGGGAAATGCGTTAACCAATTCCCGATATTTAAACGACGACAATACGACCAGAAACTATTTGTATGAAACCCGTGAAAATGATCGTTTGAATGAATCTTACAATGGCAATTTTGGTTTTGATTGGTTCTTAACTAAATCATTGACATGGACGAATATTATTAATTACAGAAGAAGTCTCGGCGATAATGTTGACAATGTCTTGCAAGACTATTACGATGCCAATCGCGTATATGATTATACCCGAAATCGTATCAACTACGAAGACAGTAAAAGTAAGAATGTGGAATTTTCGACCAACTTCACTAAAAACTTTAAAAAAGAAGGTCACAAATTAACCATTGATGGTTCCTTCTCTTCTAATACAGACAAAAATTTGGCTCTAATTTCGGATACGGCTACCAATACCAGTATTGTTGGTTTAGACGAAACTACCAATAATCAAAAGCAAAGCAGAAACTTATTTCAAGCAGATTACGTTTATCCTATTGGAAAAGGAAGCCAATTTGAATTCGGTTACAAAGGTGATTTTTCTAAAAACATTTCCGATTTCAGCGTAATCAATGACGGAGTTCCTTCGCCTCAATTTACCAATACTTTAGAATACAAGGAATATGTGAATGCGTTGTACACCAGTTATGGCTTTAAAGTGAAGAAGTTCTCTTTCCTTTTTGGCGCACGTTGGGAAGATTCTAATATTGATGTAAACCAATTGGCAACCGATGATTTCAACAACAAAAAATACGATAACTTTTTCCCGAGTGCTTTCTTTACTTACGAAATCGGAGATCAAACAAGTGCTTCCATAAGCTACAGTCGAAGAATTCAAAGACCAAGAGGACGATTCCTTAATCCATTTAACAACTTATCAAGTAACGTTAATATTTTTCAAGGAAATCCCGATTTAAATCCGGCCTTCACTGATGCTGTCGATTTAGGGTATATCAAACGTTGGAACAAATTAACGTTCAACACGTCACTTTACGGTAACAAAACATCTGATTCATTCCAATTTGTGAGAAGACCAAACGGAGAATTGCAAAACGATATTCCGGTAATTATTACTTCGCCTATCAATTTGGCTACACAATATAGAGTTGGTTTTGAATTTACCTTAAATTATTCACCGTACAAATGGTGGAAATTGAACAGTAATTTCAACTTCTTCTACAACGAAACCGATGGTGATTACTCTTATACCGATTTAAATGATAACCTTGTTGTGCAAAATTTTGATTTTAGTGCAACTTCATGGTTTACGAGAGTAACCTCAAAAATAACATTACCTTATAAAATAGATTGGCAAACCAACGCTACTTATAATGGCGCTCAAAAACAAGCACAAGGAAAAAGCTTAGGCGTTTTTAGCATGAACCTAGGTTTCAGTAAAGACATTCTAAAAGACAAAGGAACTCTTTCTCTAAATGTAAATGATGTTTTCAATTCCAGAAAGAGAATTTCAGAAACCTATCTTCCGGGCGAAGTAGACTCTTATAGCGAAATGCAATGGAGAGTGAGACAAATCAACTTCTCTTTTACTTACCGTTTCAACGTACCTAAAAACGAAAAAGAAAGAAAACCGCGTAATGGTCAACAAGATGATGGCGGAGATTTCCCAGGATCATAAATTAAAAAAGCCCCGAATTTCGGGGCTTTTTTATGAACATCTAGTTTAAACTAGGCTGTTTGTTCGGCTTCTTTTTGTGCTTTTCTTTCAGCCAATAATTCTTTAACACCACCAAAAATCCAATAAGGAACAATGAAAGTGATTAAAAATATCATCAACCAAAAACCAATCGTTAAAATAGTTAAGAAAGCTAAGAACCCTAAATACTGTTGAAATTCAAACATGTTTTCCGGAATTTTTTTGAATTATACGCAAATGTAAGCGGAATATTTAAGCTTACCAAAAAACAAAATCAATTTTTATTAAATAGTTTTTATCACTAATTTTGCAAGGCTTTTTTAGGAGCTGTTTCCCGCTTTCCGTTGCAATCTTTTTATTGCTTTGTCACCCTGAGCGCCCCGAAGTTTCGGGAAAGGGCTTTTCTTCAAAGCAATAAAGAGGATTTCCACTTCAATCGGGGCTAAAATAAAGCATAAACAATACACATTAACAACAAACAATAAACACAATGGAATACAGAATTGAGAAAGACACCATGGGCGAAGTTAAAGTGCCTGCCGATAAATATTGGGGCGCACAAACCGAACGTTCAAGAAATAACTTTAAAATTGGCCCATCAGCTTCTATGCCAAAAGAAATCGTAGAAGGTTTTGCGTACTTGAAAAAAGCGGCCGCTTACGCCAATTGTGACTTAGGTGCGCTTTCAACCGAAAAACGCGATGCGATTGCAGCCGTTTGTGACGAAATACTTGCCGGAAAATTAACGGATGAATTTCCATTGGTGATTTGGCAAACCGGTTCAGGAACGCAAAGCAACATGAACGTAAACGAAGTGATTGCCAATCGCGCTCAAGTCTTAGCCGGATTCAAAATCGGTGAAGGCGAACAACTGGTAAAAGCCAATGATGATGTCAACAAATCACAATCTTCTAACGATACCTTTCCAACCGGAATGCATATTGCCTGTTACAAAGCAGCGGTTGAAGTAACAATTCCGGGAGTTGAAAAACTGCGCAATACTTTAGAAGCCAAATCAAAAGAATATATGAATGTGGTGAAAATCGGAAGAACACACTTGATGGATGCCACGCCACTTACCTTAGGACAAGAACTTTCTGGTTATGTTGCGCAATTGAACTACGGTTTAAAAGCTTTAAAAAATACTTTGTCCCATTTGTCTGAAGTAGCTTTAGGCGGAACTGCCGTAGGAACCGGATTAAACACACCAGCGGGTTACGATGTAAAAGTAGCCGAATATATTGCCCAATTCACCGGTCATCCTTTTGTAACAGCTCCGAATAAATTTGAAGCTTTAGCTTCTCACGACGCAATTGTTGAAGCGCATGGTGCTTTAAAACAATTGGCCGTTTCCTTAAATAAAATTGCAAACGATATCAGAATGTTGGCTTCAGGTCCGCGCTCGGGAATTGGCGAAATCCTAATTCCTGAAAACGAACCGGGTTCATCTATCATGCCTGGAAAAGTAAATCCAACACAGTGCGAAGCTTTGACAATGGTTTGTGCTCAAGTTATGGGTAACGACGTAGCGATTGCTGTTGGCGGAATGCAAGGTCATTATGAATTGAATGTTTTCAAACCGGTAATGGCAGCCAACTTTTTGCAGTCAGCTCGTTTGATTGGTGATGCTTGTGTTTCTTTTGACGAACATTGTGCACAAGGTATTGAGCCAAACCACAAACGTATTAAAGAGTTGGTAGACAATTCATTGATGTTGGTTACCGCTTTAAATACCAAAATCGGTTATTACAAAGCAGCCGAAATTGCGCAAACCGCTCATAAAAACGGTACAACTTTAAAAGAAGAAGCGGTTAGATTGGGTTATGTTTCTCCTGAAGACTTCGATGCTTGGGTAAAACCCGAAGACATGGTAGGAAGTTTAAAGTAGAAATAGAATGTATTCAAAATAATAAAACCCGGTTTAGAGCCGGGTTTTTCGATCTGTCAAAATCAAACAAAACAATAATCAAACTATTTTTTTATTAACATATTAGTGTAATATTTTCTTCCGGTATCCGGATTTGTTGTAACTGAAATTCCAAAGTGCGTGTAGTCACCTTCTATGTTAGCTTTGTGTGCCGGACTGTTTAACCAAGCCGCAAATGCACTTTCCGGAGTTTGATAATTATAGGCAATATTCTCGCCTACTCTTTCTGCTCCTAATACTCTGATTAAGTTGTCTGATCGTTGCTGAAAATAATCGTGATTAAACACATTTTTTTCAATCATGTAATAATTGTGCTCTTCTGATTTGTAAGAGATGTGATTGATTACTTGAAGGGTGTTTAATCCAAGGCTCTCACGGTAGTCGTTAATTAGCGTAACTAATTTTAACTCATTCTCGTTGTAATTGTAGGTAGTTACAACTTGTTTGTCTTCTGTTGTTCCTTCTGAGTCAGAAGAACAAGACACCATAGTGAACACGATTGCTAGCGGCAACAATGCTCTAAACATTTTTGCTTTCATAGTAGTAGGTTAAGTTTTAATAAAGTAGATGTGGGGCAAACACTTTATTCGATTAATTTTGACAGGTTTTAATAAAGTAGATGTGGGGCAAACACTTTATAGATTTTGTTTTTTAAGAACGTATTGTTTTATTTTCTTGAACAATATTAGCAAAAACACCGATTAAAATACAAATAAAATCGTTGAAATACACTATTATATAAATTTAATAAGATATTTTCTTACTATTATGCATTTCGTCGATATTTTTAGTTTCTCTTTTGTAAATAAAAAAACCACTCCGAAGAATGGTTTATATTTTCTATAAAAATGAAAAAGTATTAAGCAGATTTGTAAATCCTATTAATCGGTATTGAATGGCCTTGTTTTAAAATAACTCTTTGGTCTGTAACAGCCCAAACAGTAGTTTCTACCACTTTTTTAGATTGATTGTCCTCAAAATAAATTCTGATTTTCGAATGTTCCAAATTGCCTAAAGCCAAAGCTCTATGCAAATCTAAATGTCTTTGTTGGATTTCTTCACTGTTATCAAGTACGTCGGATTGAGGAAAGGAAAGAAGCTGAATAGTCTCCTTCTCGATAGATTCAAAGTTGGGTTTCATAATGCTAAGATTAAGTTTGTAAATAGATTTATGGGCAGAATAAAATTAATAAAATATATTTGCTAACCAAACATTTACAAAAAAAAGCTTAATTAATTTTGACTACAACTCTCTCAAATTCAATACTGTCTGCAACTATAAACCATAAAGGCGCTGAACTTATTTCGTTACAATCCCTTAAAACAAAAAAAGAATACATTTGGGAAGGAGACCCTTATTTTTGGGGCAAACACTCACCTGTACTATTCCCGATTGTTGGTACTTTAAAAAATAATTCTTACCAATATAAAGACAAGATTTACTTCCTATCTCGACATGGATTTGCCAGAGATTTTGATTTTAATATTGTCTCGCAAGAAAAAAACAAAGTAGTTTTTTCTTTACAAAACACTCTTGAAACTTTTAACATTTATCCATTCCAATTTGAGTTACAACTCATTTATACCTTAAAAAAAACAGAGTTAATTGTTACTTATAAAGTAATCAACAACAGTTCAGAAACGATGCCTTTTTCTATCGGCGGTCATCCGGCTTTTGCTTTAAAGGGTAAATTCGAAAACTATACTCTACAATTTGAATCAGGTGAAAAGTTGATTAGTTATGGATTGGAAAATGATTTACTTTCGGATAAAACGCAATGTATTCAATTGAAAAATGAACAATTGCCACTCACCTATTCTTTGTTCGAAAAAGATGCTTTGGTATTTAAATCATTACAATCCAAACAAATTCAAATTCTTGAAAACAACAATCCTATTTTAAATTTCAAGTTCGATAATTTTCCTAATCTCGGCATTTGGACCAAATTAAACGCGCCATTTATCTGTCTCGAACCTTGGTTAGGCTATGCTGATACTATAAACGCTAATGGAAACATACTCGAAAAAGAAGGCGTAAAATTATTGGAAAGTAATTCTGACACAGCGTATACTTTTAGTGTAGAAATTGTATAAATTTACAAAAACGAATTTATGCTTACCATTAATTTTCATCCCTTTCAAAATATTGAAACCGAACGATTACTCTTGCGCCGAATTGACCAAAATGATGTTGAGGAAGTTTTAGCCCTTCGCGGCAATCCTGAAACCATGAAATACATTCCGAGACCTTTGGCCAAAACCAAAGAAGAGGCGCTGGTACATATTGCTATGATTGAAAAAAAAATCGAAAACAATACCGGTATCAATTGGGGAATCACTATCAAAGGAAGCAACAAAATTATTGGTATCATAGGCCATTACCGAATCCAACCCGAAAATCATCGGGCAGAAATTGGTTATATGTCATTACCAGAATACAATGGCAAAGGTTATATCACCGAAGCGATAAAAGCCGTTGTAGAATATGGTTTTGAACAAATGAACCTGCATTCTATTGAAGCGGTAATTGATCCCGGAAACACGGCATCGGAAAGAGTTTTGCAAAAAAACGGCTTTGTCAAAGAAGCTCATATTCTCGAAAATGAGTTGTGGGAAGGAAAATTTTGGGACACTGTTATCTATTCTTTATTAAAACGAAACTTTAAAAAATAACACCATTACATGAACGAATTTGAAAAGCAATTTCAGGAGTTACTCAACTTTTTAAAGTTTGAAGACTACACCATCCTAACCAAAAGAATCATTGATTTAACGCTAGATACTGAAGACATCAATCATTATAAAAAGACATTGCATTTTTTAGATTGGGTTGATGCCAATGAAAACACAATCGAAACCAAAAAAGAAAAATACGAAACGATTTTAAATGATTTGCATTCCCATTTATCGCGAAAACCATTAGCTGATAGAGATACTTTGGTTTCTACTAAAGCCATTGTCAAATCGTATGGAAATGCGAGATTTGCACTTGGACCAATTGACATGGAACTTAAGCAAGGAGAAATTCTGGGCTTAGTTGGTGAAAACGGTAACGGAAAAACCACTTTACTTCGAACACTTTGTGGTGAATTGCATGCGACTCATGGTGATTTGAAATATCATTTTGATTACAAAGATATTTATGACTTGAGAACCAAGTTGGTTTACATTCCGCAACGAACGGATACTTGGTATGGTTCAATGCTTGAAAATTTGCAGTTTGCCGCCGTAACTTATGGTTATAATCCTGAAGAAAATGAATTGGTTGTAGAACTAATCATTGCTCGTTTAGGTTTGCGAAAATTTAAAAATCATAGTTGGAAAAGCTTGTCATCCGGCTACAAAATGCGTTTTGAACTGGCGAGAATGCTACTCAGAAAACCAAAAATATTATTGATTGACGAACCTTTGGCCAACTTAGATATCATCGCGCAACAAACGGTTTTAGAAGATTTCAAGTCGATTGCCAAATCGCCGTTTCGACCTTTAGGAATTGTGTTAAGTTCGCAACAGTTGTATGAAGTTGAAAAAACTTCCGATCAAGTAATCTTCCTGAAAAATGGTGTGCAAAAGAATCTTCACCAAAGCAAAATGGCAGAAGTTGACAGCCAAGCAAAAGAAGTCATTAATCATTTGGTCATCGAATTTGAAAGTAGTTGGGCACAAAATGAATTAGGCGACTTGTTTAACAAACACGGAATGGTCTCCATTCAGTTTAATGGCGGCACTTTCATCATTACGTTTTCTGATAGTGTTTCCGTACACGATTTTCTTAAAATCATAGCAGAAAATAAAGTGCCACTACTCTATTTTAGAAATATATCCAACTCAACCCGAAGATTTTTCGTTTCCTAAAGCCATTTCTTATGTTCAAAAAAACTCAAAAATATTTACTACTGAATTATCCATTGCTTTGGAATACAAAAGCGGTGCCTTTAACTTGTTTCTTAATAGTAATGCATGTCATCTTTCTGGTGATTGGCTATATCGATGGCGCTTTAAATTTCAATGAAACGGAACAAAACTACAACTCTAGTAATGAAGGTGCTATCATCTTTTTTAGTGTCTTAATCTCTTTTCTAACCTTTGTTATTTGGCTGGTCTATTACTTTAAAAATAATGCTTTCAAGGCCTTTTATCCAAAAGGGGATTTTTCATTATTTAAAGAATGGTGTCTGATTTTATTGATTTCATTTCTAGTGAGCACCTTTGCGCTTACTTATGAGTTGGGTTGTGATTTAAGAATCAAAAGCTATTATTCTGAAAATGAAGCCAAAAAACGCTGCGAAACTTTAAGCAAAGCCAGTATTTTTTATGGTCAAAATTATGACGAAGCCAAAACAGAAAAAAGGTTCATTAATGATTCTACAAATTATGTCGTGTTGGATTACATGCTTTTCAAGGACAAAAAATATCCTCTAAATTCATTACTTAACAAAGACATTGAAAATTATTCTTTTTTTGATGCAAAATGGGATTCGCTCACCAAAGTCAAAGTCAAAAGTTGGTTGGTAAATGACAACAAAGATTCTGTCAAAGCCGTGATGAAAAACTATTTTGACATGGTAAAAGAACACCAATTGGTTTCCAACATAGATGAAAATCAATGGTTTTCTTTAGTTTACAATTTCCCTGAATTTGAACAAAAAAGGGTTATTGCCAAGCGAGTTAAAGATTTCTATAACAATGGAGATTATAACTATGACTATGATAATTACGATCAATATGCTACAGAAGCAGTAACGGCTGTACCACTTCAAAAAGGCAAAATCGATTCTATTAATGAGTATTTGAAAGTAATTGGTAGAGACAAATATGTTTATTATAAAACTTATATTCCTGCGGATCAATTAGAATACAATTACCAAAAAATTGCTGACACTTATGTCAATTCATCAGTAACCTCAGAAATGTTTTTAATCTTTCTTTATTTTGCGATGGGCTTGTCAATTGTAGTGTTTTCATTCAAAGCGACTTCAGGACGGAATTGGTTAATTGCGCTGGTCAGCATGGGCGTTTTAAACATCTTACTCGGAATAGCTGCTGCGCTTTCTTCTTCAGAATATTTTTACATATGGGCATTGTTAATTATCACTTTGGTCTTATTCGGGTATTTCATAATAGTAATAGCAAATAAGACAAAAAAAGGTATTTCAGGCATTACGCTTAATGCATTATTGTGGTTATTTCCAGCATTCATACCGCTGGTTTATACGGTCACATTACAGATAATGAGATATACCTGTGGTTACTACAGAGCCGGATTCAAATATGAAAATCATCCAACATTAAAATTCTTGAAAGACAATGATGATCTAATGCTAATGATAAACTTTGGATTCATTTTCTTAATGATGGCGTTCTTTTCAATAAAAATTAAAGCTTGGCGAGCTTTGGCTGATAGCTAACTGGAAAACTTAGGAAGGGTTTTGATGTAGAGCGCTTCCACTTGTTTTCTGGCCCAATCGGTTTTTCGTAAAAAAGTTAAACTTGATTTAATACTCGGATTGCTATTAAAGCATTTGATATTGATCAATTCGCCTAAAGTATCAAAGCCATAATAGTCGACCAATTGTTCCACTATTTTTTGAAGAGTAACACCATGAAGTGGATCTTTTGAAGAGGTTTTTTGCATGGGATAAAAATATAAAAAAACCGTCACTTTTTAACAAGTGACGGTCTTTTCAACCCAAAAAAAATGGGGCAAACGATAATTTTAAAATATAAACTTAAATCCGAAAGATAACGGAGTGGTTAAGTTTGGAGCACTTCCACCAAGTAAATTAACATAAGCTTGATCCGGAGTAGCTACGTGTGCAATTGAAAAATTGTTAACGGTTGTTTTATCGCCACTATCAGGCTTAATAGTTGTTGATGTAAAGTTGGCTAAATCATAAGAAAACTCAACTGAGAAGTTTTTAGTAACAAAAAAATCAAAACCACCAGACATCGCTACACCAAATTGGGTCACTTTAGTATCTGATTCTTTTTCCTTTCCTGAGATAATTGGTGTTGCCAATTGACCAAAAAAGTAAAGATTTCCGGCTACATTCCAGTATTTTCTAACCAATGGTTCAAACACAACTAGATTTGTATTGGCATTTGTTGTAGAACCAGTTTCAGATTTGATGTTGATCATCCCAACACCGGCGCCAACAGTTACAGATGGAGAAACAAAATAACCTACCAAAGGTAAAACGGTTAAATTAGTCCCTTTTGTATCACCCTCTTTTGTCTGTTGGTAACCAAATTGTGAAGTTGCCCACCATGCGCCTTCTAATCCTTTACTTTTTTCTTGTGCTTGAGCAGTTAAACTAAAAATGGCTAATCCTGCTACTAATAATAATTTTTTCATTTTGATTTGTTAGTTTAAAATTATACCCCAAAATTAGTCGGAAGAATTAGCCCAAAAACTGATATAAATCATTGTTTAAACATTTTTTTTATTGATAATTTCGTCCCCATTTCTGAAAATAATTAGGCATTTGTTTATTACATTTGCCATCCGATGTTGAAAACGATAAACATACTTAACAAACGTGCAAGGTTCGATTACGAAATAATCGAAACTTACACAGCGGGTATTGTTTTAACTGGAACCGAAATCAAATCGATTCGTTTGGGTAAAGCCAATATTACAGAAGGATTTTGTGAATTTCACAACGGAGAATTATTTGCTATCAATACGCAAATTGATGAATACTTGTATGGTAATCAATTCAACCATAAAGCCAAAAGCGAACGCAAATTGTTGT
Source organism: Flavobacterium sp. 102 (assembly GCF_003634615.1). Taxonomy (NCBI): domain Bacteria; kingdom Pseudomonadati; phylum Bacteroidota; class Flavobacteriia; order Flavobacteriales; family Flavobacteriaceae; genus Flavobacterium; species Flavobacterium sp. 102. The sequence goes on along the minus strand of NZ_RBKX01000001.1, from coordinate 2,485,383 downwards.
TGAATAAACGCGAGTTAAAAAAACTCGAAAGAGCTATGGATACTAAGGGCTTGACCATTATTCCACTGAAGTTATTTACCAATGAAAAAGGAATGGCCAAATTGGATATCGGACTTTGCCGAGGAAAGAAAACCTATGACAAACGCGAAAGTTTAAAAGAACAAGATACGAAACGTGATATTGATCGTATTAAAAAAGAATTCAAATAAAAAATCCACCTTTTGGGTGGATTTTTCTGTTATTTGAAACCTACGACTTGCTCTTCTGTAGCGAGTACTTCTTCGAGGTATTTTTTGTATTCCGGATAATCAGCTACATTGATATCATCCCAAGGCGTTTTTACTGTTCTAACAATTTTCAAAGAATTTGGTTTAACCAATTCAAAGTTGATAGAATAATTGTGGTCTTTATAGTTATAAGCTTTACTTTCAGGAATCTCGGTGAATTTTTTACCTTCCGGAACATTAAGAAAAATTGTTGAGTTATAGTCAATATTATTTTCATAAGAAATATATTTGATGTCATAATTTCTGGCTTCTTGAGCTATAATGTCACGTGTGTAAACTCTTTCTACAAAAGGAATATCTGTTATTTTTAAATTGCCGACACTCTTAATTTTTTCACTGAGTTTTAATTGGGTCTCAAATTCAATTGCATCTTCAAAAGTGTCATTTTTTATCACTTTAACAGATTGGAGTTTGATTCCCTTTTTGATTTTGGAACTAAATTGCTCTTCCAAATCTTTTTTGCGTACATCTTCCGTAGTTGAATTGGAAAATAATTCATTGTAATAAGACTTATTGGCACCTTTTACAATGTGAGTACTCACATAACTAATATCAGTATCCGTAACATGAACAATACTAGTTGAACTCAATCCGTTCACAATAGCATTATCAAACGGAATTTCAATTATTGATGCTTTTTCATTTTCAGTTTTATCAAATGAAATTACTAAAGCATTTGCTTTGTACAATGACATTGGTAACGCTTTGAAAGGCAAAAATTTATCGGTTAATTCTAAGAATACTTCTTTTCCGTCAATGATAGTTTTGACGATACAATGGTTGAAATCTTTAGAAGGTAAAGACATCATGTGTGCGCTATTTTCATTGGTAGAAACCAAAACCAAATTTGATTTTAATCCGGCCAATTGAGACAAAGCAACAAAAAGTGTTGATACATCTTTGCAATCCCCTAATTTAGTTGTAATGGTTTTAGACGGCTTTTGCGGAACATAACCACTTTGTCTGAAATCTTGTGAACTGTACTTGATATTGTCTTCTATGTAAGCATAAATCTTTTTAGCAATAGCTTCTTGTGACATACCGTTTACTCCATTTGGGAATATACCGTCAAAAGTGGTTTTAGTTATTTTATCTAAAGTCAATGTTTTTTTAACCAAATCAGCATACCAATTCGAAATTTCTTTCCAAGATTTTATAGAACTAATATTAATAGTATTGGTTAAATCGGTAAAATTTTTGGAGAACGGTTCCAATAAAGGCATCGCTGGAATATTATTTCTTTTCCATATATGACAGATCTTATTGTTTATTTTTTTGACAACCGGTGTAATGTTTCCATTATTTAATTTAGAAGAATATTGAATGTTTTCCGGATTGATAATAGCAAAAACAGCTTCAACCGAAGGATAAGTACTATTGAAATAACAATCTAAGTTAAAGTCTTTATAGAATCTTCCTGTCGAATTGCTAAACGATTCATACTCGATGTAAATAACATCACCAACTTTCAAATTAGGAAAAACCAATGTTTCAGAGCCTTCTTCTGCTGGTACAACCGTACCGTCAGTATTTACGATTTCTGATTTTTGAAGTGTAATGCCATAAGTATTTAAATGGTATTCTTTCATTTCCTCAATTCCATTTTCAGCGGTAATTTCATAAATAAGAACTACTTTCGATTTTCTTCCACCTTCAGGTAAAATATTAACAATGTATTCATCTAATAAGGTAACCACTCCATAATCGCTTTTCAATTTAGAATTTCTTCTTTCTTTGATTATTTTGTATTTGTCTTTTACATCAATTTCCTCAATCTCATCGGGTGTTTTGGTAATGTCATACAATTGTTTTCTCAGATTGCTGTTTTCAGGATTGTATTCCAATGATTGTCTCATGTACTTTTCCGCTTCTTTCAAATTTGACATATAATTGTATACCATTCCCTTTCGTTCCATTAAATAGAAAGAATACGGATAAAGCGCCAATGAATTATCAATTTCTACCAATGCTTCAGCATACTTCTTCTCTTCGATAAGTATATTGATGTAATCAGAAGCAACTCCGGTAAAATAAGGATAACAATTTTTTCGTTCGATAAATAAACGCTTTATGTCTTCCTTTCTGTTTGCCTCTCTATAATATCTGATCAATGCGGCCATAGCTTTGAAATTGTCTTTTTTATTAACCAAATCTTCAAGCATTTTGATAGTTTTCTCTTTGTTTTTTTCTAAAGAATCATACAATGGTGCAAAAGTGGTCACATAAAACTCGCTGTTGTGCGATATACTCATAATTTCTTCTGCGTTTTTCATCATGGCCTGAACATTAGAATTTCGGGCATTGATTAAAAAATCAAACAAGTAACCAAAAACCGGTGAAGTCAATTTCTTGGCATTGTCTCGCATCTTTTCCAGTTCTGCAATACTTGCAGATTTTAACCACTCACTATCTATTGCTTTAGTGGCAATAGTATAATAATATTCTGGATCTTGAAGTTCAAGATTTTTTACAATTTCATTTACTTTGGCTGTATCATCTTTATAAGAATAGTATTGACTGATTCTTGTTTTCACAATGGAACTATTAGGATACATGGTATTTAACTCGTCAATAAGATCGTGAGCCAGTTCTAATTTTTTGTTATGAATATAAGCATCGTACAACATGAATTTATAAAACACGTTCGATGGATTTTCTTTTATTTTTTGTGCCAAAAAAATTTCATAATCAGGAGTCAATTCTTCCACTTGTAAAGATTGAAGTGTTGATTTTGTATACTCTTTATATGTATTATGATAAACTAAACTATCTATTTTTTTGTTTTTTGCATCTGTTAACGAAAGAATGAAGTAGTTGTTTCCTCCAGCAATTGAAGACTTAACCAAAATTCTATTCATCCCTTTCGGCAATTTAACTTTTAACTTGAAGGCATTCAAATCAGATAGTTTGTTCAAAGTATTAACATAAACTTCAGTGTCATTTATAAATATTTTCAACGACGAACTCATTCCGAAATTTAACACAACTTCCTGCTCTATCGGATTTTCAACAAACACTTGCGAATACATTATTCCGTTGCCATATTCATCTTCATTAGAAAAAGTATGATAACCTTCATTTTGTATTATTTTTGGATTATACCAACCAATTTTACCGTTACTGTTCGCATCAAATAACTTGTCATTAATTGGATAAACCTCCGGTTCGTACTCAATATCAATACCACTATCGTTTAAGTTTTCGAAAACACCACACAATTGCCAGTTCATAATCGAATTCAATTGTTTGATGTATTTATTATAACCTTCGAGATTTTTGATATTTCTGTCGGCTGTAGCCTTGTAATAAATTACAACCGGATCATCTTTGAAAATCTCTGAAGCTATCAGTGCATCAATCTTTTTATAGGTGTAATCATTAAAACCAACCGTTTGTATATCATCTAAAATAAATTGTTGTTTCAATAATGAAGTCAAATAGTATTTGCTTTCGGGAAATTTCACCAAAGTTGTAATGAATGTTTCATCAAAATCTAATTTCCCGTTTTCGAGTTCAATCATTTTTCCGAGTAAAAAATACTCCACTTTGGTATCGGATGTAGTTTTAAATTCTTTATCAAATAGCTTTTTAGCTTCTGTTCTTTTGTTGGCGAGTAATAAATCCCAAACTTTCTTTTCTGCTGTTTGAGCAAACATAAAAGTTGAGAATAACAAAAAGAAAATTTGGATTTTTTTCATTATACTGATTTAAAAAGGGTTGGTTTAATTTTTATCTTGCAATAACGGTACAAAACGGAATTCTCCAAACTCGTGTTTTTCAAATTGGGTTTCATTTTTACGAATTAACATCGTCATTACTTGGTCACCTTCGCCTAAAGGAATGACCAATCTTCCGCCTACTTTTAATTGTGCCATCAATGGTTTCGGAATAATCGGCGCGCCGGCAGTTACAATGATACTGTCAAACGGAGCATAATTAGGTAATCCTTTATAACCGTCACCAAACGATAAATGTTTTGGGCGAATGCCTAATTTGGGCAACAACGCTGAAGTGATTTTAAACAGCTCATTTTGTCTTTCCACCGAATAAACTTTGGCACCCATCGCCACCAAAACCGCTGTTTGATAACCCGAACCTGTTCCGATTTCGAGTACTTTATCATCTTTCTTTACCTTTAATAATTCGGTTTGAAAAGCTACAGTATAAGGTTGAGAAATGGTTTGTCCGGCCGCAATTGGAAATGCTTTGTCTTGGTACGCAAAGTCTTCAAAACTAGAATTTAAAAACAAATGTCTCGGAATTTTACGAATAGCATCTAAAACATGTTTATCCGTAATTCCTTTTTCTTCCAGCAGTTTAGCCAATTGATTTCGAAGTCCTTGATGTTTGTTGGTATCTTTCAATGTAGGTAGCGATTTATTTTGGTAAAAATAGAAAACAAATTATCAATTATCAATTACCAATTATCAATTAATTTCTATTTTTGTTTAAAATACATTTCTATGCTCAAAGTTGGCGTTTTAGGTGCCGGTCACCTCGGAAAAATACACTTGCGATTACTACAACAATCTGAAAAATACGAACTCGTTGGTTTCTATGATGAAAATCACGAAAACGGAGCCAAAATCGAAGCCGAGTTTGGATACAAACAATTTGATACGATAGCCAAATTAATTCACGCTGTGGATGTGATTGACATCGTTACTCCTACACTATCGCATTATAAATGTGCCAAAGTGTCTATCAAATCGGGGAAACATGTTTTTATAGAAAAACCAATCTCCGCCACAGTAGCCGAAGCGGAAGAAATCATTGCTTTGGCCAAAGAATACAATATTAAAGGGCAAGTGGGTCATGTTGAAAGATTCAATCCTGCTTTTACAGCCGTCAAAAATCAAATAGACAACCCAATGTTCATCGAAACCCATCGCTTGGCCGAATTCAATCCGCGCGGTACCGATGTTCCGGTGGTTTTAGACTTAATGATTCATGATATCGATGCAATTTTGAGCGTGGTCAAATCAAAAGTAAAAGCCGTTCACGCCAGTGGTGTTTCTGTTTTGAGTCAATCCCCTGATATTGCGAATGCCCGAATCGAATTTGAAAACGGCTGTGTCGCTAATATTACTTCGAGCCGTATTTCGATGAAAAATATGCGTAAGTCACGTTTCTTCCAAAAGGATGCTTATATCTCTGTCGATTATTTAGACAAAGTTTGTGAAGTCGTAAGAATGAAAGAAGCACCTGAAGTTCCGGGCGATTTTGATATGATTTTACAAAATGCGGAAGGCGAAAAGAAGCAAATTTATTTCAATAATCCTGAAGTGGCACCAAACAATGCGATTTTGGATGAACTGGAAACTTTTGCCGATGCCATCAATAGTAACGGAACTCCGGTAGTAACTTTAGAAGACGGAACGGAAGCTTTGCGAGTTGCTTATATGATTATCGATTCGATGAATGAAAAATAAAATTCTACCACAAATTCACAAATTACCTATTTTTAATTTGTGAATCTGCGGTTAAATATCAAAACAAACTAAACCAATATAATGAATACAATTGCTGTAATAGGCGCAGGAACGATGGGCAACGGAATTGCTCATACTTTTGCACAAAGCGGTTTTACCGTAAAACTAATTGACGTTTCAGAGAAATCTTTGGAAAAAGGAATGGCCACAATTGCGGCTAATCTTGACCGAATGGTTTCAAAAGGAACCATTACTGAAGACGACAAACACAAAACCATAAGCAACATCATCACTTACACCGATATTAAAGACGGTGTCGTTGGTTGTGATTTAGTGGTGGAAGCAGCGACAGAAAACGTTACGTTAAAACTAAACATCTTCAAGCAGCTAAGTGATATCTGTGACCATAATGTCATATTAGCTACAAACACTTCTTCAATTTCTATTACCCAAATCGCTGCACAAGTTGTTCATCCGGAAAGAGTAATCGGAATGCATTTTATGAATCCGGTGCCGATTATGAAATTGGTAGAAATTATCCGCGGTTACAACACCTCTGACGAAGTGACGAAAATCATCATGGACTTATCGGTGAAATTAGGAAAAACACCAACAGAAGTCAACGATTATCCGGGTTTTGTAGCCAATAGAATACTGATGCCAATGATTAACGAATCTATTGAAACTTTATACAATGGCGTTGCCGGCGTAAGCGAAATTGATACCGTAATGAAACTCGGAATGGCACATCCCATGGGACCGTTACAACTAGCCGATTTCATCGGATTGGATGTTTGTCTTTCTATTTTGAACGTAATGTACGACGGTTTCAAAAACCCAAAATACGCGCCTTGCCCACTATTAGTGAACATGGTTATGGCCGGAAAGCTTGGTGTGAAATCCGGTGAAGGTTTTTATGATTATTCAGAATCTAAGAAAGCTGAAAAAATTTCAAATCAATTTAAATAAAATCTAACCGCAAAGTTCGCAATGGAAATGCAAAGCACGCTAATCCTTTCCGACCTTTGCGAAAACTTAGCGACCTTTGCGGTTAAATTATGAGCAAAATAATCCCTTTCAAAGCGGTCCGTCCAACACCCGATAAAGTAGCATTGGTCACCTGCAGAAACTACGATGATTACAGTTCGGCGGAGCTAGCGGCTTGGTTGAGTTTTAATCCGTATTCGTTTTTGCATGTAATTCATCCTGCGTATATGTATTCGCAGAAAATTACTTTGGACAAACGTTTTAAAGGCGTAGCGCACAAATACCAAGACTTCAAAGATGATGGTGTTTTTATGACAGAAGACAAACCTGCTTTTTTTCTGTATGAAATCAGGACCAAAGCACAGTCTTTCATTGGAATAGTTGCCGGCACTTCAATTGAAGATTACAAGAATAATGTCATCAAAAAACACGAAGATACATTGCAGTATCGCGTAGAATATTTTAAAGATTATTTGCACCAAACGGGTTTTAATACCGAACCGGTTTTGATTACGTATCCAGATAATGCAACTTTAAATTCTTGGATAACTGAAAAGAAAAAAAGTACACCAATTTACAATTATTCTACCACTAATAAAGAGCAACACCAACTTTGGAAAATAGAAACCGAGGAAGAAATCAATTGGTTAATCCAACAATTTGAAAATATTCCTGAGCTTTATATTGCTGATGGTCATCACCGCTCAGCATCGGCGGAATTACTTTATAATGAAGACCAACATTTAGGCAATGAAAATCTGAATTATTTCATGAGTTTTTTGATTGCTGAAAGCAATGTCAAAATCTATGAATTTAACAGAATTATTCGCGATCTGAATGGTCATTCAAAAGATGTTTTTTTAGAAAAACTCTCCGAATATTTCATCATTAAAGACAAAGAACAAGAACTTTGGAAACCGCAAAGTAAGTTTGAATTTGGCATGTATCTCGATGGCAATTTCTATGCTTTGTTTTACAAACAGGGAAACAATGTCAATGATGAAAATTCTATTTTAGGAAATTTAGACGCACAAATTTTATATGATAAAGTTTTGCAACCTTTGTTAGGCATAGAAGATTTGCGAAATGATGAACGCATTGAATACATTCCCGGAAAGCAATCTATTCTAACGATAAAAGAATTGGTAGACGAAGGCGAATTTGAAGTAGGCTTTATGCTCTACCCTTCGGATATCTCTGAAATCAAAGCATTAGCAGATAACAATTTAATCATGCCACCCAAAAGTACGTATATTGAACCTAAATTCAGAAGTGGATTGATGGTTTATGAATTATAATCAAAAAGCAAATGTCAATTAAAGACAATCTTCTCGAAATAAAATCTTCTCTTCCTGAAAATGTAACATTGGTAGCGGTTTCTAAAACCAAACCTGTTGCCGATTTGATGGAAGCCTATAATGAAGGCCAACGCATTTTCGGAGAAAACAAAATCCAGGAAATGACCGAGAAATGGCAGCAAATGCCAAAGGATATTGAATGGCACATGATTGGTCACGTGCAATCCAATAAAGTGAAATATATGGTTCCGTATGTGAAACTGATTCATGGTGTTGATAGTTTGAAATTGCTCAAAGAAATCAACCGTCATGCGGTTCGTTGGCGAAAAAATATTAATTGTTTACTTCAAATTCACATTGCTGAAGAAGAAACCAAATTTGGTTTAGACGAAAAAGAACTGGAAGAATTATTAAATTCAGAAGAATTTAAAAGCTTTACAAATATTAAAGTCATTGGTTTAATGGGAATGGCTACATTTACTGATAATCAAGAGCAAATCAAACGAGAATTCAATCATTTAAAATCGATATTTGACTCGATACAAAAACAACCTACAACCCAAAACTTGCAACCTACAACCCTATCCATGGGCATGTCCGGTGACTACCAATTAGCAATTGACTGCGGAAGCAACATGGTTCGGATTGGAAGTAGTATATTTGGAAATAGATAATTTGAAAATGTGTCAATTTGAAAATTTGAAAAATGAATTTCATTCTGAACACTAAAAACTGAACACTGAACACTTATTTTGTACGCAATACTCGACATAGAAACTACCGGAGGTCAATTTAATGAAGAAGGCATAACCGAAATCGCCATCTACAAATTTGACGGACACGAAATCGTAGACCAATTCATCAGTTTGGTCAATCCTGAAAAACCGATTCAGCCTTTTGTGGTGAAATTGACCGGAATTAATAATGCTATGCTACGCTCTGCACCAAAGTTTTATGAAGTTGCCAAGCGTATTATAGAAATTACTGAAGGTTGTATTGTTGTCGCACACAATGCGTCTTTTGATTATAGAATTTTGCGAACAGAATTTAATCGATTGGGTTATGATTATATCAAACCAACACTTTGCACGGTTGAATTGTCTCAGAAATTAATTCCGGGACAAGCTTCTTACAGTTTGGGTAAACTGGTTCGGTCTTTGGGAATTCCGGTAACCGACAGACATCGTGCCAGTGGTGATGCTTTGGCTACCGTAAAATTGTTCAAAATGATTTTGGATAAAGATGTCGAAAAAGAAATCTTAATCAGTTTAATCAAAGCCGAAATCAAAAAAGGATTGTCGCCAAAGTTACTTGACATTGCTGAAAGCATGCCTAACAGAACCGGCATTTACTACATTCACAACGAGAAAGGCGATTTGATTTATATTGGCAAAAGCAAAAATATTAAAAAGCGAATTAACCAGCATTTCACCGGAACTTCAAGCAAAAGCAAGAAGATTCAGCGCGAAGTTTTTGCCGTAACTTATGAAGAAACCGGTAACGAGTTAATTGCTTTATTAAAAGAAAGCGAAGAAATCAAAATAAACAAACCAATTTATAATCGTGCCCAGCGCAAGACTATTTTTCAATATGCATTGTGTGTTGAAAAAGATGAAAATGGGTATTTGGCCTTAAAAGTTCAAAAAGCGGATGGTCGCAAAAAAGAAATCACTTCGTTTACATCGATTCAGGAAGGCAAAAACATTTTGCATAAAATCACGGCTGAACATCATTTGTGCCAAAAAATTAATGGTTTATACGATACGCAAAACGGTTGTTTCCAATTAAAAATAAAAGAGTGCAACGGCGCTTGTTTAAATCAAGAGCCAACCAATGAATACAACGCACGCGTAGAAGAATTCATCCGTGAAATGAAGTTTGAAAATGACAATATGGTCATTATAGATCGTGGTAGAAATATCAACGAACGCAGTGCTGTTCTCATAGAAAATGGTATTTACAAAGGTTATTGTTTCTTCGATTTAAACTACCAAGTCAACAACATCGAAATCTTGAAAAACATCATTATCCCGATGCAAAATAACCGAGATACAAGAACGATTATTCAATGTTATTTGCGACGTCATAAAGTAATCCGAATTGTAAAATTCTAGGAGATGAAACAAATCAAGAGCAAATACGATCTTTTCAGACAAAAAATTTACATCATTATTTATGGTTCAAATACTTTTGCCGGTCGTCTATTTGACTTGATTTTATTGGGCGTAATTCTTTTGAGCGTACTCTTGGTCATGCTTGAATCTGTTGAAAAATTAGACTCGAAATACCATGAATTTATACTAATCGCCGAATGGGTCATAACCATTTTTTTTACCTTAGAATATATTCTTCGAATCTTGTGCAACCGAAAACCGCTTTCTTATATTTTTAGTTTTTATGGCATCGTCGATTTAATTTCTATTATGCCGATGTATTTGTCCTTTATATTTCCGGGTTCGAGAATGTTATCGGTCATTAGAGCTTTAAGATTATTACGCTTATTTGGGATTCTAAACTTGGTTCACTTCACCGGACAAGAATCACAGTTGAAGTTGGCCATCAAAGCCAGCCGAACCAAAATTATTGTATTTGTCTATTTTATTTTAATTGTCTCGATATTATTAGGCGCTGTGATGTATGTTGTAGAAGGAAAAGAAAGTGGTTTTACCAGTATCCCGACTAGTATTTATTGGTGTATCGTAACACTAACTACTGTAGGCTATGGCGATATCGCTCCGGTTACTACTTTAGGACAAATCATTGCCTCTTTTATTATGATTATGGGTTATGGAATCATTGCGGTTCCTACAGGAATCGTAACCGCTGAATTTTCTAGCTTGAAAAACAAAAAGATTGCCAATGAAATTTCAAAATGTCCTTATTGCACCACCATTTTAACTGAAGAAGCCAAATTTTGCCATCACTGTGGCGAAAAAATTAACAATGACTAATTATCTTATTACTATAATAGGCCCAACAGCTATTGGAAAAACTTCCTTGAGCATTGCTTTGGCTAAACATTTTGGCTGCGATATTATTTCCTGTGACAGCCGACAATTTTTTAAGGAAATGAAAATTGGCACCGCCGTTCCGAGCGAAGAAGAATTGAATTCCGCTACACATCATTTTATCCAAAACAAATCGATTTTTGATTCGTATTCTGTGGGTGATTTTGAGCAAGAAGCTATTGCTAAACTAGATGAATTATTTCAAAAAAAAAGTGTCCAAATTATGGTTGGCGGTTCCGGTTTGTATGTTGATGCGGTATTAAAAGGCTTTGATGATTTTCCGGATATTGATGATGCTATACGCATACAAATTAACACTGATTTTGAAACATTTGGGATAGATTATCTACAGCAAAATTTAAAAGAACTCGATGTTTATTATTTCGAAAAATTGACAGCTGAAAATCCGCAAACGTTACAAAATCCGCAACGCATGAAGCGGTTTGTAGAAGTTTGTATTGGAACCGGAAAACCGTATTCAAGTTTTATTGGACAAAAGAAAAATTCACGTCACTTCACTCCTATTGTCATTGGTTTGGAAGCAGACAGAGCAATTATGTATGACCGAATCAACCAACGTGTTGACATGATGATTAGCGAAGGACTTTTGGTGGAAGCCAAAGAATTATACCCGAACAAAGATTTGAATGCTTTACAAACTGTTGGCTATCGTGAATTATTTGATTATTTTGACGGAAAGATTGGTTTAGAATTTGCCATAGAAGAAATCAAGAAAAATACCCGTCGTTTTGCCAAACGCCAATTGACATGGTTCAAACGAACAGAAAACACAACGTGGTTTGATTATCAAACGGACAAAAAGAAGATTATTGAGCACATAGAACGCCAACTCCAAACTTCTAACTCCTAACAATAAATTGCATGCCAATAGCACCAAACTTTACTTCTAGACTTGAACAGGATTGGGAAATCACTTTTCTCCAATGTTATCCTAATGGCTATTTGAAATATACTGATTTGTGCAACATATTGCAGCTTACAGCCGCTTTGCATGCGGAATTAGGCGGAATTAGTTTCAGCGATATGCAAGTCAATCATCAAGCTTGGGTTTTGAGTAGGATGCGTGTTGAAATCAGTCGTTTGCCAAAATGGAAAGAAGTTGTAACGGTTAAAACCTGGATTAATTCTTTAGAAAATTCCCGTTCGATTCGCTGTATGGAAATGTATATTGGCGATGAGAAAATCATTGGTTGCGAAACTTTTTGGGCCGTTTTTAATACTCAAACGCGGCGTCCTGAAAATTTGGCATTACCACACGAACATTTTGAAAAGTTTGCGGACAGAGCGACTTTACATCCTTTTAGCAAAATTGATTTTCAACACGAAATGCAAATCGTAGGAACGCATCAGGTAAAGCTTTCTGATTTGGATATTGTCAATCATGCCAACAGCGTTAAGTATTTAGAATGGTGTTTGGATTGTCTAGATTTGGCTATTATTCACAATCAAAAAATTGATAGTTTCGAAATGAATTATCTGAAAGAGGTTTCGCTAAACGATACCGTTGAAATCAAACAAAAAACCTCCGAAGAGAATACCATTTTTGCCATTGAGCGTGAGGAAAAAACTTGTTTCGCATTGCAATTGCATTGTAGTTAGCAGTTTGCCTTAGCCCGGATTGTAACGGCATCCTTTTGTAGTTGTAAGGTTTTATAAACCTGACAACTACAAAAGATATAGTGAAAAGCCGGAAATAGCTCCTAAAAAAATCCCCGCCAAAATGACGAGGATTAGAATTATTTTTTTACAACCAGTCTGAAACCTTCACCGTGAATGTTTAGGATTTCAACGTTTGGATCTTCTTTCAAGTACTTGCGCAATTTGGCGATGTAAACGTCCATACTTCTTGAAGTGAAGTAGTTGTCTTCTCTCCAAATTTTGGTTAAGGCTAACTCTCTTGGCATCAAATCGTTTTCGTAAATGGCCATCATTTTCAACAAATCAGACTCTTTTGGAGACAATTTGATTGGTTCATCATTACCTAATTTTAAATAACGTAGTTTTGAATTGAGGAGGAAATTACCAATTTGGAATTCAAATTTAGCCGGTTCATTCTTAGTTTCAGCCGATTTTCTTTGGATAATGGCTTTGATTTTCATCAGCAACACATCAGAGTCGAAAGGTTTGTTCAGATAATCATCTGCACCAACTTTGTATCCTTTCATCACGTCTTCTTTCATTGACTTTGCAGTTAAGAAGATTAACGGTACATCTTTGTTTTTTTCTCTGATTTCTTTAGCCAAAGTATAACCATCTTTGTATGGCATCATGACATCCAAAATACACAAATCGTAATTGTCTTTTTTGAATTTCTCGAAACCTTCCATACCATTTTTGGCTAGCGTAACATCAAAATCGTTTAATGTTAGGTATTCTCTTAGAACGATACCGAAGTTCTGATCATCTTCGACTAGAAGTATTTTTTTATTTGCTTCCATAGTATTTTTTTTTAATTTATGAGTGGGACTTTAATTATAAATGTGCTTCCTTTTCCTTTTTCACTTTCTACAAAAATTTGACAATTGTGATCGTCTAATATTCGTTTTACATAGGCCAATCCTAATCCGTGACCTTTAACATTGTGCAAATCACCAGTGTGTTCGCGATAAAATTTTTCAAATATTCTTTTTTGAGCCGCTTTGGTCATTCCGGCTCCTTGGTCTTTTATTTTGACAATTACAAACTCTTTTACGTTTTCGGTATATATATCTATAACGGGATTTTCCGGAGAATATTTTATCGCGTTATCTAAGATATTAACAAATACATTCGTAAAATGAACATCGTTTAGCAAAACGGTTGTTCTGGTTGCTTCAAAATGCGTTGTTATTGTTCCGCCACGATCATCAATAATTAGATTTACATGGTCAATCGCATCTTCAATTATGCCGTGGATATCATTTGATTCCTTATTAATTTCTAATTCTCTTTTCTCCAATTTAGAAATGCGCAACACATTCTCTACTTGGGCGTGCATTCGTTTGTTTTCATCTCTTATCATTTGAAGATAGCGGTATATCTTCTCTTTATCATCAATCACTTTTGGATTTTTGATAGCATCTAAAGCCAAATTGATGGTGGCAATCGGTGTTTTGAATTCGTGCGTCATGTTGTTAATGAAATCGGTTTTGATTTCAGAAATCTGACGTTGTTTAATTAATTGATTCAGCGCACTTGAATAAGCAATAATTATAATCAAGGTGAAGACTATTGATAAAATTGAAATCCCAATTAATTCAGAAAACAAGAATTTCTTTTTCTGAGGAAAAGTGATTAACAATTGGTATTTGTTGTTACCGTCATTATCAATAAAAATCGGAATAGAATAGGTTGACGTTTTTTCGTATCGGAACCGATCTGATTTTATTTTTGTAGCTAAACCATTGCTGTAAACATTATACTCAAAAGGGGTTTTTACCCCATATTGGTTTAACTCTTCTGACAATAACTTTTGCATCATTTCATTAGAAACCCTTTCTTGTATTGGTCTCAACGCTGCAATGTCTTTATAAAATAATTCAAATTGGGCATTATCTAACAAATCAGTTCTACCCTCTTTTCGAATTTTAATGTCGGGAGTTTGCGTTTGCTTAATCGATGGATTATCGATGTCATCACTATAAATCTCGGTTGTTCTCTTAGAAGTATAGTTTTTAATTTCTCTTAGGCTATCGATTTTTTTATCAAAGAACGATGAAGTAATTCCGTAATCTTCGGAGATGATGCTATTAGAATAGACTATAGTTTCGTTGGTTCTGGAATCTCTTTGATAATAACCAAACTCTAAAAAATCACTTTTATCCGGAGCTTTACCTGTACTGTCAATTACATTATTGTATTTTTCAAAGTAGGTATATTGCTCTTTCTTTTGCAATTTGTCGGCAACATTCCCTAACACTTGTTTTACATGAAATTTAAACTGCTCTTCATTGTTTTCAAATGACTTATTAAACCAGTACACTTGGACAAGAATTATACCGATTAAGGACAAACTCATTAAAATGACTAGTATTCGGAAAAACAATTTATTCATTGAACAAATTTAACATTTTAACATTTATACAATAAATACATTAACCAAACATTAACATCTCGAAATAATTTTATTGATTTTTTAATATTTTAAGAATATTATCCACTTGATTTTTAGTATCTTCCATTGAAATATTGTGGATGATATAATCACTTTTTTCGATCTTTTTTTCTTCGGACCACTGATTTTTCATTCGGTCTAAAACTTGTTCTTTATTGGTTTTATCTCTATCAATAACTCGTTGTAATCGAGTCTCTAAAGGTGCCGTAACTGTAATAATACTATCACAATATTTATAACTACCGCTTTCAAATAAAATAGCAGCTTCTTTAAATACGAAAGGTTGATTTTTATGTTTTTTTACCCAATTATTAAAATTTTGTTTAACGATAGGATGAACAATATTATTGAGTTTTTGAAGTTTGTCGGGATTATTAAATACCAATTGAGCCAATTGCTGTCTATTAATCTTACCGTCAGCAATGACCTCTTTACCAAAAGCATTTTGAACCAATTCAATGACATTTTTGGTTTCCATTATCTTTTTAGCTTTTTCATCAGCAATATAAACAGGAAAACCCAGCGACTTGATATAATTGGCCACTGTAGTCTTTCCACTACCTATTCCGCCTGTTAATCCTATTATTTTTGTCATGACTTTACTTTAAAAAACAATTCAGGAAATGCTTCTTCGGGATTTTGTTTTTGGATTTTAATCTTAATGTAAGATTCTAAAAAACCTCTTCCGTAACCAAAGAACTGTTTGTTAACGGCAACTACAGATAGGAAACCTATTTCTAAACTTTTACTTTGTATTGTAGCCGTAATAAAAATCAACAAGTAATAGAATGCATAACAAAGTATTGGAAAAGGTATTCCAAAAATAAAAAGAAGAATGGCAATCGAAAAACCTACAATAAATAAGGTTGGGAATAAAAAAGTCAGCTTACTGTATTCGGGATACCAACTGTCTAATATTGGTCTGGCTTTTCCAAATTTATTGACTTGAATCGAAAACTTATCCCAATCTATTCTGCGTTTGTGGTAGACAAATGCTTTAGAGAACAATCTAGTATTATACCCTAATTTCCATAATCTGATAGACAAATCAGGATCTTCACCAGGATGAATATTTCCAAATCCATTTGAAGTCTCAAAAGCTTTTTTTGAAATTCCCATATTGAAACTTCTGGGTTGGAACTTACTTAATTTTTCAGAACCACCGCGAATACCGCCGGTCGTTAAAAAAGAGGTCATCGCAAAATTAATCGCTTTTTGTACAGAAGAAAAAGAGTCTAGTGCAGCATCTGAACCTCCAAAACAATCGACATAGTTTGCAGTTAATTCCTTCTCAACATCGGATAAATAATGTTTAGGAATAATACAATCCGAATCAAAAATGATGAAATAATCGCCCTTGGCCTTTTTCATCCCGAAGTTTCTGGAATCACCAGGACCACTGTTTTCTTTGAAGTAATAAGAAATATTCAAGCTGTTTTTAAAATGTTCTATTTCTTCTTTGCAAGGAATTGTGGAACCATCTTCAATAATTACAATCTCATAGGGTTTATTAAAATCAGAAATCAATAAACTCTCTAATAGTTCTTTGATTTCATCTGGTCTGTTATAAACTGGAATAATAATTGAGAAATACATGGTCTAAATTTTAACTTTGTTCAGTTCGACCTTACGGTCTCGGGTAACAAAGATAAGTCTTATACAAAAGAAAAACCACCTAAAATTTAGGTGGTTTTAATTATAAAACTAAATGTAAAAACTATTCTTTGATAACTCTGATAGTTTTTGATTGATTATCTGCTGCAGTTACTTTAACTAAATAAGTACCACTTGCTAAACCTGTCATATCTACTTGTCCTAAATTAGCTCCAATTGTATTAGTGCTCATTTTTTGACCTAGCAAATTGTATACTTCAACACTAGAAATTTCTTGGCTATAAGAAAGATTTAAAACATTCTTAACCGGATTTGGATAATGTTCAAAATTAGAACTATCAAAACTTTCATTAGATAACAATTGGTTTTTCGAAACTCTTAAACAGAAAGAACCAACCGCTACATCACTATAGCCTGAAACTCTTACATAATAAGTTGAATTGGCAGTTACCGGTGAATCTAGTATTAATGAGTTCCATGAAAATCCATTTGGTTGTACTACAACTCCACCATCATTATCACAATCAATCTCAGTTAAAGCACCACAAGTACCTGAATAAAGTGCTACATCTGTATCATATAAAGTTCCTCCTAAAAAGTCAGTAGAAATATCAACAGTAGCCGCATCAGAAGGCGCAACAAATGAATACCACACATCATTTTCACCATAATTGAAACAAACTGCAAGTGCAACACCAGAATCTGTTGCTCCTAAATTGGTACCATTGGTGTTAGTACCATTACAGAATGTATCATCTACAACTAATACAGTTGCTCCTAAACAGTCGTCATTAGCCGGAGCTGGTGGAGGTGTTACTGTTAAGACACCATTCCCGAAAGTTGCACCATCCCAAATGCTTCCATTGTTTGGAGCATCAGCATTGATACCACCATAAACATAAGCACCATTATCTAAATTAAAACGTGTAGCATAGTAATAGGTTCCAGGCGCTAATGTAGCACCAATAGTAGCCTGATATTCATCATTGTTTCCAATATTACCAGCATTATGAGTAGCAACAACCCAATCAGTCCAAGTGTTAGGATTCGTATTTGTAGTACTATATCCAACCCAAGCATTGATTCCAGGAGCTTGTCCATCAATATTTGGAGCAACGTCTGTTAGTCCTCCTTCGTATACTTGTCCATAAACAGTTACATTTCCACCTTGAGTAATTGTTGCTGTTGGAGGCCATTGTAAACTCACATAATCAGGTAATGCTGCCGATGGAATACCACAAATAACTGAACGAGTTCTATTATCGGCATTAGCAACACAGTTATTATCTGCATGTGTATAAAATCTAATTTGACCATCAATGGTTGAAACCCAAGTTACCGGTGTAGTCCCATAAGCTGCAGCAGTTGTACCACCATCAGCACTAATAGTAATTAAATCTGTAGCTATTGAACTATTGAAAACATAAGTCTGTCCTAAAACAACATTAACTGTTGAGTATTCTCCAGCATAACCTGCTGCAGTGATAACATTATCAGTTAAACCATCACAAGTCTCAGGAGTATAAGCAGCACCCGGCCATTGACCATTTGGTGCATTCAAACAATATCCCGGTGCAGGAATAGTGGTAAAACTCCATTCTACACATCCTACAGCTGAACCTCCAACATTTTTAGGAACTATTTTCCAATAGAAAGTTGTATTAAATCCTGTGATGTTAATTGGTGTAGTAAGTGTTAAATAATTACCAACTAATATAGTTGCATTTCCAGGTGTTAAACCATAATATAAATCATAGGATACAGCAGGATCTCCTGTTGTTGGAGCTGTCCAAGTAAAATCAACTGTTCCCGGAACTACATTAGTGGCTCCATCAATTGGTGCAACATTACCTGCACAACTAGGAGCAAGAGTCGTATTAAAAGTAAACGGTCCTGCCCAAGTACTAAAACTTGAACCAAGAGTACACTCATCTCTCACATAAAATTCATAAGCGGTTTGTGGTAGTAACAAAGTAGCCGGATAAGTATTTCCTGTTACATTCACTCCAGTATCGTCTGGAGTTCCAGGAACCCCTGTTCCAGCAGGCTGTATAACAACTTCAGCGTTAGCTGCACCTCCTGAGGTCCAAGTTAAATTAGCTGTTGTAGAAGAAGTAACGTTAGCAATACCAGCTGTTGGGCTTAAACAAGCAGGAAGAGCTACTACTAAAGTGTAATCTTCAGACTGACCCCATCCAGTGTTTACAGTATTACAGGAATCAGAATAACCGGCAAATTTCTTTATCACCCTCATTCTTGTGTTTCCTGCAAGAGCATTACCAGGTGCAGTTATGCTACCTACAAGTTCTACTGCATCAGCACCGGTTGAATTGACAATAGTACCAATATCGTATGATTCACCTGCATCTGTGAAATCATTGTTTTGATTCCAATCAATAAAAACACGGAGATAAGTTGTATAATTACCATCTGTATTACCTTTTAAAGTAATAGGGTAAGTACTTCCAGAAAACACATTTCCAGTGATGGCTGTGTAATCTTCATGTGCAATGATAGTGGTGCCATTGTTTGCACCAACTAAAGCGGAACTGGTGTTATTAATTCCTGCAAAATTCACCAACGTAATTGGTTCTACATTGTTGGTAAAAGTTAATGGTCCACAATAGGGTGCCGGAAATTGGGCAAGTGCCGTAAAACTGACCAATGATAATAGTAGAAATGTAATTTTCTTCATAAATAATTATTTATTTGTATGTTAATTTGATAAAAATAAGAAAAAAAAGAAAAACCACCTAAATTTTAGGTGGTTTTAATTATAAACAAAATATAAAATATTATTCTTTGATTACTCTAACAGTTTTTACTTGGTTATTGGCAGTAACTTTAACTACGTAAGCCGCGCTAGGCAAGTTTGACATATCAATCTGAGCTTGGTTAACATTAACTGAATTAACACTGACTCTTTGACCTAACAAATTATAAATTTCAACACCAGAAACCTCTTGACTGTAAGATAAATTTAAAATGTTTTTAACAGGATTTGGATAGTAAGTGAAATTACTATCATTAAAGTCTTCATTTGACAACAATTGATTTCTTGAAACTTTCAAACAAAAAGTACCAACTTCATCAACGTCGTAACCTGAAACTATTACATAATAAATTGAATTGGCAGTTACCGGTGAATTATCATCGGCATGGGTATAAAATCTAACTTGAACATCAATGGTTGAAACCCAAGTTACCGGTGTAGCTCCCATAAACTACCGCAGTTGTGCCACCATCAGCACTAATAGTAATTATATCTGTTACTATAGAACTGTTGAAAACAAAAGTCTGTCCTAAAACAACATTAACTATTGAGTATTGTAAATGAGAACGGAAGCGCAACAGTGTAGTTTACGTCATCCAAAGCTCTAGCTGCAGTTCCACTAGCGACCGTTTGTGTAGCTAAAACAGTCGAACCGGTTAAAAGCGTATAAGCACCATCACTCTGTAAAAAAGAATAGGAACTTACTTGAGTATTTACATGAAACACACTTAATATTGCAAAGAGCAATAAGGTAATTTTTTTTATATTATTAGATTAAAAGTTGATAGCTATTAATTAAAAAAAACTCACAAATTTTTGTGAGTTTTTTTAATTAATTTACTGAAAAATTCCTATTTTTTTATACTTGGAATATGCGTCATTTCGTTTGCTTCTGCAGTGTAATCCACTTCCTCGAAACCAAAACCAAACAAGTTTAAAAAGTCTTGTTTATAGCCTGCCAAATCACCTATTTCGGTTAGATTTTCAGTAGTAGCGGTTTCCCATAAAGTTTTAATTCTTGCTTGAATATCCTCTCTCATCTCCCAATCATCAATTCTGATTCTGCCTTTTTCATCTGTTGGTATTGTTGAACCCGTGTAAAGTCTTTCTGAAAATAATCTTTGAATCTGTTCGATACAACCTTCATGAACTCCTTCGGCTTTCATTATTTTATACAATAAAGAAATGTACAATGGAATTACAGGAATGGCAGAACTTGCTTGTGTTACTAATGCTTTGTTCACCGAAACATATGCTTTTCCTTCAATCGATTTTAAACTGTCAGTAATTTCAAAAGCTGTAGCTTCTAAATGATCTTTGGCTCTTCCTATAGTTCCTTTTCTATAAACCGCTTCCGTAACTTCAGGTCCAATATAAGAATAAGCAATCGTCGTAACTCCTTTCGCTAAAACACCGGCATTAGAAAGCGCTTCCATCCACATTGACCAATCTTCACCGCCCATAACCACAACTGTATTGTCAATATCGTCTTGGTTCGCAGGCTCAATAGTAACTTGGGTTACATTTCCGGTGTGGAAATCTACTGTTTTATTGGTAAAGGTGTTACCGATTGGTTTCAACGTTGAACGATGTAAAACTCCAGTTACGGGATGCATTCGAACAGGTGATGCCAAACTGTAAATAATCATATCAACCTGACCTAAATCAGCTTTGATTAAATCAATTGTTTGTTGCTTAATCTCATTTGAAAAAGCATCACCATTGATACTTTTGGCATACAAACCTGCTTTTTGAGCTTCTTGTTCAAAAGCGGCAGTATTGTACCAACCCGGAGTAGCAGTTTTTCCTTCAGAAGGTTCTTTTTCAAAGAAAACACCAATAGTTGCAGCATCAGAACCAAAAGCACTGGTAATTCTTGAAGCCAATCCGAAACCGGTTGAAGCACCAATCACTAAAACTTTTTTAGCACCATCAATGGTTCCTTTAGATTTTACATAATTGATTTGGTTTTTAACACTTTGTGCACATCCGTCCGGGTGAGCTGTTAAACAAATAAACCCGCGCATTCTTGGTTCTATAATCATATTCTATGAAATTAAGTTGTCTGTATATTTAAATTAAAGTAGTACAAAATTAATAAATTAAAACGGTTAGTTTAGTAATGCTTTGGCATGATTCAATGCCGAATCTGAAATATCTTTACCGGAAAGCATTTCTGCAATTTCAATGATTCGTTCGTCATTGGTTAACAATTTCAATTCGGAAACAGTGTTTTCATCCAATACCGTTTTGAAAACCTTATAATGAGTATTTCCTTTGGCTGCAATCTGAGGCAAGTGAGTGATGGCAAAAACCTGCATGGTCTGACTCATTTCACGCATAATCTCACCCATTTTATTGGCAATCTCACCCGAAACTCCGGTATCAATTTCATCAAAAATAATCGTTGGTAACTTAGAGTATTGAGATAAAATAGATTTTACAGCCAACATAATTCTTGACATTTCTCCACCGGAAGCGACTTTTTTCAATAAGCCGAAATCAGTTCCTTTATTAGCCGAAAACAAAAACTGCAAACTGTCTTTTCCATTATTATAATAGGTGTCCGAAACTACAACATTAATCTTAAAGCGAACATTTGGCATGCCTAATAAATTCAAGATTTCAATCAGTTTGTTGCTGAGATTTGGTATCGCTTCACTCCTACTGTGGCTGATTTTAGTCGCAATCGAATCCAATTGATTTTCAAAATCTTTAATGCCATTTTCAAGTTTACTGATTTCTTCTTCTAAAGTCACTACCGAAACCACTTTGCTTTCCAAGTCATTTTGAATATCAATCAATTCTTCCACCGTCAACACTTGATGCTTCTTTTGCAAACTGTAAATCAGTTGTAGTTTTTGATTGACTAATTCTAATTTTTCAGGATCATTAAAGACTAGTTCTGATTCGCGATTCAACTCTTTGACAATGTCATCAAATTCAATTAAAATCGAATTGGTGCGTTCAAAAAGGGATTCGTATTCTGCAGAAAAACTGGTATTTTTTTGAAGTATAGATTTGAATTCTTTTAGGTTTTTCAACAAACCAAATTGGTCTTCATTGGCCAAAGCCAAAAGCGCTGAAAGATTTTCTTTGATGAATTCAACATTATTCAGTGCTTCATAAGTTTTTTCTAATTCTTCAAGTTCACCAACTTTTAAATTAGCCGAATGCAATTCGTTGAAGATGAATTCGTTATAATCTTTTTCTTTTAAAATGGCTGACAAACTTGTCTTTTTGGTTTCCAAAGCCGTTTTAGCCGAACGGTATTGTTTCAGAATTGACGAATATTCCGCTCTGAATTCTTGATTACTAGCAATTGCATCAATGATTTTAAACTGGTATTCTTCTTCGGACAATTCTAAGGTTTGGTGTTGCGAATGCACATCGATTAAGTAAAAACTCAAATCTTGCAGTTGCTGTAAATTGACTGGACTGTCGTTTACAAATGCTCTCGATTTTCCCGAAGGTAAAATTTCCCTCCGAATGATGGTTTCTTCTTCATAGTCCAAATCATGGGCTTCAAAGAAAGACTTCAAATCATATTTCCCGATGGCAAAATTGGCTTCAACGATGCATTTTTCTTCTTTGTTTTTCAGTGAAGTTAAATCGGCTCTTTTACCGAGAACCAATCCTAAAGCACCTAGAAGTATTGATTTTCCGGCTCCGGTTTCACCGGTTATAATTGAAAAACCCTTAGAAAAATCAATATTTAATTTTTCAATTAAGGCAAAATTTTCAATTGAAAGTGAAGTAATCATTTGCAGAAAATGTGGTAAAGTTTAAGTAGTAAATATACTAATTATAACTTGATGGTTGCCCATTTACTTGAATTGAGTGGTGAAATTTTATTCAATGTTTCTATAGTTTCCGATATAGGAACTTTTGGTCCGCCGGATAGGATTGACACAATTTCATCGACTTTAGCATCGAAGAAAACCCTGGTCAAAAACGCATTGGAACGCACTTTATATATAGCACTCAAAGCAGTGATAGAGGCTAATATTTTTTCTTTAGACGATTTCAAATCTTTTGTCATGTTGTCCAAACCTTCTCTGTGGTATTGGTACATAACGTCTCTAAAAGCATCAAAAGTTCCGGAAAGCATGTCATTGGCCAAGAAAAAACGATTTTGATTTCCATCGGATTGGCTCCAACCTTTGTATCCACTTTGTTGGGCTACAGTTACAATTTGTTGGGCAATATCAAACCATTGTTTTCCACCGTAAAGTGTGTAAGTATCGGCATCAAAACCAAGAATCATGTAGCTGTAAAATGCTAAAACAGACACTAAATTAGAATCAAAATTAGCCGGATTGAAAAGCAAGTTTTCAAATTCTACATAGCGAAATCCAAAATCTTTGTCGTTGTAGTTAAAAACCGGTGAAGAATAAGAAGAATTAAAAATAGGTCTGGAAGATTCCACTTGAATAGTCGCTGAAAAAGCGTTAGAATCATAACTGTTCAAAGTGATGACCATGGAACAATTAATCTTTTCGTTTTGCTTATAGCTTTCTCCAGTCCAATCCGTTTTGTTGACAAACTCATTAATCGATTTTTCTAAATTTCTAAAAATCTGATTATTGGTACTGGCAATTTTATCTGAGTTGACTTGAACCGAACAATTTAATTGTTGCGCATTAGTCAATCCAACCCAAAACAAAAAAAGAATACTAACTATTTTTTTCATGTGTAAATTTATATTGTTTTCAACTGTCTTTTAATTCTGATCAGCTAAAATCATTTAAAACGACTTTATTTCTCAATCCTTATTATAACGAGAAATTACTTTGTTTATTATATCATCCGCAACAGCTTCTTTAGATTTTAAAGGCATAGCTTCAATCACAAAATCTTTATCAATAAAAGTAACTTTATTAGTAGCCGAACCAAAACCGGCGCCTTTATCCTGAAGCGAATTTAAAACAATCAAATCTAAGTTTTTTTTCTGAATTTTCAACTTTGCATTTTCAATTTCATTTTCAGTTTCCAAAGCAAAGCCAATTAAGAATTGCTTTTGTTTTATTTGTCCCAATGAAGCTAAGATATCTTTGGTCTTTTCCAATTCAATGGTGAAAGCTGCTTCCGATTTTTTTATTTTTTGATCAGCAACCACTTTAGGTTTATAATCGGCAACGGCGGCAGCGCAAATGGCTACATCACTATCATTAAAATATTGGTGACACGCGTCGTACATTTCTTCAGCAGAAGTGACTCGAATCAAATTGATAGCAGAATTTTGCACATTTAAATCCGTTGGACCTGAAATTAAAATTACTTCAGCACCAAGATTGGCAGCACTTTTAGCAATATCAAAACCCATTTTGCCCGAAGAATGATTCCCAATGAATCGAACAGGATCAATCGCTTCATATGTTGGGCCAGCCGTAATCAATATTTTTTTTCCTCTTAACGGTAATTTACTTTCCAAATCCTTTTCTAAAAAGGCAACAATATTTTCAGGTTCAGCCATTCGGCCTTCGCCGGATAAGCCACTGGCTAATTCTCCACTTTCAGCAGGAATCATGATGTTACCAAATTGCTTCAGCAAATTAAAACTGGAAATAGTTGAAGGATGTTTGTACATGTCCAAATCCATTGCCGGAGCAAAGTAAACCGGACATTTAGCCGATAAATAAGTAGCAATTAAAAGATTGTCACAATTGCCATTCGCCATTTTAGAAAGCGTATTCGCAGTAGCAGGAGCAATAAGCATCAAATCGGCCCAAAGTCCTAATTCAACATGATTGTTCCATTGGGCATTCTCGTCCTCATCATTATAAAAAGTAGAATGAATAGGATTTTTGGAAAGTGTAGATAATGTTAACGGTGTTACAAAATCCTTAGAAGCCGGTGTCATGACCACTTGGACATTAGCACCGGCTTTTATAAATAATCTGACTAATGAGGCTGTCTTGTAGGCGGCAATTCCTCCGGAAACGCCGAGTAAAATCTTTTTACCGCTTAAAACAGACATCTGAATTAGTCTTTTGTAGTATCTCTGTAGTAAATTTTGTCATCAAGCCATTCTTGAACAGCCAATGCGTGTGGTTTTGGTAATTTTTCGTAGTATTTAGAAACTTCGATTTGTTCTTTGTTTTCAAAGATTTCTTCAAGACTATCGTTGTAAGTAGCAAACTCTTCTAATTTCTCAGTTAATTCTTTTTTAATTTCAGAATTGATTTGGTTTGCTCTTTTAGCCATTATTGTTATTGCCTCGTAAACATTGCCAGTGCGCTCTTCAATTACAGTTTTGTTGTAAGTGATTGTGTTTACCGGTGCATTCGTCTTTTTTAAATCCATGACTTTTTTATTTAGAAAATTGTTTTAAATCTGTTTCAATTCGGGCCAACATTTCGTCAGCTTCTGATTTGTATTTGGTATCTGCTTTGTGCTTGATTAAACTATTGTACGCTGCTTTTGCATTATTCAAACGCTCTTCCATTTTTGCAGGAACACTATTAATCGCTAGTTTATAGGCTGAATCCAATTTGTAAAATAAGGCCGCTTCTTTATAAGGCGTACCCGGAAATTCAATAATAAAATTATCAAACGCTACCATGGAAGCTTTATAATCTGAAATGGTGTTATAAATCTTAGCGTTTTCATAGGCTTTTTTCTCCAATTTCTCTCTCAAAGCTTTGGCGATAGTATTTGCTTCAGTTAAATATTGAGATTCAGGAAAGGCATCTATAAAATTCTGTAATTTTTCAACTGCTTTATAGGTATCAATTTGATCCAAACTGTAAACCGGAGATAGTTTTGAAAAACATTTAGCTCCAAGAAATGATACTTCTTCTATTTTTTCACTCTTTGGAAAACTAGAGGCAAAACTCTCAAATTGATAACCCGCTAAATAATATTGATTGGTTTTGTATAGCGATTGCGAATACATGTAAAACATCTTTTGAGCTGATGGCTTTCCTTTGTAAGCAGGAGCAATTTGTTCAAAAAGGCGTATGGCTTTACCATATTTATTGGCTTCATACATTTTAGTTGCCATTTCATACTTAACAGCAATATCTTCTGATTTTAATGCTTTTTGGTATTCGCTACACGACGAAAAAAATACTACAAAGGCAAATAAGGCTAAAAATTTCTTCATTATGATGTTTAATGCTGCTGATTTTAAACACATTTTGTGACTTAAAAAGCAACTGCAAATTTAGTTATTAATTGTTTACAACAAAATATTTTTTTCGAAGTCGAAAAAATTACATTTTTGAAATTTTATTGGTGAAATCATGTAGGCGTTTGGCTAAATTTTCATCAGCATTTACTAAAGGTAAACGAACTATATTCTCAGACAAGCCCAATGACTTAAACACTTCTTTAATTCCGGCCGGATTTCCTTGCTCGAAAATCATATCAATTGAATCCGCTAGAAGATAGTGCAATTGATAAGCTTCTTCTACTCTTTTGTTCAAACCTAAATGCACCATTTCAGAAAATTGTTTCGGAAAACCTTCAGCAATTACGGAAATAACGCCTGCGCCTCCGGCTAAAACCATTGGCAACGTAATCATATCATCACCTGAAATCACTAAGAAATCTTTTGGCTTGCCTTGAATCAATTTCATCGCTTGAACGATATCGCCTGCAGCTTCTTTTACAGCCACCACATTTTTGAAATCATTAGCCAAACGAATAATTGTTGACGGCAACATATTACTAGCTGTTCTTCCCGGAACATTGTACAAAATAATCGGAAGCGGCGAAGCTTCAGCAATCGCTTTAAAATGTTGGTAAATGCCTTCTTGAGTTGGTTTGTTATAATATGGAGAAACAGAAAGTATCGCCACGAAATCGGAGAAATCTCTTGATTTTAATTCAGCGACAACTTCATTGGTATTATTACTTCCAACTCCTAAAACCAAAGGCAATCTTCCTTTATTGGCTTCTACAATTGTCTTTATTACCAATTCCTTTTCGTCCTTTGTCAATGTTGCTGTTTCGGCGGTTGTTCCTAAAACAACTAAATAGTCAATTCCGTTATCAACTTGGAAATTAACGATGGCTTTTAACGCATCAACATCTACTGAAAAATCTTTTTTGAAAGGTGTAACAAGGGCAACTCCGGTACCAATTAATGATTGCATTTTAAATTTTGTTTAGAATTTTTAAATATTTAAATAGTTCGTCCATAAAGACTTTATAATTTTCGGCATTGGTGTTGATCATAAAATGATTCAACCTTTTATCGATAGCAGCGAAGCCAACTTTAAAACCTGCTTTTGATTGATGAGAAACCAATAATAAGGCTACTTTCTCGGTATCGTAATAATTGATTAATAAATCGAATGGTTCAGCAATAAAATCTTTTACTTCTTTTTTATCAACTGTAGCACGCCAACTTAAATCTTTGTGGCTGAAAGTAGGATAATCAAAAACTTCATTTTTTTTAATTTTATTTTTGAAAACCAATACTTTAATGTCTTTCTCTGCAATTCCGTTTTGGATTAGCTCACGAACCATGGCTTCTCTTTCATAAAAGTAAGTTTCATCAAAAATAATCCCAACAGTTTTGATAACACTATCCGAAGCCAAATGTTTAACATTTGATAAACTATTCTTAACTATTTTTTTTGTTGAAAAATCCTTTAAGTAATTTAAAAACATACTACTTTTACTTGAATTACAAAATTACTAAAATTAGCGCCAAAAGCGATGGTAAAACTAAAAAACTATAACGTTGTATTAAAACATTTTGTTTTATTATTAACATTTGCAAGTCTTATTTCCTGTGCGGAAAAAAAATACACTGTCACTCGAATTGAAGGCAAAGAAATTGCAATTAATTCAACCAACACCGAAGACATTGAATTTGAAAACTTTATCAAGCCTTATCGCGATAATATTGATAAAGATTTGAGTTTGATTTTAGCCAATGCGCCAGAGACGATGGACAAATCGGGCGAATGGCAAACGCCAATGGGTAATTTCTTATCTGACATTACTTTTGATAAATCGAATGTCATTTTCCAACTTAGAGAGAAAAAAACCATCGACATTTGTTTGCTTAATCATGGTGGTATCAGAACTATTATTTCAAAAGGCGATGTTTCTGCAAGAAATGCTTACGAAATCATGCCCTTTGAAAACAGCGCTTTTGTTATTGGTTTAAAAGGAGAACAAATCTTAGAAATGGTCAATTATATCATCACCGAAAAAAAACCGCATCCATTGAAAGGGTTAACTTTTACCATTGGCAAAGACAACCAACCAAAAAATATTTTGGTCAACGGAAAAGCATTGGAAAATGATAAAATCTATTATGTTGTGACTTCAGATTATCTTGTCAATGGTGGAGACAACATGCTTTTCTTCAAAAAAGGGGTTGAAAAATATGACCTAGATTATAAACTTCGAAATATCATTATCGATTATTTCAAGGAAAACAAAAAGATTACAGCCAGTAAAGACATCAGAATCAGCAAAGAACTATAAGATGAAAAGAAGAGATTTTATACAAAAAACTGCGGCAAGTTCGGCTTTGCTAAGTCTTGGCGGACTTTCACTAAGTAGTTTCAAGACTTTGAACACTAAGCATCTTACAGTTTTACATACTAACGATGTTCATAGTTATATTGATCCGTTTCCGGCGAATCATCCCAAAAACCCAAACATGGGCGGCGTTGCCCGAAGAGCGGCTTTGATTGAAAACATTCGAAGAGAAAATCCGAATGTGCTCTTATTAGATGCCGGAGATATTTTTCAAGGAACGCCTTATTTCAACTACTACGGAGGAGAATTGGAATTCAAGCTAATGAGCATGATGAAATATGATTTGGCAACAATAGGCAACCACGATTTTGACAATGGAATTGACGGTTTATATGCCCAATTACCCAATGCAAATTTTGAATTTGTTTCTGCCAATTATGATTTCAAAAACACCGTGATGAACGGTCAGGTTAAGCCTTATAAGATTTTTAACAAAGATGGGATCAAAGTTGGCTTGTTCGGACTTGGAATCAGTTTGGAAGGTTTGGTTGATAAGAAGAATTACAAAGAAACCGTTTACAATGATCCGTTAACCGTTGCTCAAGACATGTCACGCATTTTAAAACAAGAACAAAAATGTGATTTGGTGATTTGTCTTTCTCACATTGGTTACCAATACAAAAACGAGCCTGATAAAATTTGTGACACCAAATTGGCAACATTAACCAAAGACATTGACTTAATTATCGGCGGACATACGCATACTTTCTTAGACAAGCCCACGGTTTTGAAAAATGCTGAAGACAAAGATGTTTTGGTGAATCAAGTCGGTTGTTATGGGATTAATTTGGGTCGAATCGATTTCTATCTTGAAGACTCGAAATCTGTTACAACCCAAGGGAAATCAATTATTGTTTGATTTTTCTGCAATCATTACATATTTATAAAACGAGAAGAAAGCTAATGCATTAAAGGTCATAGCTAAAGGTCGGAGTAACTTTTGAAACTCATTGACTAAAAAGTACTTTTCTATAAAAACCGAAAACTGCAACATTACAAACAGCAAAACCGATATTAATAAAACTGAGTTTTGCTTGTTATCATTCATTACATAACTCGAAAGGGCAACACCTGCAAATACTGAAATTAAGATGTTTTGCAACATCAACAAATAAAAACTATTCTCCGGAATGTCATTGGTTTCAATAAATAAGTAAAAGAAAATAAGTAAAAAAGGCAATGTTGCAATGATCATTGGAATAAAATCTTTTACTTTTTGCAAAGAAAATACAAGATAAATGATTACAATACGATGCAGCGTAAAGATTATCAAAGCATAATAAAGACACATTGGTGTACTTGGTATAAACAATATGTTCACCACCATTGAAAATAATAATACGATGACAAAAATTGGATTTTTTCTGCTAGAACTTATAAGATAAATTACCACCAAAAGTAAAGGAATCAGCGGTTTTAGCGAACAAATAAATGGTGTATAGGCAAAGTATTCTGAAATAACTTCAAAGAATGCTATGATAAAATAGCCAAAGGTTAATGACTTTAATATATTGTCTTTTCTAACCATAGAAAATCGCTTAGGAATATTAAAGTTAACACAAATTATAATACAAAATGATTCTTTTGGTTTAAAGTTTTAAGATAGCATGACTAAAAAATCATCTTCAGAAATGATTGGTACTTTTAGTTGATTGGCTTTCTCTAATTTGGCCGGACCCATATTATCACCAGCCACCACAAAATCAGTCTTTGCCGAAATTGAACTGCCTACTTTGCCACCGTTATCTTCGATAGCTTTTTTCAAATCATCACGGGAAAATTTTTCAAAGACGCCGGAAACCACAAAAGTTTTGCCTGATAATTTGTCTGTTGCATTGGGATTGTGCTTTTCAATAAGTTCCAATTGTACACCAAACTGTTTCAAACGCTCAATAATTTTCACATTTTCTTCATTTTCAAAGAATTCAATAACACTTTGGGCAATCTTCTCTCCTATTTCATCTACCAAAATTAAATCCAATAAAGAAGCCTTTTGAAGCGCATCAATCGATTTATAATGTTTCGCTAATTTCTTGGCAACCGTTTCTCCAACATACCGAATTCCAATCGCATACAAAACCCTTTCAAACGGAACTGCTGTAGATTTTAGAACACCATTGACTAAGTTCTCCGCTGATTTTTGCGCCATACGTTCCAAGGGTAAAATTTGGCCAACAGTCAATTCGTATAAATCAGCGTAATCTTTAACCAAATTATTATTGAACAACAAAGCGACAGTTTCTCCGCCAAGACCTTCAATATCCATCGCTTTGCGCGAAATATAATGTTGGATTCTACCTATAATCTGCGGCGGACAACCATAAAAATTAGGACAATAATGATTGGCTTCACCTTCAGTTCTCACTAGTTCCGAATTGCATTCCGGACAATGAGAAATATATTGTGTTCTTTGAGAGTCAGCGCTTCTTTTAGCCAAATCAACCGCAATAATTTTCGGAATAATTTCGCCTCCTTTTTCTACAAAAACAGTATCGCCTACTCTGATGTCGAGTTTTTCAATTTGGTCGGCATTGTGTAAAGACGCCCGTTTAACTATCGTTCCCGCCAATTGTACCGGTTCCAAATTGGCCACAGGTGTAATCGAACCGGTTCTTCCCACTTGATACGAAATCGAATTTAATTTGGTAGAAACTTGTTCGGCTTTGAATTTATAAGCCATTGCCCAACGAGGCGATTTGGCGGTATACCCTAATTCATCTTGGTGTTGGAAACTATTGACTTTAATTACAACGCCGTCGGTTTCATAAGGCAAATGGTGTCGGTGTTCGTCCCAATAATTGATATACTCGAAAACTTCGGCTAAACTATTGGCTAATCGTGCTTCTTTCGGGACTTTAAAACCCCAATTTCTGGCAGCTGCTAATCCTTCAAATTGAGTTTTGATATTGAGATTATTGCCAACGATAAAATACAACAAACATTCTAATGGGCGTTTTGCCACTTCACTACTGTCTTGTAATTTTAAACTTCCGGAAGCCGTATTTCTTGGATTGGAATAAGGTGTCTCACCTATTTCAATCAGTTCTTGGTTCATTTTTTCGAAACCTTCAAACGGCAAAATGATTTCGCCACGAATGTCAAATCGGTCGGGAAAACTGCCTTTCAATTTTAACGGAATCGACTTAATTGTTTTGATATTATTAGTCACATCATCGCCTTGAAAGCCATCGCCGCGAGTAACGGCACGCTTTAGTTTTCCGTTTTCGTAAGTAATCGAAATCGAGGCACCATCATATTTTAATTCGCAAGTATATTGCAACGGTACATTGCCTAGCACCTTTTGGATTCTGGTTTCCCAATCGACTAAATCTTCTGTAGAATAAGAATTGTCCAAAGAATACATTCGGTAATCGTGAACTACTGTTTGAAAATTTTTGGTAATTGTTCCGCCAACCCGTTGCGATGGCGAGTTTTCGTCAAAAAATTCAGGATATTGGTTTTCTAACTCTTGAAGCTGTTTCAGTTTTTGGTCAAATTCAAAATCGGAAATCGTTGGATTGTCTAACACATAATAGCTGTGATTGTGTTGGTTGAGTTCGTCTCGTAAATCCTGAATGATAGTTTGAATATCCATAAAATTGATTGGTAATTTGCTTCCGCTAAAAATAATAATTCTATTTCAAAATTAGGATTAAAAACAAAAAAACCACTCCTTACGAAGTGGTTTTTTGCCATAATTTTTTGGGGATTATTTTTGGATAATGATAAAATCGGAACGACGATTTTTAAAATGTTGCTCTTCAGTACATTTCACACCATTACTACATTTGTTGGTCAAGCGACTTTCTCCGAAACCAATAGCACTTTCAATTCGGGAAGCATCAATTCCTTTAGAAATAATGTAAGCCTGAGTTGACTTGGCTCTGTTGTCAGACAAGGTCATATTATAAGCATCTTTCCCTCTTGAATCGGTATGGGATTCAATTTTGATTTTCACATTCGGAAATTTTTGCATTACAAAAACTACTTTATCTAATTCTACTACTGCTTGAGGTGTGACATCATATTTATCATAATTAAAGAAGATTGGATTTACATCAATTTTTTCCTGTCCCTTTTCTTTAACGATTAAATCTTCAAATTTGCTCAATTCAAAATTGATTTCTTTTACTTCTGCCAAATTGGTTTTGGTAGTTTCAACAGTTCGTTCTTCACTGCTGTGATTTGGTTTAGAAGCAACCAATTTGATTTTCTTTCCACAAGGCAATTTGATTACATAAGCGCCATTTGCATCTGTCTTCGCTTGGTTTATGGCTTCGCCAAAAGCGTTATAAGCGATTATTGTCGCGTTATCTATGACCCATTTGGATTTTGAGTTGATGACTTTTCCAGAAATCAATTGGTCACATTCCGGTTTTACTTTGGTAAAATAATAGATATCATCATCACCTTTTCCTAAAGCTCTGTTCGAAGAAACATAACCAAAAGTATCCGTCGCGTCTACTATATAAGCAAAATCGTCTTTGTTGCTATTTATCGGAGCACCAAGATTTCTTGGTACCGAGAAATTTAGTCCACCAGAAAATTTGCTTTCATAAACATCTAAATCACCCCAACCATAATGACCGTCGGAAGAAAAATACAGAGTACCGTTTCGGAAATAAGGAAACAATTCGTTTCCGATAGTATTTACCGTTGGTCCTAAATTTTGAGGCGTACTCATCGTTCCGTCGTCGGCAATTTGGACAACATACAAATCGGTTTCCCCTAAACCACCAGGCATATCTGAAGCAAAAAACAACCATTTTCCGTCTTCACTTAAAGATGGATGACCAACGGAATACTTGTCGCTATTGAAGAACAATTTTTCGGTTTTCACCAGTTCATCTTCTTCAATTCTACCTCTGATAATTTGGAAATTATTAGTTCTGGATTGGTCGATAATCAGTTTTTTATCTTTCACAATGTTAGTCGTGTAATAAACTGTTTTCCAATCCGGGCTAAATGTAGCAGTGGCTTCATGGTATTTGGTCATCACATTAGGTAAAAATAGTGATTCATTAAACAAACTTCCATCTGCGGTATTTCTTTCGGCCAAATACAAGTTTAAGAAAGGTTGCTTGTTCCAACTGTATAGTTTTTCACCATGATTTGTAGTGTCTTTACTCGAAGCAAAAACAATTTTTTTACCATAAAAAGCGGTTCCAAAATCAGACTTATTGGTATTGATGTCGAGATTTTTTACGGTGTAAAGTTGTTTGGCTTTAGCTACACTGTCCATTTGACGTTTTTGATTTACAAAGCGAGCTATTTCTTTTTCATCGCCTTTTTTATTCAAAAATTCACGAGTTAGTTTATCTGCTTTCTCATAATCCATTACCCCTTTCAAAGACTGAATATAGCGGAGAAAATAGCTGTCAGAAATCGTCTGACCTTGGATATCATAAAGTTTTTGATACCATTTAAGTGCATTTCTGTTGTCGTCTGTGAAATAATAGGAATCAGCAGCATTTTTTAGCGTTTGCGTTCCCGGTTTTTCAACATTCTTCAGATACTCTTCATAAGCTTTTGCGGCTTCAACATAAGCCATGGTCTTAAAAAGTTGGTCTGCTTTCTTCAATTTCGTTTGCGCAAAACCTGATGCCAAACAAAAGAACATAATTAGTAGATATATTTTTTTCATGATTTCAGGGTTTTAGAAAAATCTTGGAGATTTTATTTGTTGGGATTTCTTTTGCAATTGATAACGAAGAATGACCTCGTGTGAACCATCGTTGTACTTATTCAAATTGGTTACAGTATAATCATAGGCGTAACCGATGTACAAACTATTAGAAATTTGAAAACCAGCCAACACACTAACCGAATCGTCCAAACGATGTGAAACGCCTAATGTAAATTTCTCTTGAATTAAGAAATTAGCCGAAATATCCATTGACATCGGTGCACCACTAACTGCTTTTAACATGTAGGCGGGTTTGAATTTTAGATTGTCTGAGAAATTAAAAACATAACCTCCGATAAAATAATAGTGAAGTCGGTCGTAATCAATAGCTTCTTCCACATCATCATAATAATCACCTCTGATAAAACTTGGAACTGAAGCGCCGATATACCATTTGTCACTGTAGAAATACAATCCGGCGCCTATTGAAGGTTTCATTTTGTTGTCGATATTTTGATTCAGCAAAACATCAATTGGATCATTGTATCTTCCTCTTGTCCAATCGACGTTCAACACTCTCATACCGGCTTTAAGACCAAACGCCAATTTTCTTTCATTCGGAAAGGCAATACTATAGGAGAAGTTTCCATCGATGTACAATTCGTTTGAAGGTCCTAGTTTGTCATTCACAATACTAAACCCTAAACCCACTTTATCATTTCGCATGGGAGAATGAATGGCGAAGGCTTGAGTCTGTGGTGCGCCATCGATACCAACCCATTGAGAACGGTGTAGAAGAACGGCTTCCAATGAACCTGTCAATCCTGCATAAGCTGAGTTTACGCTCATTGTGTTATACATGTACTGTGTATATTCGGGGTCTTGTTGTGCCTTTATGATAAAAGGACAAAGGATGTACAGCAATAAAAAGTGTACTTTATGAATTCTTATATATGGTTTCATACTTTTTCTATTTAGTTTAATAATTAAGAAAATGATTGTAATACTATCTTGTGATGGCTAACCAACCCGCTTTTTTAGGAGTATTATCACCAATATCGAGGATATAGTAATAAGTACCGGTTGGCAACTTTTCCTCTCTATTGATAGCTCCTGAAACGTTGGCAGTTCCGTCCCAATCATTGTTATAGGCCTTTCTATCATAAACTAAAGAACCATATCTATTGTATACACTTAGCTTGTTATTTGGATAATTTTCGATACAATCAATGGTAAAAGTATCGTTAGCACCATCGTTATTTGGACTAAATTCATTGTAAACCACTAAACAAATTGGCGATACTTCTGCGTCATCATCATTATTAGAATCATCTAAATCTATCGGATCTGAAATATCGATTGATGCAACATTCAAATAATTTCCGGTTGATAAAACTGTAACCGTTACTGTTAAGATAGCGCTCGTATTGGCAGGTAATATCGAAATATTCCATATCCCTGATATGTTATTGAAAGTTCCAGCAGTTGTCGTTGCACTTACAAAGCTGTATCCTGACGGCAAATTTTCATGAACTACTACATTCAGAAATTGACCGGTACCAACATTATTAACGGTAATAGTAAATGTTACATTATCATCTATACTTGGAGTTGGATTGTCAACTACTTTACTGATGGTAATATCAGAACAAGTTTGAACACTTAGGTCAAATGAAGCACTACTATTTCCGCTACAGCTATTAGAATAAGAAACACTAACATTTCCCGGACCAATGGCTAACCACGATACCGTAATCGTATTATCAGTTGTTTGTCCACCGGAAATAATCAATCCATTGGTTACCGACCATATATAATTATCCATTCCCGCATTGGTGGTGTAAGTTACCTGCTCAAAAACACAAGCTTCATTATCACCGCCCAAAATTACGGCTTGACCACTTCCATTAAAGGTTACCATTATCGCCAATCGGATGCTACTTTCACAACCTGTATTGGTATCCACTATTGCGGCATAGTAAGTAATTCCATTAACCAAAGCTGTTGTTGTGGCTAACGGACTTCCACCAGTAGCATCTGCATACCAAACCACATTGGTTTCATTCACTTGAAGATTAGCAATGGTTGGCGCATCGACTAAACAAAATGTCTGAGTAGCATTATTTGTAGTTGGAATTGCCGGATTAGAAAGCGTTATGCTTACTGCTAACCTCGTAGCGCTCTCACATCCGGTGGTTGTCTCTAGTAATGAAGCGTAATAAATACTTCCATTCACTAGAGCTGTTGTTGTTACTAATGGAGTTCCTCCTATTAGATTATTATACCAAACCACATTGCTTTCATTTACCTGCAGATTCGAAATGGTTGGTGCATTCGCCAAACAAAATGTTTGAGTAGCATTGGCTGTTGTTGGTGTACCCGGATCAGAAATTAAAACACTTATCACTAATCTAACAGCACTTTCACAGCCTGTAACAGCATCTAATAGCGAAGCGTAATATAATCCTCCATTTACTAAAGCAGTGGTTGAAGTTAATGGACTTCCGCCGTTAGGATTCAAATACCAAACAAAGTTGCTTTCGTTCACTTGCAGATTGGCAATTGTTGGTGCAGCAATCAAACAAAAGGTTTGAGTAGTATTTGTAGTGGTTGGCGTTCCCGAATCAGTAATAGTAATATTTATTGCTAATCGAATTGTGCTTTCACAACCTGTTGTCGTGTCTACTAAAGCTGCATAATATATTACTCCATTTACCAATGGCGTTGTTGTTACCAATGGTGTTCCATTGATAGGTCCTGAATACCAAACGACATTGCTTTCATTCACTTGTAAATCTGCTACTGTTGGCGCATCAATTAAACAAAATGACTGATTTGCATTTGCAGTGGTTGGTGTTCCGGGATCATTTACAATTATCATCACCGGTTCTAATGTCCCCGCTAAGTTCAAACAAGTGTTATCACTTTGCATGGCAACATAATAAGTAAACGGACTATTGGTATCTAACAAACCTGTTACGGTTAGTGTACCATTAGCCGCTACTGAAAAAGTGGCTCCGCCAATAATAGCACCATCAACAATAGGTTGTGTTGTATCATTGGTTAAATACCAAGAAAATTGTGGATTGGTATGCGAAGTCGTTGGCACTATTATAGCCGCATCATTGTTACAAATCAGAGTATCAGCTGCAGTTATATCTGAAGCTACAGAAAAAGGTAAAATGGTAAACGTAATTTCTTTTCTGTCAGGTTCAGCAGTGTCACAATATTCGTCTGAACTTACCCCTAAATAATAAGTATAAGTTCCCGGTGTCAATCCTGTAATTGTCAATAAAGAGGCTGTTTCTCCTGCAATGGGTTGGACAGTTGTACCATCAAAATAATACCAATGAAAAATCGGGTTAGTGATGGTCATGGTTGAATTCATCTCTGCTTGCAAAGCAATCGTTCCAGTTAGGCTACAAATAGTAGTATTTGTCGCTCCATTTATTAAAACTTGCGTTATAGCCGTGTCCGGTGCGGTTTGACCAACATTTAAGGTCACTCTACCTCTATCGTATACCGCACAACCGAAACGGAATGGTTGGATATAAAAATTATGTGATCCCGAAGTTAAATTATTCGGTACCGTAAAACTCATTCCAGTTGAAACTACGTTTCCTCCAACTTCAGCATCATACCAAATAAATGTCGTACAATCAACGGGCACAATAGTTAATTGCACTGCTTGACCTGGACAAACATCCAAAGTGTTTGTTGCATCACCACCAATAACAGAAGTATCAGCGCGTCGATTCACCTCGTGTATTCTTAAAAAATCGAATGCGTCAACAGTACCTCCAAAACGAATGGCTATTCTGTCATAAGGCATTGTTTGCGGTTGCACAACCAAAGCATATAAATCACCACTGATTAGTGATAAACTCAATAAACTGGAATTATGATCAATCGGAAGTCCTACAGGAGAATTACCCAAGTACATTTGGATTGAAAAACCGCTTAGTAAAGACAAGCTCAAAAGTGTTGCCGGTTTTGATATTATGATTTCCAAGGTATCACCGGCTAATGTTGGTGTATTGAAAGAAATTGTCAAATCGGCTGTCGCTAAAATGCCGGCTCCGCTATACATCGTTGCATAAGTAGTAACACTATTATCAACTGCATCATAAGGATCATCAACGCCTACTGTCGCTGTAGCGACACCAACACCTAAATCATAAGCACCATAGAAAACATCTTCTACATCAGATGTGCTACAAGTGATTTGAGAAACCTGTTTGTCGTAATAAGCTTCATACACATTTACATTTTGCGCAATACTGGCGACAGAACCTACAATGATTCGGATACCATCATAATCTTGTGGTCCACTGAAATTGGAAGGAACAAAAGTGTATTCGAAAACATTCTCTCCTGATAATAAATCAACTAGCGAACCTGAAATAGGTTGGATAAATCCGATATCAATCGGAACACCTGAAGAATTTCTTTTGGTTCCAACAATTGAGTAAGCACCTAAGGCTACTAGACCACTATAATTAGAGCCTAATTTCACATTCACCGGAGTTCCGGCAGGAATTAAATCATCCCATTGCAAAGTTTGCCAAGTTGTTCCAATACCTAATAGTCCGATACCGGTTACTATGGTGGAATGAGATTGGATATCTTCATCGATAGCATTACTGCCGTTAAAAACACCACCGGTAATTATGGAACCCCAACTTTGGGAATCTGCGTATGTTCTTTCGGTCAAAACCGGACAATTGGCAGGATCAATAACCGATACAAAAGCATTGCTTGTGGCCAAACAACTGCCATTGCCTGAAATAGCAGTGAAAGTGTAAAAACCGGCAGATGAAAATGGTCCGGCGACGTTTGATGCCAATGCATTACCCTCAGAATCGTACCAAACAATAGGCGCATTTGAAGTGGTATTGAAAGTAACCGAGCTTCCAATATTAACCACATTATTAACATTGGTTACTATCAAATTTATCTCCTGATTTACAGTAACATCAACTGATTGCATTAAAGAAGAGCAGCTTCCACTTAAACTTGTTGATTGGATATAATACAATCCCGAAGTTTGAATATTGGAAGCAGCTTCCGCAGTAATTGGAGCATTGGTACTATCAAAAAAGCTGTATATTATATCGCTTGAACTATCAAAATTCA
This sequence comes from Flavobacterium sp. 102, assembly GCF_003634615.1. NCBI lineage: Bacteria > Pseudomonadati > Bacteroidota > Flavobacteriia > Flavobacteriales > Flavobacteriaceae > Flavobacterium > Flavobacterium sp. 102. Next base: position 2,445,601 of record NZ_RBKX01000001.1, on the reverse strand, counting down.
GAATGGCATCGCGAAGGTTAACACTTCCACAACCTTCAATAGTTGGAGAAACATTCAATACTAAAGCAGTCGCGTGATTAACTATTACGTGTTTTAAAGTATTCACCTCATTTTCACAAATACCGTTTACAGTCAGTGATATATAATAGTGATAAGGTGAATTAATCGCGGTTAATCCTGAAATTGACAGCTCACCATTAGCATTATTCAAAACATAAGTAACTCCGGCATCACCCGAAAATCCGGTTGTAATTTCCTGAGTTTTTAACTGGTCTTTATAATATCTAAAAGTAGCACCACCGATTGTTGAAGACGGAGAAAGTACAATCACACCATTACAAGCTTGCAAAGTGTCAGAAATTGCAATGTCTGCCGCAACGGGTAAGTTGATTACGGCAACAGTAACCTTGAGTCTTAACGATTCTTCTGGACAACCAATTCTTCTGGCTGAAACATAATACGAAGTGTTTTGTGTTAAAACCGGTGTTACAAAAGGTTGACCTGAACTCAAGGTCGCCAAAGCTGTTCCGCCCACGGCTTGGTCATACCAAATTAATTCGGTTCCCACGCCTGTTGTTGCAACTAAAGTAGCGGTGCTTCCTGAACAAACTGTTGGATTTAGCGTAAAAGTATCGGTAATTATCGGAACAGCCGGCGCTCGAGTTACATCATACAAATCCAAACTTTGTGTCAATTGAACATTCAACAAGGAGTTGTATCTTATTGTAATTCTGTCAACAGGAGCATTTGGGGAAAAAGGAATCGTAGCAATTTGATTGCCTTGAAGTAATGTCAGTAAGTCTAAATTTAAAAGTGAATTTAAATTGGCAGTCATCACTGTGGTTGCTCCATTCGAGCCAATAATTTGAATATTATTAGCAACTCCTAAAGCCAACAATGAAGAATCAACTTTCATTCGAATAAAAAATTGATCGGTTGGTTGGTATACACCATCGTAATAAACTGTTTGCTCTATAGAAGCTGCAACCGCTAAAATTCCCATGCTAAGTCTGGAGTAATTAGTGGTATTAGCGTCTAAAACATTTTTTGGATTGCTAACACCGGCGCCGCCAAGACCTAATAAATCGAGATTTAGACCCGAACCGCTATAAGAAGTATAACTTGCCAATCCACAAACATCGGGTGTTCCAATATAGAAAGCTTCATATACATCCAATCGCTTCGTATTTCCTAATCCTATTAAAGAACCGACTCTGTTGGTCAAACGAATTCTGTCATAAGATTGTGAAGGGGTTAATGCAATAAAGTATTCATTAGTAGCATTAATGACAATTTTTAATCTTTCTAAAGCAAAATCATTTAAGATTTGACTGTTTCCCAGAAGAGCTGTTGTTGAGCCGTTTTTGGCTTCCACAGTAAACTCTTGATTGCCGATTAATAAAACGCCTCCAACATCGGATAATAATCCGCCAAGACTACCACCTAGTAGAGATGGCAGAATATTATCATCGGTTTGAATTTTCACATAAGAAGTAGTGTTTGCCGGTAAAACCGAATCAAACTTAAGCTCCAGATGTCCGGAGTAAGCGCCAATTCCGATGGCAATTCCTGAACTGGCTCTTATTCTAGCCATACTTGACAAATTACCGTCAGTAGCATTTGTAGCAAAATCTACATTACTCTGACTTGTAATTGTGGTTGCATAAATCGGTAGTGATTGTGCTTCCACGGTTTGCAAAAATCCAAATACTATAAGGTAGATTACAAAAAGACTTATCCTAAGCTTTTTGCCAGGGGTAAAATTTAATTCCATTAGCAGTAATTTAAGTGAATATTTAGGGCAACTATTTCTTAATTAACTATTTGCTTGTGTGGTATTTATTGGTAGTGGTATTTATTGGTAGTGGTATTCAGAGGTGGTATTGTGTAATAGTATATTTTTTAATATTCTTTACGGTTTTTGTTTTATTTTTTTACGGTTTATGATTTTTTTGTAGCTTTTCTTTTATTTATTTAGCTAAAAAAAATAACTGTACTGTTATTTATCGATTTAATATGTTAATTATAGGTCATTGATGACATTTTTAACTAATTATATACTATTTTATAGGGTCAATTAATATATATTTGTTTTAATTTAACTGACATTTTAATTTATTAATAATTTAAAATATTTATTGTTTTTAAATGAATCCCAAATTTTAAAAATTTATTAACTTACATAATTAGAAGTCATAAAGTGAGATAGTGACTTTTGTTTATACGATAAAAAAAATACCACAATCGTGAATGTTTTTTTATTACTTATTGCCAACTCTACGAATACCACTAGAGTAATAAATTATTAAAAAAATATAAACTCATATTTTTATTCTCAGGATAAAAGTATAATACATTTTGCGAATATGCAAGAGAAAACATCTCAAAATGCGAATTTAATTTTACAAAAATTAAAATTTGCCCTAAAAGTACGAACTGACATAGAGCTTTCAGAAATCCTAAATGTAAAGCCAAATACCATTTCTTCTTGGAAAAAGAGAGACACATTAGACTACAGTGGAATTATCGCTATTTGCGAATTGTACGAAATTGATTTGAATGATATTTTTTACAGTAAATCAAATTCTAAAAACTATGACAGCCTGGAAGATGGCACTTTCTTAGTTAGTAGAGAATCCCAATTTCAATATTGTGTAGACAATAAAAGCATTCTGGAGACACTTCCAAAATATACTTTCCCATTTTTAAGAGGGGAATCTACTCGTGCTTTCCAAGCGGTTAGCAACAATATGTTTCCTCTAATTGAAGAACGATCTTATGTACTTTGTTCAGCAACAGATATTGACAGTATTAAAAACAATGATTTAGTAGTTGTTATAAGTCAGAAGAAAGGAATTTTCATTAATCGCTTGGTTATAACAGAAGATTCGAACACCTTCTTATTAAAAAACGATTATGTAGTAAATCACGATATTACTTTTGAAAAAAGCGATATCGATGAGTTATGGCTAATTAAAGGGGTTTTGTCTTATGACATCAGTAGCAATAGCAAATTGAAGTACCTGAACGATAATTTAAAAATTATGGACAAAGTACTATCTATAATTAAATAACACTAGTGTCCAATTATTTTTACGACTGAATAATACCGTTGATTTGAAGGTATAACTGCCCGTCGCTTAAGATAGCGCCCTGGGTAATCAAATCAAATATGGAGGTATTGCGATTGTCTTCGTATTCTTTTTTACCTAAATGGATTTCAACGGTATCGGTAAACAAATTGTCGCTTAGCCATTGTAAACCTTCTTTTTCCAAAAAATTAACTTCAGGCTCTAAAGCTTTCAAAACGATAGACTGAATGAATTTTTCTTGACAATGAAAAAGGAAAATGTGATTTTTGGAGAAATGTTCTAAATATTGTGCATTACTCAAAACGCCTTCCCAAATTAAATCAGAGAAAACATCTAATTCTTGTTCGGCTACTTCCGGGTTATCCGCTTTGATTTTATCCCATTCTCCTTTATCTATAGATTGTGTTGCCAAGAAATTACTAAATTCTTGGTGCAAGGCTTCAAATTGTTCTTTGGTTAGTCTTTTGTATTTCATATTTTTTAAAGTTGCCGAGTGACTAAGTTTTTTTTGTTTTAGTATTAAAGCCTAGCCCCGATTATCTCACAATACTTTAATTTTCATTGGAGTTTGATGAACACTTCGTGTTTGCAATAAAAATCCTTTTATGAATTGCCATGGGTTTTAACCCGTGGTAATTCATAAAAGATTGTAATGGAAAACGGGAAAAAGCTTCAAAAAAAAATCCCGACGCGAATCGGGACTTTTACTTTGTATGTTGAAATATTATTTCTCAGCTACAATTTCGTATGGTAATTCGATAACCACTTCTCTGTGTAATCTTACAGTAGCAGCATATTTACCGGTACGTTTAACAACACCACTAGTGATGAATTTTCTATCGATTGGTTGACCTGCAGTCTCTAAAGCCGAAGCGATATCGATGTTAGTGATTGAACCGAATAATTTTTCTCCACCAGCTTTTGCTGTGATTTTAATCTCTAAAGCTTTTAAAGCTTCTGCGATTTTTTTAGCATCATCAACAATTTTAGCTTCTTTATAAGCTCTTTGTTTTAAATTTTCAGCTAAAACTTTTTTTGCAGATGGTGTTGCCAATTGAGCAAAACCTTGCGGGATTAAGAAATTACGACCGTAACCGTTTTTTACTGTTACTACGTCATCTTTAAATCCTAAATTCTGAACGTCTTGTTTTAAGATCAATTCCATGTTGTTGTCCTTTATTAGAGAAGTTAGGTTCCGATTAACGGGAAACCAACAACTATTGTTTAAATATTATTTTAATAAATCGGCCACGTATGGCATTAAAGCTAAGTGACGCGCTCTTTTAACAGCTACAGACACTTTTCTTTGGTATTTCAATGAAGTTCCGGTTAAACGTCTTGGTAAAATTTTACCTTGTTCGTTTACGAATTTCAATAAGAAGTCAGGATCTTTGTAATCTACATATTTGATACCTGATTTTTTGAAACGACAATACTTTTTAGTTTTGTTAGTTTCAATATTCAATGGAGTAAGATATCTGATATCTCCGTCCTTTTTTCCTGAAGCGGATTGTTGTAAAGTTGCCATAATTACGCTTTTGTTGCTTTTAATTTAGTTCTTCTTCTTTCTGCCCAAGAGATTGCGTGTTTGTCTAAACTTACTGTTAAGAAACGCATAACTCTTTCGTCACGTCTAAACTCAGTTTCAAAAGCAATAAGAGCTTCTCCTGATACTTGGAATTCGAATAAGTGGTAAAAACCACTTTTCTTGTTTTGGATTTCGTAAGCTAATTTTTTTAAGCCCCAATCCTCTTTAGATACCATCGTTGCTCCTTTAGCAGTAAGAAAATCTTCAAATTTGCTTACTGTTTCCTTTACCTGAACTTCAGATAAAACGGGATTTAAGATGAAAACAGTTTCGTAATGATTCATAATAAATTTTGTTAAATTTTAAATTGGGCGCGAAGATATAAAATGTTTTCTGAAATTCAATAGACAAAGAAGAGAAATCGTCTAAAAGTAAAAAATAACGTTTAAAAGCAAAAATAATCGACGAAACGTTAGGTGGATTAAAAAAAAGGTGTTATTTTTACAATTCCAAATCTATAATAAATAATATTATGAAACTAAATTGTGTCGTTGTTGATGATAGTTCCATTCAAAGGATGATCATTGCAAAGTTAGTAAATAATCACCCCAATTTACATTTAGTAGGTGATTTTTCTAATGCAATTGAAGCAAAAAATTGCATGTCGGTTCATACTGTTGATTTAATCTTTCTCGATATTGAGATGCCGGTCATCAGTGGTTTTGATTTTCTTGACGGATTAAAAGTAAAACCCCAAATTATTTTTATCACGTCAAAAGCGGAATACGCTATGAAAGCGTTCGATTATGATGCTACGGATTACCTACAAAAACCGATAGCCTTAGATCGTTTTAATGCTTCTGTTAGAAGAGCAATGGATTTCCATATGCTTAAGAAAGAAAATCAAGAAGAAGAAGGAGAACATATCTTTATTAAGAGCAACCTTAAGAAACTTAAAGTGTATACCAATAAAATTAAGTGGATTGAAGCTTACGGAGATTATGTAAAAGTAGTAACGGAAGAAGATAGTAACCTCGTACTTTCTACAATGAAATCATTTGAACAGGATTTATCGAAAGAAAAATTCATCAGAGTTCACAAATCTTATATCATTAACATTGATAAGGTAGAACGTTTCAACAGTAAGTTTGCGGAAATTGGTCTCACTAAAATTCCTTTAAGCCGTAACAAAAAAGAAGATTTAATTAAAGCTTTAGCTATTGCTTAAAATTACTCAATAAAAATCGACATTTACAGTAACCTTAATTGTTCTGTATTGCGGTACTACATCAAAACTATTCAGTACTTTCTGGATAGTTTTTTTTGTACCTTGTAATGGCGTATCGCTTGGAATTTTAATCATAATCGTACGAATGTATTCATTTCGAATGCGACTAATTGCAGGTTCTTCCGGACCAAGAACAGGAATCGATAAATTTTGTTGCAATACCTGAAACAACCACATCGAACCTTCTTTGAGTTTATCAAAATCACGATGCTTCATGGTAAGCTTTATCAAGCGATAAAAAGGCGGATAATAGTAAATCTTTCGTTCATACAATTGCTCCTTATACATGCCTTCATAATCGTTATTAGTGACTTGCTGAATCACATTGTGCAACGGATTATAAGTTTGGATAATTACTTTTCCTCTTTTCTCACTTCTACCCGATCGTCCGGAAACTTGTGTCATCATTTGGTAACTTCTTTCAAAAGCCCTAAAATCGGGATGATACAACATATTGTCAGCGTTCATGATTCCAACTAAAGACACATTGTCAAAATCTAGTCCTTTCGCCAACATTTGCGTGCCGACTAAAACATCAATTTCACGGTTTTTAAATCCGTCAATGATTTTTTCGAAACTGTATTTGCCGCGTGTCGTGTCTTGGTCCATGCGCTTGACATTCTTATTCGGAAATAATTCGGCTAATTCCAATTCGATTTGCTCTGTGCCAAAACCTTTCGTTTCCAAGTCAACGCTGGAGCAAACATGACAATTCGAAGGCTTCGCCATATTGTAACCGCAGTAATGACAACGCAATTGGTTTTTATATTTATGATACGTCAAACTCACATCGCATTGCGGACACTGCGGTACATGACCACAAGTCATGCATTCCAATACCGGTGAAAAGCCACGTCGATTTTGGAATAAAATTACCTGTTCGTTATTAGCAAAAGCTTCGGTGATTTCTTCGATTAAAGTCAAGCTGAAATGACCTTTCATTTTCTTCCTGAAATAACTGTCTTTCAAATCAACCAATTCAATTTCGGGCATTTGCACTTTTCCGAAACGTTCTTTTAAACTCACAAAACCAAATTTTCCCGAAGTCGCATTATAATAGGTTTCAATACTTGGCGTAGCCGAACCTAATAAAACTTTAGATTGATGCGCATTAGCCAAAACTATAGCTGAATCGCGGGCATGATATCGCGGTGCCGGATCTTGTTGTTTGAACGTTGGTTCGTGTTCTTCATCCACAATGATTAAACCCAAATTCGAAAATGGTAAAAACAAAGCCGACCTTGCTCCTATCACCACTTGTGCTTTTTCGGAAGAATTTAAAACTTGGTTCCAAACTTCTACTCGTTCATTATTACTGTACTTCGAATGAAAAACAGCGACTTTATTACCAAAATGTTTTGTCAAGCGCGAAACCAATTGCGTGGTTAAAGCTATTTCGGGTAATAAATACAAAACTTGTTTTCCGTCAGCAATGTAGTTTTCTATGAGTTTGGTATAAATTTCAGTCTTTCCACTGGAAGTTACACCATGCAATAAACAAACATCTTTTTCTAGAAATACATTTTCAATTTCATTAAAAGCATTTTGCTGCGCTTCACTTAAAGACAATTGATTATCGAGTTTATTTTTATCAAAATTAACCCTGTCTTCCTGGATGTAATATTCTTCAAAAACGCCTTTCTCTATCAACGCTTTTACAATGGCTGTTGATGATTGTGCAGTTTCAATTAATTGTTTAACTGAAATTGGTTTTTTTTCCTGCGCTTGCCATTGGAAATACTGAAGCACTAAATTTTTCCTTTTTTCAGATTTTAAACTATCTAAAAGTTCAATCAGTTTTTCTTCTGCCAAATAATTTTCGTGCAAACGAATATAGCGAATGAGTTTAGGCTTATACTCTTCTTGTATTTCCTCTTCAAGCGAAATGATGTTTTTATGAATCAACTTTTGAATCACCGGAAAAACCGTTTTTTTGTTGAGAATGTCAATGATATTTTGAACCTTCAACGAGGACTGATGTTGTAAAGCTTCATAAACCAAAAATTCATCATCGGACAAATCGGTTTCATCGACAAAAGTTTCTTTCCGTTGTGAAATAATCGTTTCGCTTTCCAACAACAAAGCCGATGGCAAAGCACCGCGATACACATCGCCAATGTTGCACATATAATAAGAGGCAATCCAAAACCAAAGGTTGATTTGAAATTCGTTTACAATAGGTTTCTCGTCAAGGATTTGATGGATTTCTTTGGCTTCGTAAAGTGTTGGTGCGTTTTGATGCAAATCGATTACAAGCGCCGTGTAGATTTTGTTTTTGCCAAAGGGAACCGCAATTCGCATTCCTTTAAAAATGAAATTATATTCTGCTTCCGAAACCTTGTATGTAAAGGTTTTAGATAAAGAAAGCGGAATGATAACTTCAATAAAAAAAGACATGGCGGAAAGTTTAAAAAATGCGAAAAGTTTGAGTTTTAACCCTGACAGCAGCGGCATTTCGTCTTTTGGGACGAGATAGAGCGAATGGCAGGTATTGCGTTTAAAAAATGCCCTATTGTTGGGTTTCTTGATATTCTAATTCCTTCTGTTTTTCTCGCTTGATGTGATTGATTGACGCGTTTAAATCAAACCCTAAAAGCAATACTATACAATTTAGCCAAAGATAAAACATGACAACCAACAAAGTCCCGATTGAACCATAAAGTTCATTATATTTTGAAAACTTCACTACCCAAATGCCAAAGAAATAGGAAGAAATTATGATTAGAATAGTGGTGAAAACGGAACCGATAGATATGAATGATCGTTTTGCATCTCTTTTAATTCCGAATTTAAACAACAAAGATGTCGTAATCAAAATCATTAAAATCACAAAAATATACCTTCCCATTTCAATCAATGGAATATTATCCGAAAGCACATCTTGCAATTTTGTCTTTTGAATAAAAACCTCAAAAACGACTATCGCCGCTACGGTTATTATCAATACCATTGACAACAAAATAGAAAGACCGAGCGACACAAAATACTGTCTGAAAAATTTTCTCTTTGATAAAATATCAATGTGATGTGAACTCTCAAATCCGCCTAGAATAGCATTCACACCATTGGTCATCAATAAAATCGCCATGAAAAATCCGGTAGAGATTAAACCGCTGTTACTATTGTGTAAAATATCTTCAATAATCACAGCAATTGCATCATAGGTGGTTGGTGGTACACTTTGTTGGACAAAGCTTAAAAAATCCTCTTGAAAACCTTCAATCGGAATGTAAGGAATCAAGTTTAAAATAAACAGCATAAAAGGAAACAAAGCCATAAAAAAACTCCAAGCAATCGCCGCAGCTCTATAAGATATAGCGCCTTCAAAAACACCGATGAAATAAATTTCGATTAAATCATAAAGTGACAAACCGTGAAGCCAAGGCAATTGTACTTTTTGCAACAACAAAACCAATTGTTTGACTACAGGAATTTTTTTGAGTCTGTCTTCAATCTCGGTACTCATTTTAGATGGCTTTTAGACTTAAATCCATATTGTAAACTGAATGTGTTAAAGCACCGGAGGAAATATAATCTACACCACATTCCGCATATTGGCGAATGGTTGTTTCATTGATGTTTCCGGATGATTCAGTCAAACATTTGTCACCAATTAGCACTACTGCTTTCTCAGTATCTTCGAAATTGAAATTATCAATCAGAATTCGGTACACACCTTCATTTTGAAGGATTTCTTCGATTTCGGCTAAATTTCTGGCTTCGACTATAATTTTCAAATCGAGATTATTGTGTTTTAAATACGCTTTTGTTTTAGTAATCGCCTGAGTAATTCCGCCTGAAAAATCGTTATGATTGTCTTTCAACATAATCATATCATACAACGCAAAACGATGGTTTTCACCGCCCCCGATTTTCACCGCCCATTTTTCACAAGCACGGAATCCGGGAGTGGTTTTTCGGGTGTCTAAAATCTTTGTTTTGGTACCTTCTAAAAGTTGGACATATTTATTGGTTTTTGTCGCAATTGCCGACATTCTTTGCATTGAGTTCAATACCAATCGTTCCGCTTTCAAAATAGATTGCGAACTTCCCGAAACATGAAAAACAATATCACCATGTTTTACCGGCGTTCCATCTTCTATAAAAACATCTACTTCTAGTGTTGGATCGACATTTTCAAAAACCTTTTTGGCAAATTCCACTCCGGCGATAATTCCGGTGTCTTTGACCAAAAGTTTGGCTTTACCTTTTGCAGTATCGGGAATACAGGCTAGCGAACTGTAATCGCCCGGACCAATATCCTCGCGAATGCCATTTTGAATAATTATATCAAGCTCTGTCTGAAATTGTTTTTCTGTAATCATTGGGCAAGTATTGTTTGGCTAAAATAATATTTTTTTAGATACGGCTGCGTCTCTTAGATTAATAGATTATTAGACTATTTAGATAGTTAGAAACTTAGAGATTTCTAATTATCTAAGAGCGAAGCATATCTAAAGCCTGAAGGGCGTTTCTAACAATCAAATAAAACTATTATCTTTGCGTCACAACAACACAACCCATGTACAAATTACTCCTTCGCCCAATTCTTTTTTGGTTTGACCCGGAAGAAGTGCATTATTTCACTTTTTCATTGGTAAAATTTATTTCCAAAATTCCTTTTGTTCCCCATCTTTTAAAATCGATTTATGAAGTTGAAGACAAACGTTTGGAACGAGAAGTTTTTGGCTTAAAATTTAAAAATCCGGTTGGATTAGCCGCTGGTTTTGATAAAGACGCTAAGCTTTACAATGAACTATCACATTTTGGTTTCGGGTTTATCGAAATTGGAACTTTGACACCAAAACCACAAGACGGTAATCCAAAAAAACGACTATTCCGTTTAAAAGAAGACAGCGCAATTATCAACCGAATGGGTTTTAATAATGGCGGTGTTGAAGCAGCCGTTTTGCGATTAAAAGAAAATAAAGGCGTTTTGATTGGTGGCAACATTGGCAAAAACAAACTCACTCCGAATGAAAATGCGACTTCAGATTATTTAATTTGCTTTGATGCTTTGTTCCAATATGTTGATTATTTTGTGGTCAATGTCAGTTCTCCAAATACACCAAACCTTAGAGAACTTCAAGAGAAAAAGCCGTTAACAGAACTTTTAAACACTTTACAATCGCATAATTTATTACACAAAAAACCAAAACCAATACTGTTAAAAATTGCTCCCGATTTGACTGACGAACAATTATTAGACATTATTGATATTGTAAATGATTCTAAAATTGCTGGTGTAATTGCTACAAATACCACCATTTCTCGGGAAGGTTTACAATCGGAAAATAAAGTAGAAACCGGTGGTTTATCCGGAAAACCTCTGACCAATCGTTCTACAGAAGTGATTCGTTTTCTTTCTCAAAAAAGCAATAAAGCCTTTCCTATTATTGGCGTTGGCGGCATTCATTCAGCGGAAGATGCAATTGAAAAACTGGAAGCCGGAGCGAGTTTGGTACAATTGTACACCGGATTTATCTATGAAGGTCCGAATTTGATTAAGGAAATCAATCAAAAAATTCTAGAAAAGAAGTAAACAGTAATTGGTTAACAATCCAACCAAAAAAGCAATTCCGAAACTTAACAACGTTCCGATTAATACATATTCGGTCAGTTTTCGGTCTTTGGCTTCTTTCAAATCTCCGAATCTGAATATCGATTTAGCTGCCAATAAAAACCCGATGGCTTCGTAATGTCCTGTAATCACAAAATAGAATACAAACAATCGTTCGAGTATTCCAATATAATTTCCGGCGTTTTGCAAAGAATCATCGTTCTTATCGTTTTTGCTTTCCGGTGTCCAAATGGAAATGATATTTTTAATGATTATGGAAGTCGGTTTGGTCAATAAAATCAACGCTGTTAGCATAACCCAAAGTTGATTATCCATCAAAGAAAAAGCAATAGTTTGGTCGTTATATAAAAGCGAAATGACTATTATAACCAACAAATGCATTAGCTGATCAACTATAAACCAATTGCGTTTGGTTTTCTTTTTTTGAAATCGCAATTTTAAAAAATCAATAAAGCCATGTAATAAAGCTAACAAGATTGCGAAACCCAAAAATGCTCTTTCTCCAATAATAATGTAAGCTAAAACACCATGCAGAAAAGTATGCAGATAAAGATACACACTGCGATGAACTTTCTTTTCTTTATCTAAAACCCATGAATTCGGTTGCAAGATAAAATCACCAATTAAATGGGCTAAAAGTAGTTTTACGAAAATAATCATACGCTCAGATTTTTAATTTTTTGGCGGAAATAATTTTCGGTTTCCAATAACAAATCATACTGTGCGCGTTTTCTTCTTCGGCTAACCGCGGCTTGATTGATACCAAGCTTCTGCCCGATTCCGTCTTGTGCTAAAGTTGGATTTTGCATCGCCACTTGAACTAGTTCAGCCGATTGTGGCAACCAACTGTCCATGAACGTTGATGCCAAACGGAGTTTTAAATTCAAATCGGTGTCCAATGCAAAATTTCCGGTGTTTACCGCCAAATTAACTTTTTGCTTTTTCAAGGTTTGAAAAACTTCGCCTGAACGCAAAAATGCCGTACCGTTACTTTCTGATATTTTCTTGGCGCTATAGTTTTTTTCACCAATACCAATACTCATTCGGACATCGAGTTTTAGTGTTTTGAAAAAGGCTTTAATTTGTAAAGCCGCATATAAAGCGTCTTCGGGATTTTTAATTTCCAATTGAAATTCATCTCCGCGGTAAATTTCCCATTCGGCCGGACTTTTACCAAACGTATTCAATAAAGTCTTCAATCCATCCATCCAAACATTGGAAGACAGCTTTCTGGAATTGACAATATCGCCTGTAATGATGCTTATCATAACTCAAATATAGGTAATAAATTCTATTATCCAAACATTATTACCAAAAAGTGTAATAAATGAAATTATTACCAAAATAGGTAATATTTGGATTTATTACTTAAAAATGTAATACTAAAACAAAATATAAATTTTAAAAAATGAGGAGTTTTAGTATCTTTGAAAACGCTTATGAAACCAATCAAAATTATAGAATGTCCACGCGATGCTATGCAAGGCATCAAAACGTTTATACCTACTGAGAAAAAAGTAGACTATATTCAGTCCTTACTTCGCGTCGGTTTTGACACGATTGATTTTGGCAGTTTTGTTTCACCTAAAGCGATTCCGCAAATGCAAGACACGGCAGAAGTTTTGGCACAATTGGATTTATCGCAAACGCAAAGCAAATTATTAGCCATCATTGCCAATACACAAGGTGCACAATTGGCTTCTGTACATAAAGAAATTCAATACTTAGGCTTTCCGTTTTCGATTTCAGAAAATTTTCAGATGCGAAATACGCACAAGACAATTGCGGAAAGTTTGGTTACTTTAGAAGAGATTTTAGATATTGCCAATACCTCAAATAAAGAAGTTGTGGCTTATTTGTCAATGGGTTTTGGCAATCCATATGGCGATCCTTGGAATGTTGAAATTGTAGGCGAATGGACGGAAAGATTGGCTAATATGGGCGTTAAAATATTATCGCTTTCGGATACAATCGGAAGTTCAACGCCTGATGTGATTGAATATTTGTTTTCAAATTTGATTCCGAAATACCCAAATATTGAATTTGGCGCACACTTACACACCACTCCGGACAAGTGGCACGAAAAAGTAGACGCAGCGTACAAAGCCGGTTGTCACCGATTTGACGGCGCGATTCAAGGTTTTGGCGGATGTCCGATGGCGAAAGACGATTTGACCGGGAATATGCCCACAGAGAAACTGCTCTCCTATTTTACTGCTCAAAAGCAAGCTACCAACACGAGTCCGATGAGCTTTGAAAGTGCTTATAATGAGGCTACAAAATTATTCAGTGCTTATCATTAAGACTTTCTTCTTTTGAATAATTTATAGATTTCAATCCACATCACCGAAATAAATCCCACTAAGACACAAACGCCTATTTGTGCCAAATCTATTTTTTCAAACAAAAAGAATTTAGAAAAAATCGGAACAAACAATAATAATGATGTCATCAATATGGTAATCCCAATAATGAGCAATACCAAATTGTTTTTATAACGAATAGTCGTAAAAATGGAATAATAAAAAGAACGATTGGCCAAGGTTAAAAATACATTAGAAGCAATTAAAGCAATAAAAATACTGGTTCTCGTCGCGCTTTCTGATAGTCCATTATAAATACAATATTGATATACCAAAAGCAATCCTATAGTAATTACCAATCCTTGAAGGATACTAATCGTAATTTCTTTTAAATTAAAAAAAGTTGACGTTAAAGGTCTTGGTTTTTGCAGCATTAAATTTCGCTCCATAGGTTCATTTTCATAGATGATAGAGCAAGTTGGCCCCATAATTATTTCCAAAAATATAATATGAACCGGTGTAAAAATATTGGGATAAACCCATCCTAATGCCAATGGAATAAAAACGATAAGGATAATCGGTATATGAATTGAAATGATGTACTGAATCGCTTTCTTGAGATTGAGATAAATCTTTCTCCCCATAGCAATCGCATCGGTCATTTTGCTGAAATCATCATCTATCAAAATTAAATTGGCTGCTTGTTTGGCAATTTCTGTTCCTTTTTTGCCCATGGCAATTCCGATGTGTGCCGATTTCAATGCAGGACCATCGTTAACACCATCACCGGTCATCGCTACAATTTGGTTGTTGTCTTTTAGCGCTTGGATAATTTTAAGTTTGGCTTCCGGAAACATTCGGGTAAAAATGGCGGTTTCCATTACTTTTGTTTTTAAAGTGGTTTCATCCATTTCCATTAATTCATCACCGTTTAAAACTTTGTCAGCGTCTTTAAAACCAACTTGTCTCGCAATAGTTGAAGTTGTAGCAGCATTGTCTCCTGTAACTATTTTTACTTGAATTCCGGCTTTATAAAACGTTTCAAAAACTTCTTGAATATTGGCTTTTGGCGGGTCATAAAAAGCGACTAGTCCTTTAAAAAGAAACTTAAATTCTTGTTGGGTTTTAGGATAATCTTTCCCTGAAAAATCGGCCACACCAACACCTAAAATGCGATAACCTTCTTTAGCCATGATTTCCATCGCCGCTATGACTTGCTTCTTTTCAGTATCGTTTAAATTACTGACTTCAATTAGGGCTTCGGGCGCACCTTTGGCGGCGATTATTCTTTTACCGTTATTATCTTCAAAGACATGAGTCATCATCGGAGGTTTTCCACCTAACGGATATTCGTGAACCAACTTAAAATTAGGTCGTTCATCAAGCGATTCTAATTTGGCGTAAGCTTCATGAACCGCAATTTCCATAGCGTCAAACGGAATCGGTTCGCTTGACCACATAGCATAACTCAAAACTTCTTGTGCTTCCGGATTTAATTTCTCATTAGTATTGATTATATTGTTTGAATTGAAAAGATACAATTGCGCTAAACTCATTTTGTTCTCCGTAATCGTTCCGGTTTTATCGGTACAAATTACAGTTGCGCTACCTAATGTTTCAACGGTTTTGGTTTGTTTGGTAATAATGCCCATCTTCATCAAACGCCAAGCACCAAGTGCCATAAAAGTGGTAAAAGCCACCGGTATTTCTTCCGGAATTACGCTCATGGCAATGGTTAATGCTTTCAGCAAACTATCTAAAACACTTTGAGATTGGTAAAAATTGATGCCCCAAACTATTCCAAAAGTTACCAATCCAATGATGGACATTTTCTTGACAAAATTGGTGATTTGAATTTGCAAAGGTGTTTTTTCTTCAACAATCTCCTCCAAACTCTTCCCAATTTTTCCTAAACTGGTTTGATTTCCGATTGCCGTAACTTTACAAATGGCCAATCCTGTTGCTACTGTTGTACCTTGAAATACTTGGTTAGTTTCTAAAGTTTCACTTTTAAAGACCGATAAAGATTCACCGGTTAGGATGGATTCATTCACCGAAAAATCATTCGACTGAACAATCACCGCATCGGCCGGAATAAAAGTCCCTTCTTCAACTTGAATGAAATCACCCAATACAATTTCTTCACTCGGAATTTCAAGTATTTCATTGTTTCGAATAACTTTACTTTTGGGCTGAGACAACTTCTTTAAAGCGTCAATGGCATTCCTGCTTCGGGCTTCTTGAAATAATGAAATAGCGGCTACAAATAAAATGGCAATCGTCATAAAAATACCATCGCCATAATCACCCGAAATATAGTATATACCAGCAGCCGCAGCTAAAAGGATAAACATAGGTTCCTTAAGCATTTCTAATAATGAAATTAAAAAGTGATTTTTGTGTTGGTGCGCTAAAGAATTTGAACCGTTCTTTTTTCTGGAAGCAATTACTTCATCATTTGAAAGTCCACTGATGTTTATTTTATTTTCTGTCATTATTGATGCAATAAGTATGTACCAAGTTAGTTATTTAAGATGACTTTAACCGCTTTATTTGTTTAAGATTGATACGTTGCGAATTCAATTTAACTACATCACTGAACCACGTTCATCATAAACTGCAAACGGCTCTCTTATTTCAACACTCGCAAGCAAAATATCAATTAAAATCTAGTGAGTTTTGAAAACACCTATAATCAAGTATTGTGAGTATTTGTAAAATTTTATTAAGGTGTTGCGCTTATGAAATTGTTTTTTGTATTTTTATAAGCCCATTTTAAAAAAAGAACTTTGCCTCGTACAATTAACTTTTCGGTCATAATACTAGTATGTTTGTTTATGTTACAAAACAAAGTATACGGAAGTGTCATTTCTAGAGATTCTGTTAATTACTACCTGAAAGAATCCAAAAAAAATAGTTATTCCGATTTCAATAAAGCAAAATTTTATCTGGTAAAAGCCGAACGAGTTGCTAAAAAATTGAACGACAAAAATTTAATCGCTGATGTAATCTATAATTTTGGCTCCAATTATTACATCATAGGATCTTATGATATTGCTTTGCAAAACTATATCAAAGCTGCTGAAATATATGATTCAGAGAATAACAAAATAGGACTAGCAAAATGTTTAATGGGAAAAGGACTTATCCAACAAGGATTTGGCAGAGACAAAGAAGCTTTAAAAAACTTCAAAAAGTCAATCACTATTTGCCGAGCATTAAATGATAAAAAATTTATAGTAAAAAACCTTTTAAACATCGGTATTTCTCAAACTAATCTGAACGAATATGACGAAGCCTATAAAAGTTTTCAAGAATCACTAAAATTAAGTGTAAAAAATAAATCTTCTGAAGATTCACAAATGTCAATGAATAAGTTAGCCAACATTCATTACATAAAAAACAATCTTGACTCAACAATTTATTACTATCAAAAAGTTTTAATTGATAATGTAAAACCTAATTTATGGGAAGAAGCTTATGCTTTGTCCGGACTCTCGGAAGCTTATTTAAAAAAAGGTGATTACCAAAAAGCCATTAATTATGGTTTAAGAGGTTATAATTCTGCTAAAATTGTTCGTGCCAAATGGGATATTGCAAGGTCAGCTGAAATTATCTCCAAAATATACAGCCAGCAAAATAATTTTGAATCAGCTTATCATTTTTTAAGAATTAACAAAATATATAATGACTCATTGTATGCCGAGTCAAAAATAAAAGAAGTTAATATCCTGCAACTTGAAGCCAAAGAAGCGGAAAACGAAAGATTAATTGCAAAAGCAGAAATTGCGCAACAAAAACTAAACAACACTCGTATTTTTGTGGGTTTTATTTTCTTTTTACTTATCGCTCTGCTCGTATTTATTTATCAATATTACAAATACACGAGTCAAAAAGGAAAATTTTTTAAAGAAATTGAAATTAAAAACCGAGATATTCAAAGCCAACAATCAATGATAACCGCTCAGAATATTGCTTTAGAAGAATTAAATCAAACTAAAAATAAAATTTTCTCGATACTGTCACACGATTTAAAAACGCCAATCAATTCACTTATTCAAGTGATTGAACTCAACAAACAAAATGACTTAACCAAAGAAGAACAAACTTTCATTTTCGATCAACTTCAAAAGCAAGTTGAAGGAACTTCTTTAATCCTGAACAATATTTTAAATTGGGCAAATTCTCAAATTGATGGAACAACGGTACATTTTGAAAAGATTGCTTTAAATCAAATCATTGAAGAATCTATAAGCTCCTTTTATGCCGAAGTGATAAAAAAGAAAGTCTCATTTAATCACGACAAAGAAGAAACCATTTTTATAAAAGCTGACATTGGTCAAACTCGAATTATCATTCAAAACATCATCGCAAACGCGATAAAATTTGCTCCACTGAACAGTCATATTGATATTCATTATACTTCGGACGATAAGTTTCTAAAAATTCATATCAAAGATTATGGAAATGGTCTTAACCAAAATAAAATAGAGGAAATTATGAATTTCAACAAACGACTGGTTTCTGAAAAAGGAACATCTATGGAAGAAGGAACTGGTTTAGGGTTATTATTGGTAAAACAATTTTTAATAAACAATAAAGGGCAACTTGAGATTCAAAGTGTAGAAGGCAAATCGACTGAATTTATCATTTCATTTTTGAAATATTAACCCTTTATACTTCGGTATTTTTTATTATATTTGCTCGCAATTTAACTACAACTACAAATTGCATGAAAGCACACACTTCTAAAATCGTTGGAGAAGGTTTAACCTATGACGATGTACTGCTAATTCCAAATTATTCCGAAATTTTACCGCGCGAAGTCAATATTCAGTCGAAAATATCTAAAAATATTTCGCTAAATGTTCCTATTGTTTCTGCTGCTATGGATACGGTAACCGAAAGTTCGATGGCCATTGCCATGGCGCAAGAAGGTGGAATTGGTGTTTTGCACAAAAATATGACAATTGAACAACAAGCCGCAAAGGTGAGAAAAGTAAAGCGTGCCGAAGCCGGAATGATTATCGATCCGGTGACTTTACCTTTAAATTCAACCGTAGGCGATGCTAAAATGTTAATGAAAGAACACGGAATCGGCGGAATTCCTATCGTTGATGAAAACGGAATTTTAAAAGGAATTGTAACGAATAGAGATTTGCGTTTTGAAAAAATAAATTCACGTTCTATTTTAGAAGTAATGACTTCTGAAAATTTAGTTACTGCTGCCGAAGGAACCACATTACAAGAAGCTGAGGGCATTTTACAACAAAACAAAATCGAAAAGCTACCCGTAGTTGATGCTAATTATAAATTGGTTGGATTAATTACTTTTAGAGACATCACTAAATTGGCACAAAAACCGGTGGCTAATAAAGATAAATTTGGACGTTTACGTGTGGCTGCTGCTCTTGGTGTTACCGCCGATGCATTAGAAAGAGCAACTGCTTTAGTAAATGCCGGAGTTGACGCCGTAATTATTGATACCGCACATGGTCATACCAAAGGCGTAGTTGATGTTTTGAAATTGGTCAAAGCTCAATTCCCCAATTTAGATGTCATTGTTGGCAATATTGCTACCGCTGAAGCCGCTTTGTATTTGGTAGAAAATGGTGCCGATGGTGTAAAAGTCGGCATTGGTCCGGGTTCAATTTGTACAACTCGTGTTGTGGCCGGTGTTGGATTTCCACAATTTTCTGCGGTTTTAGAAGTCGCTGCGGCTTTACGAGGAAGCGGAATTCCGGTAATTGCAGATGGCGGAATTCGATACACAGGCGATATTCCAAAAGCGATTGCCGCCGGTGCCGATTGTGTAATGTTAGGTTCGTTATTAGCCGGAACCAAAGAATCTCCGGGCGAAACTATCATTTTTGAAGGTAGAAAATTCAAATCTTATCGCGGAATGGGTTCAGTAGAAGCGATGCAAGAAGGTTCAAAAGACCGCTATTTCCAAGACGTAGAAGATGATATTAAGAAATTGGTTCCTGAAGGAATTGTTGGTCGCGTACCTTACAAAGGTGAACTAAACGAAAGCATGCAACAATTTGTTGGTGGTTTAAGAGCCGGAATGGGTTACTGCGGTGCCAAAGATATTCCAACATTACAAGAAACAGGTAGATTTGTTAGAATCACCGCAAGCGGAATCGGCGAAAGTCATCCGCATAATGTGACGATTACGAAAGAAGCTCCGAATTATTCGAGATAATTTAGCCATTAGGCAATAGTACAAAAGGCATAAGAAATTAACTTATGCCTTTTGCATTTTAATTTCTTTACGCTTTCATAAACTCAGCTATTCTTTTCTTTTCACCGGCAATCCATAAAATATCGCTGTCTTCTAAGACTAAATGCGATTCCGGATTTAAAATACGCTTACCATTTCGTTCAACACCAACAATAATTCCGTGCGTTTTTTCACGAATTTGAGATTCACGAATGGTTTTTCCTATGCAAACTCGGTTTTTAAGTTCCAGTTTTTGCAATATAATATCGGTTTGTTCGACTTTTTCCGGAACATCAATTTCGTTTTTATCCAAATAAATTTTGAATTCTTTCACCTGATCATCGGTTCCAATTATACTTATCTCATCTCCAGGAAATAAACGTTCTGATCTAATAGGAATATTGATTAAAACATCGCCTCTGCGAATGGACGCAATATTAATACCGAATTGTTCTCTAATTTTCAGTTCCTCTAACGTTTTTCCGGCCAGATTTGATTCTTTGGCAATATTAAAATCAGCCATGTGCCCATCCCAAGGCGATAAAGTATTTTGTCTTTTATTTTCTTTTCGGGTTTCTCTGTCATTAAAGTTGCTAATAAAATGACTTTCAATTCTATTGTAAACCGCATGAAGTTGTTTCGGAAATAAAATATAAGCTCCAATAGCTATTAAGAAGGCAACGAAAGCCACTCCGGTAGAGAAAAAAGTGTTTAACACAAAACCGATATAGAATAACGTAAGTACAATTCTAAAAAGTACCAACATGATTATTGGACCGTGATGTTTTCTTTCTTGCATCAAAATATACACTTCTTTGACCGCAACTCTTCGCAGTGATAAGGCCCATAAAAATGGCGAAAGAATGACTAAAGTTATCAAGGCGGCTATAGCATGACCAAATTTTGAACCTTGAACCATCGGCAAAATAAAATTTGACGAAAGCAAGATGACCGCAACTATGATGATGGAATGTATTATTACTTGTGTCAAATAGCTTCGCAACACAATCTGCCAATTGCTTAGCGACTTGATTTCTTCTGTATTGGCACTATAAAGCTGAATTCTTTTCACCCATTTTCGCGGTAATTTTTTCTCCAAATAACCTGAAAAAGGAACGGCAAATTTTACCATAAAAGGCGTTGTAAAAGTGGTTACAGCAGAAACGGCTACCACAATCGGATATAAAAAATCACTGGTTACTTTTAAGGTCGTTCCTAAGGTTGCAATGATAAACGAGAATTCCCCAATTTGTGACAAACTCATTCCGGTTTGTATGGATTGTTTGAGCGGCTGTCCTGATAATAAAGCACCAATCGTTGAACTTATTGATTGACCAAAAATAACCACAAAAGTCAAGATAGCTACCGGAATTGCATATTCCACTAAAGTTTCTGGGTTGATAAGCATACCAACGGATACAAAGAAAACAGCACCAAACAAGTCTTTAACCGGTTTGACTAAGTGTTCTATATGTTCTGCTTGCGTAGTTTCTGCTATGATTGAACCCATAATAAAAGCACCTAATGCCGGCGAAAACCCAACATTGGCTGCAAAAATTACCATTAACAAACAAAGTGCTAACGAAATAATAAGCATCATTTCATCTGTTAGTAAATGCTTGGCTTTTTTAAGAAGTGTTGGAATAAAAAAGATGCCAACTACAAACCAAATCGTTAAAAAGAAGATTAATTTTAGAACGGCTAAACCCAATTCCATGCCTGAAAATTGCTGGCTGACCGCAATAGTCGAAAGTAAAACCATCATTAGAATGGCAATAATATCCTGAACAATTAGAGATCCGATTACATTTCCGGCAAATTTTTGCGACTTTACGCCAAGTTCATCAAAGGTTTTTAAGATAATGGTAGTTGATGAAATGGATAGAATTACGCCTAAAAAGATGCTATTCATTTTATTCCAACCCATTAATTGACCAACAAAAAAGCCAACCGTAATCATGAAAATTATTTGAGTTAAAGCAGTTATTGAAGCCGTACCTCCTACTTTCATTAGCTTTTTAAAGCTGAATTCTAAACCTAAGCTAAATAAAAGAAATATAACCCCAATTTCAGCCCAAACTTCTACGCTATGCATGTCTTTTACAGTTGGAAAGAAATCAAACTCACTTCCAGCCAAAAATCCTGCAACTAAATATCCTAAAACTAAGGGTTGTTTTAAAATTCTGAAAAGTAAAACCGCAATAGCAGCAGTAATTAGAATTAATCCCAAATCACTGATTAAATCAGGCAAATGAACAGAAGTAGTGGTTGATGATAAAAACATGGGCATTTCTTTTTTTTACAAAATAGTAAAAAAACTGCTTTTTTAAAAACAAATCAAGCAGAATTAAAGAAATTATAACACTTTTTAGCTCTAAAAGACTGTTTTACAAATATTAAATTCCAAGATAATTACTAGGCGTAATTTGCATCAACTCAGCTCGTACCGAATCAGAAACATTTAACGTTCCAATAAAACTATGAATTGATTCTTTGTTCATCACTTCATTCGTTCTGGTCAATCCTTTCAAAGCTTCGTAAGGATTTGGGTAACCTTCGCGTCGTAAAATGGTTTGAATGGCTTCGGCAACTACGGCCCAGTTTTTCTCTAAATCTTCAGCGAATTTTGGTTCGTTTAATAACAATTTGTTCAAGCCTTTTAGAGTCGCTTCAAAAGCAATAATGGTGTGTCCGAAAGGAACGCCAACATTTCTTAAAACGGTACTATCCGTTAAATCGCGTTGCAATCTTGAAAGCGGTAATTTGGCTGAAAGATGTTCAAAAATAGCGTTAGCAATGCCTAAGTTTCCTTCAGAATTTTCAAAATCAATTGGGTTCACTTTGTGTGGCATCGCCGAAGAACCTATTTCTCCTGCTTTGATTTTTTGTTTGAAATAATCCATCGAAACATACGTCCAAATATCTCGGTCTAAATCGATGATGATCGTATTGATTCTTTTTAAGGCATCAAAAAACGCAGCAAAATGGTCGTAATGCTCAATTTGAGTCGTTGGAAAAGAATGTTGCAATCCCAAAGTTTCTTCTACGAAAGTAGTACCGAATTGCTTCCAATCGACATTGGGATAAGCTACATGATGGGCATTATAATTCCCTGTTGCGCCGCCAAATTTAGCCGCAAACGGAATATTGAACAACAAACGCATTTGCTCTTCCAAACGCTCTACGAATACCAAAATTTCTTTTCCTAAACGCGTTGGCGATGCCGGTTGACCATGTGTTCTGGCTAACATAGGAATATCCTTCCATTCCATAGCCAATTCTTTTAACTTGGCAATCAGAGCAATTAGACTCGGCAGGTATACTTTTTCAAAAGCCTCTTTAGTCGAAAGCGGAATCGCAGTATTATTAATATCTTGTGACGTCAATCCGAAATGGATGAATTCTTTGTAATCACTTAAACCTAAAACCTCAAATTTATCTTTGATAAAATACTCAACCGCCTTAACATCGTGATTGGTGATTTTCTCTGTCTCTTTAATTGCTAAAGCATCTTCAGTAGTGAAGTTAATGTAGATATTTCTAAGGGCTTCGAAAGTACTTTTATTTACACCTTTTAATTGAGGTAAATCACTTTCGCATAGCGCAATAAAATATTCAACTTCAACTAGAACTCGATATTTTATTAAAGCTTCTTCAGAGAAAAAAGCAGCTAAAGGTTTGGTTGCTTTACGGTATCTTCCGTCAATAGGTGAAATGGCATTTAAAGTAGTTAGTGACATGTGTTTTGTGTTGTTGCCCTTCGACAAGCTCAGGGAAAATTGTTGTGGTGCAAAAGTAAGTATTAGTTATAAGTTATGAGTTATGAGTTGGGAGTTTTTTGTTGCAAACTAGCTAATTTTTCCCTTAATAATGGAACACCTTCAGTGGCATTCATTGGAATAACTTCTAACGGATTCTGCAAATCATAAATGTTTACCGGCTTTGGATCGATATAAAATATTGGCACATTTCGATTGGCATAATGCATCAAACCTGCCGCAGGATATACTTGAAGCGAAGTACCAATAACCGCCAAATAATCGGCGATTTCGACAATTTCTATAGCTTCTTCAAGCGCCGGAACGGCTTCGCCAAACCAAACAATATGTGGTCTTAATTGATTTCCGGCAGAGTCGATATCACCTAAATTCAAATCGGAAGTCCAATCTAAAACCTCAAATCGATTATGATTATCACTTCTGACTTTTAATAATTCGCCGTGCAAATGCAAAACTTTACTGCTTCCGGCTTGTTCATGTAAATTGTCTACGTTTTGTGTGATGATATGAACGTCAAAATCATTCTCTAATTCGGCTAAAGTAATATGTCCGAGATTCGGTTTCACTTCATGCAATTGTCTTCGACGTTGGTTATAAAAGTTCAAAACCAATGCTTTATTTCTAAGCCAACCGTCATACGAAGCGACTTCCATTACATCATGTCCTTCCCATAATCCATCGGCGTCTCGAAAGGTTTTTATACCACTTTCAGCAGAAATTCCGGCACCGGTTAAAACGACTAGTTTTTTCATTATCATTATTTGGATTTAAAGCTACGTATTTTTTCGTTATTTTGGCACTCGAGACCATTAGGTCGAACTGTACGAAGTAAAAACGAATTTTATGATTGACCTCAATTACCTAAACTATCTCGAAGAATTTTTAACCGAAAACCGCAAAGAGCGATTTCAGAAGGTCTTAGACAATCGTACCAATCACTTTACGATTGCGGTGGAAGATGTGTTTCAGTTTCACAATACTAGCGCGGTTATGCGCAGTTGTGAGGTTTTTGGCATTCAGGAAATCAATATTGTAGAACAACGTTTTGGCAAAAATATTGACAAGGAAATTGCGATGGGTGCACAAAAATGGGTTGACATCAATAAGTTTGACAATATTTCGAATTGCATACAAACCCTAAAAAACAAAGGGTATCAAATCATTGCGACTACGCCACACAATGATTCTTGCTTGCTGCACGAATTTGATGTTACCAAGAAAAGTGCATTATTTTTTGGTACTGAAAAAGAAGGACTTTCCGAAGAAGTGATGCAACAAGCCGATGGTTATTTAAAAATTCCGATGGTTGGTTTTACGGAGAGTTTGAACATCTCGGTTTCGGCTGCAATTATCATTCAAGACATCACTACTCGCCTACGCCAATCGAATGTCAATTGGAAACTGACTGAAGATGAATTGTTGGAAAAGCGTTTACTTTGGGCAAAGAACACTATCAAAGATATTAAACGTATAGAGGAAAGATATTATTCAAAGCAATAATTACTCTTTAATGTATTTCTCGTGTTTTTTAGTCAGCACTTTGTATTGCTCATAACATTCGCTTATAGCGTCCAAAATTTGTAAATCATTAGCCGTTTGAATAAACGATTCTGAGTAATTACAGCGTTGCAGTATTTCAGCTATTTCCTTTTTATCAACTCCTAAAAGAACAGAAATCATTTCCCTATCAAACTTTGATTCTAAAAGCGTACGAACCGTATCGTCTTTTTTCATCGATTTCAGCTTCTTGAGCTCTTTGGGCTTTTTTCCGAAGAAATTATACAACATGTCAGCAGGATTGAAAATAGAGCCTAATACTCTTGTAAAAGCATTTGGCGAACTATCACCGGCTTCGTATGCAGTAGGCAAACCGGAAATACTATAACGGTAGTTTTCTTTTTCAGGAATCAATTTAGAATCTACTTCGAGATAACCGGTTAAATCATATTTTTTTACGACAACTTCTTCTAAAGCAATGGCTTTTTCGGTCATTAAAATTTTAGCTGTTCCATTTTTCAACCAGTCATTGGTTACTCTGACACGCAAAGATTGATATCCTAAAATAGAGATATGAAGTGTATCGCTTACACTAACTTCCATTTCAAAAAAACCACTGGCATTAGTAACCACTCCTTTTACTTTGTTAATGTTAATCACGTTTGCGTTGGTAATAGGCAACAGTGTATTATCATTGATGATTGTTCCTGAAACTTTTTGACCAACAACAGGTTCCTCTTGCGCAAAAGCATTAAAGGAAAGAAAAAACAAAAGAAAAAGAGTAAAATATCTCATAGCAGATTTTGATGGTTTAAAAGTATGAAACTCTTTTAAGATATTTTAATGTTTGTTTGTAGAATTAGAACAAAATTAACAAAAGCTCAAATTAAGAATTGCGAATTAGTAATTATGAATTACGAATTAGGGTTATGTAGAAAAAAAGAAACTCCGTTCCTACCTAAGTAAAACGGAGTTTCATTATATTCCAATTATAAAAAATTCGTAATTTATAATTCGTAATTTATAATTTAAAAGCGTTAGCTTTTTCTTGGTCTTCTTGCTTTTGCATCGTCAAAAGAACGACCGGCTGGTCTGTCAGCGCTTCCTTCAGAACGTCTTGGTGCTCTTTCTTCTCTTTGAAATGAACCTGGTTCTCTTCTTGGCGCTGCATCTCTGTCGCTACGGAAACCACCTTCTCTTGGTGCTGAGTTTCTATCGCTTCTGAAACCTCCTTCTTTTCTTGGTCCGAAACTTCCGCCACCGCTTCTTGGAGCAGAACTTCTACCGCCAAATCCACCAGAGCTTCTGCGTTCTCCGCCACCACTTCTTCCGTTATGGTCACGTCTTTCGCGGCTTCCACCGTCATTTTTAGAAATTTCAACGTTGATTCTTCTTCCGTTCATATCAAATCCGTTAAGGATAGACATTACTTTATCCGTATGCTCTCCGTCGGTGTTAAAGAAAGAGAAACCTTCTTTTACATCTACTTTGAATACATCATCACGACCTAAATCTAGGGTTTCTTTCAAGAAATCTTTCAACTGCATCCAATCGAAATCATCTCTTGAACCAATGTTCACGAAATAACGAACCGGATCACCAGCTCTGATTTCTCTTGGTTCCGAACTTCTCTCGCTTCTTTCACCACCTTTTTCTCCTGATAAATCACGTTTCTTTTTGTAGTAGTTGATGAATCGGTTAAATTCAACAGAAACCATTTTCTTGATTAATTCTTCTTTAGTCAATCCGTCAAGCACTTCATTGATAGCAGGAAGATAGTTGTCTATCTCATGATCTACTTCAGTGTCTTTGATTTTATTGGCTAAGTGCAACAATTGGATTTCGCAGATTTCGATTCCGCTTGGAATTGTTTTCTCTACAAATTTTTGTTGGATGATTCTTTCGATAGACGAAATTTTACGCAATTCACTTTTGGTGATGATTACGATAGAAGTTCCCAATTTCCCGGCACGACCTGTACGACCAGAACGGTGATTGTAAGTTTCAATTTCGTCCGGCAATTGATAGTTTACTACGTGTGTAATATTATCAACGTCAATTCCACGAGCCGCAACGTCTGTTGCCACCAACATTTGGATTTGACGACCACGGAAAGATTTCATAACTCCATCACGTTGTGCTTGAGATAAATCTCCGTGCAAAGCTGCGGCGTTATATCCGTCTTCGATTAGCTTTTCAGCTACCGCTTGTGTATCTCTTTTGGTTCTACAAAAAACTACAGAGAAGATATCCGGATTAGCATCGGCCAATCTTTTCAACGCTTCGTAACGGTCACGTGCATTCACACAATAAAATTCGTGAGAAACTGTAGCCGAACCTGAATTTTTGGTTCCAACCGTAACTTCTGCCGGTTCGTGCATGAATTTTTTAGCAATTCTGGCAACCTCTGCAGGCATAGTAGCTGAAAACAACCAAGTGTTTTTGTCATCTGGTGTATCTGATAAAATCGATACGATGTCTTCATAAAATCCCATGTTCAACATCTCATCTGCTTCGTCAAGAATACAGAAGTTAATGTTTTTAATGTTAACAAGCCCACGATTAATCATGTCTTGCATTCTTCCCGGTGTAGCGACAATAATTTGTGCTCCACGTTTTACATCTCTGGCTTGTTCCGTAATGCTTGCACCACCATAAACTGCCACTGTATGTAAACCTTTTACATATTTTGAGTATTGTTTAATCTCGTTGGTGATTTGTAAGCATAGCTCACGCGTTGGTGATAAAATTAACGCCTGTGTGTTCTTGTTTTCGGCATCAATTTTTTGAATAAGCGGAAAACCAAAAGCGGCCGTTTTCCCTGTTCCTGTTTGCGCTAAGGCAACCAAGTCTGTGTTTTGTTCCAATAGTACTGGAATCGCTTTTTCTTGTACTTCTGACGGATTCTCAAATCCTAGATCTTTGATCGCCAGCAGTAACGATTCATTCAGACCTAATTGTTCAAATTTATTCATATAAAGTTTTAAAATTTGGTGCAAAGGTAAGTTTTTAAAACCATATACGCTAATTTGTTTTTCTTTGATAATCAGAAAGTTAACTTTTACACAACAATAGAACTTAGTTACTGAGTGTCTGAGTAACTGATTTTCAGACATTTTTTGTGTAAATTAACAATGTAATTAGGAGCAGAACTTTTATCTTTCTTCGACTTATGCTCCCGCCATCCGCACTACGCGGTAGTTTGCTCCTATCGGGGCTAGCTTGAATTCAGCTACTCATCTACTCAGAAACTCGACTAATTGCTTCACCGCTAACCCGCGGTGACTGATATTTGATTTTTCTTCTAAAGTCAACTCAGCAAAGGTTTCAGTATAACCATCGGCCACAAAAATCGGGTCATAACCAAAGCCATTGGTTCCTATTTTTTCTTTGATAATTTCACCATTGATTATTCCGGTAAAAAGATGCTGTTCTCCATTTAAATTCAGACAAATGACGGTTTTAAAATTGGCTTTTCGGTTTGATTTACCTTTTAGATTGTCCAATAATTTATCCATATTGTCATTCGCTTCTTTCTGTTCACCTGCATAACGAGCAGAATAAACGCCTGGTTCACCGTTTAAACTGTCCACTTCCAAACCGGTATCATCGGCAAAACAATTGTAACCAAATTTTTCCGTTACATAATTGGCTTTGAGAATAGCATTGCCTTCAATCGTGTCTGCGGTTTCTGGAATATCTTCTGTACAACCAATATCATCTAAACTCAAAATGGCAATTGATTCCGGGAGCAAAAGTTGAATTTCTTTGATTTTATTTTTGTTATTGGAAGCGAAAACTAATTTCATCTTTAAAACTATTAATTGAATTACTGCAAATATGCGAATAATATTTATGTCAATAATCGCAAACCATTAGATATAAAAACATAGTAAAATTCTTTAAAAATAGAATATTACAGCTTGCAAACAATGTAAATTACTACTTATAAATCATAATTTTTGTCATTTTAAAAGTTTTAAGAATTGTTCAATCTCAAAGACCAATATATTCGTAAGTACAATACCACTAAGATTCCAAATGAAAAAAGAAATTACTATACACAAAAGAGATGGATTGTTATGCCTGGTTTGCATTTTTCTATTTTCACTTCAAAATACCACAGCCCAAATTCTTTTACCAAAAAGCAATCTTTCTGAAAAAATTTCCATTCATGAGATTTCCGAATACGTCGATGTTGGTCAACGCGATTTGACATTGGAACAAGTTACAACATCTAAAGATCTTAAATTTAGCCCGATGCTGAATGAAAATACGGATTTTGGGTTTACTACGCACAATTTCTGGATACGATTTCAGCTTAAAAATACTGCCAAAGAAAAGTCATATTATTTTTTTGAAACCGCCAGACCTATAACCGATGTTGCCGAACTTTATGTAATTAGTCAAGATAATAAAATCACAAAATTCATAAGCGGTGATGCTATTCCACGGGAGCAATCAAGTTTTGACCACAGAAAAACCATTTTCAAAATAGAGCTCAATCCCGAAGAACAAAAACAATTCTATCTTCATGTAAAAAGCGACGGTGAAATGCTTTCGATGCCGATGATTCTTTACAGTTTGGAGGCGTTAATTCAAATGACTTCTTTTGAGCAATTTGTCTTTGGTTTTTTTTATGGTATTTTGATTATTGCAGCCATTTTGTATTTGTTCTTTTTCTTCGGGATGCGAGACAAAACATTCCTATATTACAGCATGTATGTGGTCTTTATTGGATTGCTACAATTTGCTATTGATGGTTATTTTTACCAATTTATCACACCACAATCCGGCTGGTTTTCTTTACACGCTGTAATTATATTTGCCTGTATTGCGAATTTCTTCTTAGGTCGATATGCACAAGTTTTTTTGAAAATAAAAGAAACCAATCGAACCATCAATTATGCTTTTTATGTTTTGTATTTTCTTAATGCTGCGTTATTTTTATCCTTGTTCTTTATTCCGAAAGCACTACAATACTCCTATCCTATTGCCAATGCGCTAGGCTTAATTGTTTTGTCATTAATCATTGCTTCACAGATTTCCATTTACAGAAAAACTAAAAAAATTGACCGTTTTTTCGCCATTGGCGTATTCTTCTTAGTTTCGGGTTTTGTCGTTTTTATTCTAAAGAATTTTAGTGTATTGCCTTTAAATTTTTGGACAGAAAACGGATCAAAATTGGGTACCGGAATGGAAGTTATTTTCTTATCCCTTTCGATGGCGAATTTGATTCGAAACCTAAAAAACGAACGGGAAGAACTGCAAACACTAGCCTTACAAAAATCGGAAGAAATGAACGAATTGAAGTCTTATTTCTTATCCAATATCAGCCACGAGTTGCGAACGCCTTTAAATGCCATTTTGAATACCGCTAAATCTATGGCAAAAGAGAGCAATAACAAGGAAATTCAAGACGGAAGCCAAATTATAAAATACTCAACTTACAGCTTATTGAGTTCGGTAAATGACATTCTAGATTTTTCTAAGATTGAAAAAAACGAAATTAAATTAGAACCTTCTGACTTTGATTTAGTCAAAACTGTTGAGCACATCGCTAATAATTTTGAGCGAGAAGCTAGTGACAAAGGACTTGATTTTACTTTTCAAAAAAGTGAGTATTTACCAGAAATGGTCAAAGGCGATGTTGACAGATTAAGCCAAATCCTGCATAATATCTTAAGTAATGCAATCAAATTTACCAATGAAGGATTTATCAAGTTTAAATTAGACACTCAAAAAGACAAAGCCAATAATATATTGGTCACTTTTACGGTAAGTGATACCGGCGTTGGAATTTCGAAAGAAAAAATCAACAGTATTTATTATTCTTTTTCGCAAGAAGGCATTAGCAACAAACGAAAATTTGGAGGTCTAGGACTTGGACTTTACATAGTGAAGCATTTGGTTGATTTGCACAAAGGGAAAATTAAAATTGACAGCACGCCTGATTTAGGAACAGTTTGTGAAATCCAACTCAATTATGAAAATATTGAAGTCGTTAAACAACCGATTTTAGATAATACAACTGCGTTGGAATATGATTTAAAAGGAAAATCCATTTTGGTGGTTGAAGACAATGCCATGAACCAAATGGTCATCAAAATGATTACCAAAAAATGGTTGAATACCACAGTCGAATTTGCCAATAACGGCGAAGAAGGTGTAAAAAAACTAACCGAAAACCATTATGATATTATCCTGATGGATTTACAAATGCCAATTATGGACGGTTATGAGGCCACAATCGCCATCAGAAATGGTGAAGCCGGAGAAAACAAAAAGTCTATTCCGATTATTGCTTTAACTGCAGATGTAATGGAAACTACCAAATCCAGAGTGATTGAAATTGGCATGAATAAATACTTGTCGAAACCGGTTGATAAAGATTTACTTTTTGAAATCATTAAATTATTAGTGTAACTATTTGGCTCTAACCATTAGGAGTAAACTAAATTTATATTTACTTTTGCCTCGTTTTTAAATACACTTTACAATGGTAAAAGATTTATTCGAAAGAATACAAAACAATAAAGGTCCTTTAGGAAAATGGGCTTCTCAAGCCGAAGGTTATTATGTATTTCCAAAATTGGAAGGCGAATTAGGGCCAAGAATGAAATTCCACGGAAAAGATATTTTGAACTGGAGTTTGAATGACTATTTAGGCTTAGCCAATCATCCTGAGGTTCGTCAAGCCGATACAGATGCTGCTGCTCAATACGGCGCGGCTTATCCAATGGGCGCTCGCATGATGAGTGGTCATACCGATGCTCACGAACAATTAGAAAACGAATTGGCTGCTTTTGTTCAAAAAGAAGCGGCTTATTTATTAAACTTTGGCTACCAAGGAATCATGTCATGTATTGACGCTTTGGTGACCAAAAACGATATTATTGTTTACGATGTTGATGCTCACGCTTGTATCATTGACGGTGTGCGTTTGCACATGGGTAAACGATTCACTTACAAACACAACGATTTGGAAAGCATGGAGAAAAATCTTCAACGTGCGACCAAAATGGCAACTGAAACCGGTGGTGGAATTTTATTCATTACCGAAGGTGTTTTCGGAATGCGTGGCCAACAAGGGAAATTGAAGGAAATTGTAGAAATGAAGAAGAAATACAATTTCCGTTTGTTAGTGGATGATGCTCATGGATTCGGTACACTTGGAAAAACAGGTGCCGGAGCTGGTGAAGAACAAGGCTGTCAAGACGGAATTGATGTTTATTTCTCTACGTTTGCCAAATCAATGGCAAGTATCGGAGCGTTCTTGGCGGCAGACAAAGACATTATCGATTATTTAAAATACAATTTACGTTCGCAAATGTTTGCTAAAGCTTTACCAATGATTCAAACCGTTGGGGCGCTGAAAAGATTGCAATTGTTGAGAGACAATCCGGGATTAAAAGACAAACTTTGGGAAAACGTAAACGCTTTACAAAACGGATTAAAAGCGCACGGATTCAACATTGGCGACACTAATACTTGTGTAACGCCGGTATATCTTGAAGGTTCTATTCCGGAAGCGATGGTTATGGTGAATGATTTAAGAGAAAACTACGGTATCTTTTTGTCAATCGTAGTTTATCCGGTTATTCCAAAAGGGATTATCTTGTTGAGAATGATTCCAACGGCTTCTCATACTTTAGCTGATATCGAAGAAACGCTTACGGCATTTGATGCTATTTATGAGAAATTAGTCAATGGTACTTATAAAAAGATTGCTGAGGCGACTACAGTTGACGTAACTTAAATAATTTAAATCTATTTATAATTGAAAAGCCATCCTAAAAAAGGATGGCTTTTTTATTTACACATTTTGCAATCGGCTTTATCTTGATGTTCACCTACTAAGAAACCATCGTTGTTGAGTTTGTAATGACAACAATCCATAAAGCCTTGTTGGAGTAATTTTCGACCTCTTTGAATTCTTGATTTGGCACCGGAAAGTGTAATACCTAATAAATTAGCGACTTCTGCTTGTTTTTTTCCTTTGATTTCACTTAACAATAAAGGTTCACTGTATTTTTCGGGTAGATTTTTTATAAGTGGTAACAAACAGCTTTTGGCAGAATGTATTTCTTCATCTGCAGAAAAATCATCGGCAACATCTTCAATAGGAAATGGTATGGATTTTTTATTCAAAAAATTCATCAAAGTGTTGTGAGCAATTGTAAAAACCCATGATTTTACACTTTCCTTTTTTTGTAAAGAAGCAATATTTAAATGAATTTTGATAAAAACTTCTTGCAACACATCATTAGTTGTATCCTCATCTTTGATTTGGCTAAAGACATATCGTTTCAAATCTTTGGAATAAACTTCCCACAAAGATTCAGAAGTAAAAGAATCATTATCTGATAAAAGAATAGCTTTCTTCATAATAAAACAAAAAAACAACCTTATTGCAGTCAGCAACAAGGTTATTGGTTATTTAACAAGAACAGTTGGTACAAGTACAATTTTCACAAGTACAACTCGTACAGTTACATTCTTGGCATGAAGCACATTGACATGTGCAAGTTTCGTTCGTTTTCATGATATATAATTTTAATGTTATACCCATTAGACCTGAGAAACATCAAAAAGACGCAAAATAAAATCTTTTTTTATCAATCAAAGTTACATATTAATCATAAAAAAAGCGGACTAAAAGTCCGCTTCAATTCATTCTTATGCAAAATATTATTTATTGTACTTTGATAATTTTGCTTTCGTCAATGTTATATGCTTTCACTACTGCATTATAATCATTCAAATCTACACTGCTGGTTTTACCCAAAAATGCAGGAATTACGACAACTCTCAGCACTTGATTTAATCTGACACTTGAAGATAATCCAGCCAAATCGAAACCATCCATATACACTTCGGCATCAAATTGGGTAAAATTAAAATCATATCTAAAATCTAAAGTACCATCATCAAAATAAAAGGTTTCAGGTAGTGGTTTCCATATATCATCTCCTTGATTAGTTATATCTGACAAACGATAAACTAAAACCATGTCAGAAGTAAAAATAGGATGAGGATATTCGAGCAGTACCGTGTAGTTATTTGGTAAAAAATCCACATTGCTATATTCAAATACTTCTGCAATAGTATCATTGTCAATATCGTCATTTGTGTTGCAACTTTGTAGCGTTATCATTCCGATAAAAGCTAAAATAAGGGTAAACTTTTTCATAATATATAGGTTTTAAATGATTAATGATATTTCGCTCAGTTCAATATTGATGCCAAACTTTCTTTTTAAGAAATTTTTATAATTGTAAAATATAACTACCTTTGGAAATACCTGACTGTCACCCGCAGTCTTCCTCTTAATATCAAATGTATTTTTGCCCTATGGGAAGAAACAATCCAAGAAATATCAAAGCGCACAACGACAAACTTCACAAAGCGCAAGATAAGGAAAAAGAGAAGAAAGCGACACGTGCCGAACTGTTAAAAGCGATTGTAAAAAAGTTTAATGAGAATAAAGACGAAAAATAAAAACCTCACATTGCTGTGAGGTTTGTTATATATAAAAAGTCTGTATTTACATATTTCTTCTATACTGCCCACCAACTTCAAACAAAGCCGAAGTAATTTGTCCCAATGAACAATACTTCGTCGCTTCCATCAATCTTTCAAACAAGTTTTTATTGGAAATGGCTGCTTCTTGTAACATGTTTAATTGTTCTTCTTCAATACCGGTATTGGCTTGGTGTAACGTTTCTAAAGTTTTGATTTGGAATTGCTTTTCTTCTTCTGTCGCGCGAATAACTTCTAATGGCACAACTGTTGGCGAACCTTTTGAACTCAAAAATGTATTTACACCAATGATTGGGAATTCTCCGGTATGTTTCAAAGTTTCGTAGTACAAACTTTCTTCTTGAATTTTACTTCTTTGGTACATCGTTTCCATAGCACCAAGAACACCACCGCGTTCCGTAATTCTGTCGAATTCTTGCAAAACGGCATCTTCTACCAAATCGGTTAGCTCTTCGATGATAAACGAACCTTGTATTGGATTTTCGTTTTTGGCTAAGCCCAATTCTTTATTGATGATTAACTGAATCGCCATCGCACGACGCACTGATTCTTCTGTTGGTGTAGTAATCGCTTCGTCGTAAGCATTCGTGTGCAATGAATTACAATTGTCATAAATCGCATACAAAGCTTGTAAAGTCGTACGGATATCATTAAAGTCAATTTCTTGAGCATGCAACGAACGTCCCGAAGTTTGGATATGGTATTTCAACATCTGTGCTCTTTCGTTGGCACCGTATTTTTGTTTCATGGCTTTCGCCCAAATTTTACGCGCTACTCTACCGATTACCGCATATTCAGGATCTATTCCGTTGGAGAAGAAGAACGATAAGTTTGGCCCGAAATCATTAATGTTCATCCCACGGCTTAAGTAATATTCCACGTAAGTGAAACCATTCGCCAACGTAAACGCCAATTGGGTAATTGGGTTCGCTCCTGCTTCGGCAATGTGATAACCTGAAATCGAAACCGAATAGAAGTTACGCACATTCTTTTGGATAAAATATTCTTGAACATCGCCCATCAATCGCAAGGCAAATTCGGTCGAGAAAATGCAAGTATTTTGCGCTTGGTCTTCTTTTAAAATATCCGCTTGAACCGTCCCGCGTACTTGCGTAAGCGTTTTAATTTTGATATCGTCGTAAATTTCTTTGGGTAAAACTTGATCTCCGGTAACGCCTAAAAGCATTAAACCTAAACCGTTATTTCCTTTTGGCAAATCACCGTTGTATTTTGGACGCGCTACTTTTTTGGTTTTATAGATTTCATTGATTTTCTCTTCAATTTCGACTTGAAGATTGTTGTCAATGATGTATTTTTCACAGTTTTGGTCGATAGCCGCATTCATAAAGAACCCAAGCAACATCGGCGCCGGACCGTTAATCGTCATCGAAACTGAAGTCATCGCGTGACTCAAATCGAAACCGGAATACAATTTCTTAGCGTCATCTAAACAACAAATAGAAACACCGGCATTCCCGATTTTTCCATAAATATCCGGACGCAAATCAGGATCGTTTCCATACAAAGTTACACTGTCGAAAGCCGTTGACAATCGCTTCGCAGGCATGCCTAAAGAAACATAGTGAAAACGACGATTGGTTCTTTCCGGCCCACCTTCTCCGGCAAACATACGCGTTGGATCTTCACCTTCTCTTTTGAACGGATACAAACCTGAGGCAAATGGGAATTCTCCGGGAACATTCTCTTGTAAATTCCATTTTAAAATATCGCCCCAAGCTTGGTATTTAGGCAGCGCTACTTTTGGAATTTGAGAGTGAGACAAACTTTCAGTGTGCGTTTCAATTTTGATTTCCTTGTCACGCACTTTAAAGCTGTACACCGGATTTTTATACTTGTTGACCTTGTCATTCCAAGTCAAGATAATTTCCCAATTGAATGGATCAAGGTTCATTTTTACTCGGTCAAATTCTTTAACCAATAGGTTTAAGAAGTCTTTGTTATCTTCATTGAAATTCAAACTGTTAAATTCAATTCCGGATTTGTCAATTTCGGCTTGTTTTTTTGCAACCGACTCAATCGTTTTGAAAATACCATACAACTTTTGAGCAACTTCAACTTGCGTTAAAACCGTCTCATCATACTTTCGATTGTTCTCGGCAATCTCCGATAAATAACGCGTTCTGTGTGGCGGAATTACGAATATCTTCTCACTCATTTCACGAGTGATTTCGAAAGTCGATTTTAAATCGGCTCCGGTTTTTTCAACAATCTTATCCATGATTTTTTTGTAGAGCGTATTCATTCCGGGATCATTGAATTGGGAAGCAATGGTTCCAATAACCGGCATTTCATCAGGATTGGTATCCCAAAGATTGTGATTGCGTTGGTATTGCTTCTTCACATCACGAATCGCATCCAAAGCGCCTCGTTTGTCAAACTTATTAATGGCAACCAAATCGGCAAAATCAAGCATATCGATTTTCTCTAATTGCGTTGCGGCACCAAACTCAGGCGTCATTACATATAGCGACACATCAGAATGCTCTAAAATCTCCGTATCACTTTGACCAATTCCGGAAGTTTCCAAAATGATAATGTCATATTTTGCGGCTTTCAACACCTGAATCGCTTCGTTTACATATTTAGACAAAGCCAAATTCGACTGACGTGTAGCCAACGAACGCATATAAACTCGAGGATTGTTAATCGCATTCATTCGAATTCTATCTCCTAATAAAGCACCGCCGGTTTTGCGTTTCGAGGGATCGACTGAAATCAATCCGATAGTTTTTTCAGGAAAATCAATTAGGAATCTGCGCACTAATTCATCTACTAAAGACGATTTTCCGGCGCCACCGGTTCCGGTAATTCCTAAAACAGGAATGTGAGTTGTTTCGTTTTTCTTGTGGATAGCGTCCAAAGTATCTTTGGCCACATCCGGGAAATTCTCAGCCGAAGAAATCACTCGAGCAATCGCCGTTGGATTTTTTTCTTCCAAATGATTGATTTCACCATTCAATTCATCGCCAACAGGATAATCAGATTGTTTTACTAAATCGTTAATCATGCCTTGCAAACCCATAGAACGTCCATCATCCGGAGAATAAATTCGGGTAATGCCATATTCATGCAATTCCGAAATCTCGGAAGGCAAAATTACGCCACCGCCGCCGCCAAATATTTTGATATGGCCTGCGCCTTTTTCCTTTAATAAATCGTGCATGTATTTAAAGTACTCATTGTGTCCGCCTTGATAAGACGTCATCGCAATAGCATTGGCATCTTCTTGAATGGCTGTGTTCACAACTTCTTCTACACTACGGTCGTGACCAAGGTGAATTACTTCCACTCCGGTCGCTTGAATGATGCGTCGCATGATGTTTATTGCGGCATCGTGACCATCAAAAAGAGAAGCTGCAGTTACAATTCTGACTTTATTTTTAGGAATATACGGGATTTGTGGTTCCATTTTGAGAATATGATAATTTAAGTGCCGCAATTTACGCAATTAATAAAAATTACACAGTAAATTGATGGCATAATTTTTGTCAAGTTTAGACAAATATTAACAGTTGCCTATTAATCTATTTTTAACTTTGGCATTCAAATCTTTACCATTCTTTTCTATGAAAACTAAGATTCACAACACCAGTGCCAGCGAACTGGTGAAACAATTCCAAAAAAACAATTTAATCAACATGACTAAAACAATCCTTGCTCTTTTAATCTCGTATAGCTTGCTAAGCTGCGCAGAACTACAACAAGTAGCCAATCAATTTCCTGAACTAAATCAAACCGGTCAGCTTGACATTGCCGGCGGACTAAAAGAAGCGCTCAACAATGGAATATCTAAACAAGTATCCAAATTAACCGCAATGGATGGTTTTTATAAAAATGAAGCTGTAAAAATCCTAATGCCGGAAGAATTACAAAAAGTGGATAAAGCTTTGAGAAAAATTGGTTTAAGTTCATTAGCCGATGACGGAATAAAAATGCTGAATCGCGCTGCTGAAGATGCGGTGAAAGAGTCGACTCCAATCTTTGTAGATGCTGTAAAGCAAATGAGTTTTACCGACGCTAAAAACATTTTGATGGGTAATGAAAGTTCGGCAACGACTTATCTACAAACTACAACCACTACGCCATTGTATGCCAAATTTAATCCGGTGATTAAAAACTCCTTTGCCAAAGTGGGTGCCGATAAAGTTTGGAATAATATTATTTCCAAATACAATTCGATTCCATTGGTAAAAAAAGTAAATCCAGACTTAACAGATTACACTACAAATAAAGCTTTGGAAGGTGTTTATAAAATGATTGCTGTAGAAGAAAAAAACATCAGAACCAATTTGAATTCGAGAACTTCAACCTTATTGCAAAAAGTTTTTGCTTTGCAAGATAAGAAGTAATAAGGGGTTTCTAAAATTTTAGAAATCAATAACATAAGTATAACATAACGTTAACATAAGAATTTTAAAACACACCTTATCTTTGCTGTATAATAAATTGGTTTTTTATTATATTTGGTTAGGTTAGTTAAAAAATCGCCGGTGCTTGGGAAAGCATCGGCATTTTTTTTACGCTATTTTTTCGTGAAGTTTTTTGAAATAAGCAAAGGCTTTTACCAATCGGCTGCCATACCAAGAAAACATTTCTCCATCTACAAAAACAGTTTTCGCATGATGTGTAAAACGACCTAATTCAAAGGCGTGCTCATCAGTAAACGGGAAAGGTTCTGAAGAAAGCAACACCAAATCAGGATCGCCTTGAATTCGCATTTTCTGCACAATCACTTCAGGATATCTTCCTTCGTATTTTGGATTATTGTCATAAATGTTTTCAAATTTATTCAACTTTAATAACTCATTGATAAAAGTATTTCCAGCTGCTACCATATAAGGATTTGCCCAAATAAAATAAGCCACTTTATTGACTTCTTTGTCTTGGATGAAATGTTGAAAATCGGCGTAAGCAAAATTGATTTTGTCTATCCATTTCTGCGCTTCAATTCTTTTGTTGAAAAGCAAACCAAAATCTTCCATCATTTTCAAATTATCATCCAGCGTAATGATATCAGTAACCCAAACCGGACAAATTTTTGATAATGCTTCAACTATCTCTTGAGTATTCTCCTCTTTATTGGCAATGATAATATCAGGTTGCAACAAACGAATTTTTTCGAAATGTACTTTCTTGGTACCGCCAATGATTTTTTTTGTTGATTTAAAATGAAAAGGATGCACGCAAAATTTAGTAACACCTACAATACTTTCTTCCAAACCCAAATCATATAACAATTCTGTTTGAGATGGTACTAAAGAAACTATTCGCTTTGGTGTTGATGCAAAAGTGTGCGTTGTTCCGAATTGGTCTGTGAAAGTTTTCAAGCTGGATTATAATTTCATGATGGCTTCCATTTCTTGTTGCAATTTCAGTGCTTCTTCCCTAGCCTTTTGAGCAAAATCCTTTCCACTTGAAGCATAAATAATACCACGAGACGAATTAATTAATAGACCAATATCATCATTCATTCCATATTGACAAACTTCCGAAAGACTCCCGCCTTGGGCACCAACTCCGGGAACGAGAAAAAAGCTATTGGGTACAATTTTACGAATTTCGGCAAAATATTCTGCTTTGGTAGCACCTACTACATACATCAAGTTATGACTGTTCTTCCATGTTTTAGAAGTCTTGATTACCGTTTTGTATAATGCAGAACCTTCTATGCTTTTCGTTTGGAAATCAAAAGCACCTTCATTAGACGTTAACGTCAATAGGATAGCATGTTTGTTTTCAAAAGCAAGAAACGGTTCAACCGAATCTTTCCCCATGTATGGCGCAACGGTAACTGAATCAAAATTTAAATCTTCCAGAAAAGCTTTGGCATACATGGTTGATGTATTACCGATATCGCCTCGTTTGGCATCGGCTATCGTAAAAATTTCAGGATGGTTTTCGTTAAGATAATTAATGGTCTTTTGCAATGATGTCCATCCTTTTAAACCATATGCTTCGTAAAAAGCGGTATTAGGTTTATAAGAAACGCATAAATCATGAGTCGCGTCAATTATGGCTTTGTTGAATTCAAATATTGGATCTTCGAGTGCCAATAAATGTTGCGGAATCTTTGTTAAATCGACATCCAAACCTATGCAAAGGAAAGATTTTTTTTGGCGGATTTGTTGAACGAGTTGCTGTGTTGTCATTTTTTGTAGTTGTTGTGCAAAGTTACAAATTGGATTGCACAATGTGATAATTTTATAAACTTCCTTGAAAATTATATAACGAGCTTACCGTGACTCTGAAATAAATTTGTAATGCTGATAATAAGTAATGCCTTAATTATTATCGCAAATAATAAAAGTTGGGGTTAGAGAGAAAAAAAAGCCGTATTTATTTACGGCTTTTTTGATGGAAATATTTTGTTACTTTTACAGGCTAAAAATAATCCAAATCTTTATATGAAAATCTTTATCAAATTTGACTTTAATGCTGTTTGTCGAAGAGTTTTAGACGATAAACTTCTTAAGTTTGGCATAAAACACCGAGTACTTGGCTTTGGTGAAGTTGAAATCTTGGAAAAAACCGATACTCAAAAGTTTACCGAGTTCACAGAAGAACTCAAAGAATACGGTATTGATATTATTGAAAATCAAAAAACAATTTTGGTTCAAAAAATGAAAGATACCATCATTGAGATGATTCATAGTCCGGAATTAGTAAATGTCAAAAGCTCTGTTTATCTTGCCGAAAAATTGAGTCACAGCTATGGCTATCTATCCAATTTGTTTTCAGATGTAACCTATACTTCAATAGAGAATTACATCATTATGCAAAAAATTGAATATGCCAAGCAGCTCATTGTGAGTGCCCATTTAAGTTTAACAGAAATTGCTTTTAAATTAAATTATTCGAGTGTTGCCCATTTGAGTACTCAATTTAAAAACGTCACTGGTATTACACCATCGGCTTTTCAAAGAATTATAACCAAGAGAAGAGAGATTGCTAACAAAAAATAATTTATGGATAAGGAATATATACACATCATTTTGGCGGATGACGATGAAGATGACAGGCTCTTTTTTACCGATGCGTTTGATGAATTAAAAATCAATACCAAAGTCAACACCTTTAATGATGGTGTTGAATTGATGAATTATCTTAACAAACCCGATGCTATTTTGCCCAATGTCCTATTTCTGGATTTAAACATGCCGAGAAAAAACGGTATCGAATGTCTTGATGAAATAAAAATGGACGAAAAGTTCAATGATATTGCCATTGCTATTTTTTCTACTTCTTCCTCTGAAGAACACATAGAAGAAACCTTTGTCAGAGGTGCAAATATTTATATCAAAAAGCCAAGTGATTTTGCTACGCTGAAAAAAGTACTGTCTGAT
Organism: Flavobacterium sp. 102; assembly: GCF_003634615.1. NCBI lineage: Bacteria > Pseudomonadati > Bacteroidota > Flavobacteriia > Flavobacteriales > Flavobacteriaceae > Flavobacterium > Flavobacterium sp. 102. The sequence goes on along the minus strand of NZ_RBKX01000001.1, from coordinate 2,403,403 downwards.
GTTGTAACGATTAATTGGCAATACCATACATCGGGATTGAATAAAGATAATTTTTTATTACGCATGTAAAAAGAACCAACACCATGAAACTAAATGCATTTTATAAATCTCCTATTTTTCTCAAAAGCATTTTTGTGGTTTCTATTTTTGCTATCTTTTTTATTTCCGCAGTTACTTTTAAACACATCAATCTATTAAATAATTCCTCTAAATGGGTTAACCATTCCTATGATGTAAATCTGGAGTTGGAACGTTTGTTCTCCTATTTAAAGGATTCCGAAACCGGCCAACGTGGTTTTTTAATTACTAAAGATTCTACTTTTTTAGAACCTTATCTGAGTTCGAAAGAAAAAATTGATCGTTCTTTTAAAATTGTAAAAAGCTATACTAAAAATGATCCGGCTCAGGAAAACAACTTGAGAAAACTACAATTATACATCAGTAAAAGACAAAACTATCTTTCTAAAACGTTGCATCTTTCTTTAAATAGAAAGCTGGATGACAAAAAATTAAAAGAACAACTCATTATTGGGAAACATACCATGGATAGTGTTCGCAGTCAAGTAAACTCTATGATTCTATTGGAGAAAAAAAACTTAAAATTAAGAGAGTTAAGTTATAAAGACACTATCAAGGTTACGCCTATTTTTATTTACGTCACTTTACTGATAACCTTAGTTTTAATCTCCATCTCTTATATCAGAATTACTCGAGATTTAGAAAAATTACAATTATCAAACAACCGTTTAACTGTCTTAAATGAGTCGAGTAACTTAGCTGAAATTGTGGGTAGTTTTGGTAGTTGGCAACTCAATATTGACAGCCACGAATATACTTTTTCAGATAATATTTATCGCCTCTTGGGATGTGAACCGCAATCGTTTAAAAATGGGCAGGAAGATTTTTTGAAATATGTTCATTCAGAAGACAAGTCCTATTTTGAAGGTATCACATCCGATAGACTGGAAAAAGATAATTTACCGCCTTTCACCTATAGAATCATCGCTAAAGACAAAAAGTTACTTTACTTTAGGACTACCGGTAGAATTGTAACCAATAAATCCGGTCAAAAAATCTTAATCGGAACTACTAGTGATGTAACTGAGGAAGTTTTAGCTTCTTTATCGTTGGAACAACAAAACATAGAACTCGAAGCCAGTAACAAAGAACTATTAGCGTTTAACTATGTTGCCAGTCATGATTTGCAGGAACCTTTGCGAAAAATTCAAACTTTTATTTCAAGACTTTCCGATAAAGAATATGACCACCTTTCTGATAATGGAAAAGAATACATTACCCGAATCCATTCTTCGGTTGACCGAATGAGAATATTGATAGACGATTTGCTTCAATATTCGAGAGCGAATAAAACAGAAAAGGTTTTTGAAAAAGTAAATCTCGGTGACTTATTAGAAAATGCCAAATTCGATTTGGCACAATCAATAGAAGAAAAAAACGCGGAGATTGAGAGCGAAAAGCTACCTAAAATGACTGTGATTCCTTTCCAAATTCAACAATTATTTATTAATTTAATTGGGAATTCTTTGAAATACAGTAAAGAAAATGTAACTCCAAAAATTAAAATTTCTTCTAAAAAAGTAGTAGCGCTGGAAGAAGACTTGATTCCGAAAAAGACCAAAGACAAATTCTATAAAATTACTTTTGAAGATAATGGAATCGGTTTCGAACAAGAATATGCCGAAAAAATATTCATTCTGTTCAACCGTCTGCACAATAAAAATGAATACGCAGGAACCGGAATCGGACTAGCTATTTGTAAAAAGATTGTCGAAAATCACAAAGGCTATATTTTTGCAGAAGGCAAGCCAAAAGAAGGATCAAAGTTTACCATTTACCTTTCCGACGATTGTTAAAACAATTTAATCATTCTAAAATATTAAAATCCTATGTAGTCTGCGTAGGATTTTTTTGTGACCGTAATGGAAATTCTATAACAATTTGGAGAATTCTTGTAACGCAAAATAATTCAAACGATTGCAACTTTGTGGTGTAAAAAATATACCAATTTATTGTTAAACCGATAAAATTGTTGCCTCATGAAAAATTATATCCTACTATTCACCGCATTATCACTTTTACAAGCGAATGCCCAAGTCAATGAAGAAAAAAAACTGACTATTGACCCACAAACCAATTGCGAACTGCGTTACTTTTATTTTCCCAATATGGAAGCTTATTACGATATGAAAAATGAGGTATTCCATTACCAGGAAAATAATGAATGGGTAACCAACACGCAACTTCCTCCAAATTATGGTGGCTATTCACTTTACAAAAAAGAAAGAGTTATACTCACTGATTTTGAGGGTGACAATCCCGAACAGTTGATAAAAACGCACAGAAAAATGTATCCTTACAATCCGAAAGGAAGAATACAAAGACCGGCGCAGCCCAAACTATCAGACAATACAATAGCTTTTTTTTAGAATAAAATATTAAAATCAAAACTAAACAATATCATGCAAAATTTATTATACACTATAGCCGTAGTACTTGTCATACTTTGGTTTTTTGGATTCCTGGTTTTTAATATTGGCTCCATCATTCATATACTGTTATTAGTTGCAGTAATAGCCATTTTGCTAAGAATCATTAAAGGAGAAGAAGTATAGATAGAAAACGAGGCAAACCAATCATTTAAATTCAATACCATGAAATCGAAGATTAACGAATGCCAAAAAAAGAATTTTAAAATTGTGAGTAAAACAATTTTTAGAAATTCCGTGAATTTTGTTGTGGCACTGTGCTTATTGACTACCGTTACAACATTTGCTCAAGAAGCGCCAACCAAAAATTATGACCAAGGTTTCCGCTTGGGATTTGGTCTCAGTGGCGGACTTCCGCTCCAAGATCCGTATGATTTTAATTTAGGAGCTGATGTTAGACTTCAATATGATTTATCGACTAAATATTCATTGACCTTGACTACCGGTTTCAGTAACTTTTTTATTAGTGGAAAAGACAATGATTTAGGCTATATTCCGGTAAAAGGTGGATTTAAAGCCTTTGTTTTAAAAGACAAATTATACTTACTAGGAGAAATTGGAGCTGCCTTTGCAGTGACCAATGATTATGATGAAACTTCCTTTTTATTAAGTCCGGGAATTGGTTACGCTACGGAAATGATTGATATTAGCTTGCGCTACGATCATTACAGTGATTTTCCAATACTCGACAACAACAATACTGTAGACAAAGGTTTGGGACTGGTTGCTTTGAGAATTGCCTACGGATTTAGGCTATAATTTGATAAGCACGAAAAAGGGCTAACAATCAAATGTTAGCCCTTTTTTATTTTTAGAAAACTTCACTTTCTTTTAATTTCTCCATATTGTTAACCAATTGAAGTTCGTCAACAAATTTTTGAATTTTCCCATTCATCACACCATCCATATCAAAAACGTCTAACCCAATTCGGTGATCGGTTACTCGACCTTGTGCATAGTTATAGGTACGAATTTTAGCAGAACGGTCACCCGAACTTACTTGAGAAGTACGTTTGGTAGCATCTTCGGCTTGCTTTTTAGCTAATTCTTGTTCGTATAAACGAGAGCGTAATACCTCCAAGGCTTTGTCTTTATTCTTATGCTGTGATTTTTGATCCTGACATTGTGCTACCAATCCGGAAGGAATGTGCGTTAAACGAACCGCCGATTTTGTAGTATTTACTGATTGTCCACCTGGTCCTGACGAACAGAAGAAATCTACACGAACATCATTCATGTCAATTTGCACGTCAAATTCTTCGGCCTCCGGTAAAACCATAACCGTCGCTGCAGAAGTGTGAACTCTTCCTTGTGTTTCGGTTTGTGGCACACGTTGTACACGGTGAACACCGGCTTCAAATTTCAAGGTTCCATAAACATCTTCTCCGGTTACTTCAAAAATCACCTCTTTGAAACCACCAGAAGTTCCTTCATTCATATCAACTACTGAAGTTCTCCAACCGCGAGACTCGCAATATTTGGTATACATTCTGTATAAATCTCCTGCAAAAATAGAGGCTTCATCACCACCGGTTCCGGCACGGATTTCCACCATGACGTTTTTAGCATCTTCGGCATCTTTAGGAATCAACATAAATTTGATTTCTTCTTCCAATTCAGGTAAACGATCTTTGGCTTCGTCCAATTGCATCTTGGCCATTTCAACCATTTCAGCATCTGAACCATCAGCAAGAATTTCGTTGGCTTCTTTTATATTGGCGTCAAGCGTAACGTATTCATCACGTTTTTCCATTAACGCTTTTAACCCTTTGTATTCCTGATTTAACTGTACATAACGCTTTTGATCAGCGATAATATCAGGCTGAATAATCAAATCTGATACTTCGTCGAAACGTTGTTTTACATATTGTAATCTCTCTAACATGTGTTTGTCTTTCTGTTTTGGAGTGCAAAAATAGTAAAAAACGTTTGATTTTTTTGATTTTTAACCTTTCGTTTTTTAGGGCAGTTTTAAGACTCTATTTATAGTGTTTAGAAGAATGCTTTAGTATTTTTGTAAAATATACTGCTCCAAATGACTGCATTTTCAAAAGACAAGAAAAACTTCAACTCCATTTTAATTGGAAAATTAATCATTGCTTCGGTTTTAATTAGTGTTCTTTCCTCTTTTTTAGCCATTTCTTTAAAACATTCCACGGAATATTTTGAGAATGCTTTCTTTTTAAAGGCTGAAAGCAATATTATTTATTTATTGATTTTACCAACATTCGGATTGGCGGTTATTTACTTTCTACGCCAATATTTATTCAAGAAAAAAGCCAATAAAGGCATTACCGAAGTTTTTGAAGCTACCGAATCAAAATCAAAGAATTTGCCGTTGTATAAAATTCCGTCACATTTTATCAACGGATTATTAACCGTTGCGTTTGGCGGCTCCACCGGAATTGAGGTTTCTACAGTTGTGGCAACTGCAGCAATTGGAAATACGGCACAGCAAAAAGAAAAGATTTTCAGAAAATACAAAACCGAGTTAATTTGCGCAGGAATCACGGCCGGAATCACCATTTTATTCAGCAGTCCAGTTGCCGGAATTTTGTTTTCCTTGGAAGTGATTGCCAGAAAGACAAATCGGGTTTTCTTTTTGACCAATGTCATAGCGTTAACAGTGGCTTCGGCTTTACTTTTAATACTGAATGAAGGTCCACTATTCAATGTTATCATTACTACTTGGCATTTGTATGCGATTCCATATTTCATTTTACTCGGCATTTTAGCCGGACTAAATTCGGTTTACTTAACTAAAACGGTGTTGTTTTTTAAATCCTTTTTTGGCAAAAAATTAGATAGACAGAAAATCCTATTTGGTGGCATTATTTTAAGTGTTTGTCTAATACTGTTTCCACAATTGTATGGCGATGGTTATCATGCTTTGAAAGAAATTTTCTCCCATACCAATTCAATACTAACTCCAATCTTAACCTTAATTGGCATCCTGATTTTAAAACCGATTATCACTTCAGCAACATTGGCTGCGGGTGGAGATGGTGGTGTTTTTGCACCGAGTTTGTTTATTGGTGCTTTTTTAGGATTGTTTGTTGCAACCATTTCCAATAATTTTTTCCAGGCCGATGTTATTCCTATAAACTTCATGGTTATCGGAATGGCAGCTGTTTTAAGTGCTAGTATTCATGCGCCTTTTACTGCCTTATTTCTGGTTTGTGGTATGATTAATAATTACACCCTATTCTTCCCTATTCTACTGGTTTGTTTTGTGTCTAAATATATTTCGAAAATGATTTTCCCATTTACAGTCTATACTTATTCATCAGCCAATTTAAAATAGATTATGCCGATTAAAAATATAAAAAGAAGTTATCGTAAGACAAAATACATTCTCTATAAAGAAACTTTAATTGATTTTAAAGAACACTTTTGGGCGTTTATTGGTTCGTTTATTGGCATTGGTATTATTGCTTATTTACAATCACAAACTTTACCCAATAGCGATGTCATCTATATGATTGGCTCTTTTGGTGCCTCTAGTGTTTTGGTTTATGGCGTAATTCAAAGCCCATTAGCTCAGCCTCGAAATCTGGTTGGCGGCCATTTGATTTCAGCAATCATTGGCGTAACGGTTCAAAGATTAGCACCCGATGTCTTATGGATCACTGCTCCATTAGCTGTTTCGTTATCAATCGTATTAATGCAAATCACCAAAACGCTTCATCCTCCGGGAGGAGCTACTGCTCTGATTGCAGTAACCGGTTCGGCTGAGTTGAAAAGTTTAGGTTACTGGTATGTAATTTCTCCGGTTTTAATTGGAGCAATGATATTATTAGTTGTGGCCTTATTTTTTAATAACATTACCTCGAACAGACAATATCCAACGAATAAAGGCTTTAACAAATGGATGACAAAAATTCCTTTATTTACGAAATACAATATAAAAGAGTAAACAATAGGCTTGCCACTCTCTTTTTGCTTTAACTGTTTTTACCTATTTTTACCCTCTAAAACTTAAAAATTTATGAAAGTTATAAAACCCTTGTTGATTGGAACAGTTTTGATTTTGGCTTCATGTCAAGATAAATCGGAAAATAAATATGAAAAACTAGAGAAAATGACTTGGCTTATTGGCCAATGGGAAAATAAATCACCAGAAGGACTTTTAACTGAGACTTGGACTAAAGATAATGACAGTACCTTTTCAGGCCAAACCTATTTTATCAAAAACGAAAAAGACACCTTACATTCCGAAAGTATTGTTTTAACCCAAACAAAAGAAGCACTGATTTACAGACCGACTGTAAAAGGACAAAACAATGACCAACCGGTTGACTTTAAATTGACTTCTGACTTAGAGAACAGTTTTACTTTTGAAAATCCGAAACATGATTATCCACAAAAAATAGTCTACAAAAAATTAAACGACAAATCATTGGTTGCAACTATTTCCGGAATTCAACAAGGCAAACAGAGTTCAGAAAGTTATCCGATGAAGAAAAAATAACACCAAACTCTTATCAAAAGCAAAGCTTCTCCTATTTTGGGAAGCTTTTTTCATTTGTAAGCTAAAGCAATTCAATCTATTAAATTAATTATTCATATTTAGTCTAAATAAGCTTTGAAAATAGAATCCTCCTATTTATATTTGCGAAGTTATTTTTAATTAATCTAAATAAGAATGAAAAGTATAATCATCCTATCTGCAGGTCTGCTAATTTCAATGACGACTATTGGTCAAGAAACAAAGAAAGATACCATTAATAAATTGAAAGAAGTAGAAATCAATACCAACAAATACAAATACAAAAGAGAAAAAAGTACTACTGTATCAAGAATGCCATTAAACAACATTGAAAACCCACAAGTTTACAATACCGTTACCAGCGAGCTTTTGAAAGAACAAGTGGTAACTAATTTCAATGATGCTTTAAAAAATGCAACAGGAATCACCAGATTATGGGAGTCAACCGGTCGTGGCGGTGATGGTGCCGAATATTACAGCATGAGAGGTTTTGCTGTGCAACCAACAATGATCAATGGTTTACCAGGAATTAACAACGGTTCAATTGACCCAATAAATGTTGATAATATTGAAGTGATCAAAGGTCCATCAGGGACTTTATTTGGCAGTAGTTTAATTTCATATGGAGGCTTAATCAATATAGTGACCAAAAAACCACATTCGAAATTTGGTGGAGAAATTGGATATAATGCCGGAACTTACGGAATGGACCGAGTGACAGCCGATGTAAATATTCCTTTGAATAATGAGGTCGATTTTAGAGTAAACACCGCTTACCAAAGCGAAAGCTCGTTTCAAGATGCTGGTTTCGCAAAATCATTCTTCTTTGCTCCTTCTTTGAGTTATAAAGTCAATGATAAACTTTCGTTCTTAATTAACACCGAATTCTCTCAAAGGAAATCTGCTAACGCACCTATGATTTTTTTAAACAGATATGCAACACTTTCCTTTGACTCAATGGATTTATTTGAACAGAATTATGAGAATTCATTCACTTCAAATGAATTAACAATAAGCAATCCAACATTTAACATGCAAGCGCAGATGTTTTATAAATTATCTGAGCAATGGACATCACAAACAGTATTGTCAAGAAGTAATAGCAAAACAAGTGGTTACTATTCTTATTTATATGACAACGCAAATGGCAATGATTTCAACCGTTGGATTTCTAAAAGAACAGGAGAAACATTGGCCACAGACATCCAACAAAACTTTATTGGAGATTTCAAAATTGGAAATTTGAGAAACCGAATAGTTATTGGTATAGACTATTATAATTCCAATATCATCAATGGAGGAACCAATTGGTTTACCAACGGAGTGGTATCATTAGCAGATGGTAACGATACCGGCGATTTGACACAAGCAGGCGTTGACAATATTCTAGCCAATTCATTTGAAGGAAATACAACTGCTGAAACTGAGGTAATCAGCGCTTATGCATCTGACGTATTAAACATTACAGACAAACTTTCGGTAATGGCCAGTTTGAGAGTTGATAGTTTTAAATCGGGTTCAGGTCCATCAGAAAACAAACAAACATCCTTTTCCCCAAAATTTGGTGCTGTTTACCAATTAATTCAAAACAAAGTTTCCGTTTTTGGAAACTATATGAACGGTTTTATTAATTCAGCTCCACAAGGAACAAGTAATCCAAACGTGTATTTAACTTTCAAACCTGAACATGCCAATCAATATGAATTTGGTTTAAAAACCAATTTATATAAAGACATTATTTCGGCCACTATCAGCTATTACAATATTGATGTAAAAGATAAAGTAATGTCTGATCCTAGCTTCACTAATTTCCGTCAAGGCGGAAAAGTCAACAGCAATGGAGTTGAAGTGAGTTTTACAGCCAACCCAATGAAAGGTTTCAACATCATAGCAGGTTACAGCTATAATGATAGTGAGGTAATCAAAGATATTTTAGATGATTCCTATGTTGGCTTGCGACCGGAAGAAGCCGGTCCTCAAAACTTAGTGAATCTTTGGGCAAATTACACTTTCCCTTCGGGAGATTTGAAAGGTTTCGGATTTGGAATTGGAGGTAATCATGCCAGTGAATACAAAACTTTACACCGAACCAACATTGGTACTTTTGCTTTACCGGATTATACCATCTTAAATTCTGCTTTATCATACAACAACGATAAATTCAATATTACGTTAAAAGTAAATAACATTTTTAACGAAAAATATTATTCAGGTTGGTCAACCATCACGCCACAGCGTTTGAGAAGTTTGACTGCCGGTTTAACTTATAAATTTTAATTCACTATTAAAATTTGATTACTTGTTTGTTTAATTAAACTCCTCATTTCGATGAGGGGTTTTTACACTTTATAAATGAAAAACGGGGCTGTTAAAAAAACCATTAGAAACATTCATCTTTGGTTAGGATTATCATCGGGTATTATTGTTTTTATTATCGCTATTACCGGTTGTTTGTATGCTTTTCAAGAAGAAATTCAAAACATTACCGAGGAATATCGCTTTGTTGAAAAACAAAACACTCCTTTCCTATTGCCTACTGAATTGGAAAAAATTGCCCGCAAACAATTCCCTGACAAAATACTTCACGCCATTAAATACAACGGTTCAAGTAAATCTGCTGAAGCTATTTTCTTCAGTCATGATGATAATGATAAAAGCAAAGACTACTACAATATCATTTATCTCAATCCGTATTCAGGAGAAGTTTTAGAAAAGGCTGATATGTATTCCGGCTTTTTCAGATGGGTTTTGGACGGTCATTTTTACCTTTGGTTACCGCATGAAATCGGACAAACTGTTTGTGCTTCGGCTACCTTAATCTTTTTATTCATGTTGATTACAGGTTTAATTCTTTGGTACCCAAAAAACAAAAAAGCAGCCAAACAACGCTTTTGGTTCCGATGGAAAGATGGTTTGAAATGGAAACGTAAAAACTATGATTTACACAATATTACCGGTTTTTATGTGATGTCAATAGCGCTAATCTTTGCCGTTACCGGTTTGGTTTGGGGATTTCCATGGTTTGCTTATAGTTATTATACAATTATTGGTGGCGAAAAGTCGTTGGTTTATGAAGATCCGATTTCTAAAAAAGAAATTGCCTATACTGCTGTTGCAAAACCTTTGGATAAAGTTTGGATGTTGATGCAAAAAGAATATCCTGAGGCCAAATCAATTGAAGTGCATCCGCCGGAAACTGATTCGAGTTCCATAGCTGCCAATGCCAATTTAGACGAAGGCACATATTGGGAAACTGATTACCGTTATTTTGACCAATATACCTTAAATGAAAAAAAAGTAAATCACATCTACGGAAAGTTACAAGACGCCAATACATCCGATAAATTGATGCGAATGAACTATGATATTCACACCGGTGCTATTTTGGGTTTACCCGGAAAAATATTCGCCTTTTTGATTAGTTTACTAATTGCCAGTTTACCGATTACCGGCTTTTTGATATGGTACGGAAGAAGAAATAAAATGACACCTAATTAATTTAGGTGTTTTTTTTACTCCTATTTTTCAGTAAATCAAAGTATTAAATTTAACTTGTTGAAAACTATTTATATTTAATCTAAATAAACTTTTTTTATCCGTTTCTCGTATTTATATTTGCACCGTTATTTTAACTTATTCTAAATAAATGTACAAATATACCTCAATCCTCGCCTTCTCACTTGCTATCAATGCTGTTGGTTTTTCTCAAGAAACCAAAAACAATTTTCAGGAAGACCTATATGCAGTCAATGATACTGTAAAAAACAAAAAAGGGGAAACACTGCAAGAAGTAGTCATCATTTCTCAACAACAAAAAACGATAGTAAAAGGTGGTAAAACCAACATCAAACCTTTAGACTTACCACAAGCCACTTTTGTAATTGGTAAAGAAACTATCAAACAACAACAAATTTTAAGATTATCTGATGCTTTGAAAAACGCTAATGGTGTTTATGTTTCAGGTGCGAGCAATGCTTCCGGAAATAACCAAGAAGAATTGGGTTCAAGAGGCTTTACTTTCAGCGGCGCCAATACTTTTAAAAACGGTGTTCGTTTCAACGGTTCCTTAATTCCGGAAACAAGCTCTTTAGAAAGCATCGAAATCCTAAAAGGAAGTGCGGCACTTTTATACGGTAACGTTGCTCCGGGTGGAATTTTGAACCTTATCACCAAAAAACCACGATTTGACCATGGAGGTGAATTGAGTTTCAGAGCCACTGAATACAATTTCTTCAAACCTACTGTTGATGTTTACGGTGCTGTAAACAATAGCAATACTGTAGCTTACCGATTTATCACCAGTTACGAACAAGGAAATAGTTTTAGAGATGAAGTACAAACGCAGCGAATTTATTTCAATCCTTCTTTCTTATTTGATATTTCTGCAAAAACTAACATTATAGTAGAAGCCGATTATACTAAAGACAATCGAACGCCCGATTTTGGTTTGGCCGCCATTGACTACAAAGTAGTTGAATTGCCTATAAACTCCTTTTTAGGGTTCAATTGGGGAAAATTTGATTCAGAGCAAATTGGTTTTACTTCAACCATCAACCATGATTTAAGCAAGAATTGGCAACTGAAAGGAATTTTTTCTTACCAAGGTTATAGCACTAATTTGCTGTCAAGTTTAAGACCTAATGCCGGAATTACAGATCCTTTAAACCCAAACAACAATTTAGTTCGTGCGAATGGAGATTGGATCAGAGGAGTTCAAAAAACCGATACAGAACAAGATTACAGCTTGGTTGAAGTAGATTTAACCGGTACATTCAATACCGGAAAAATAAAACACACTTTACTGGTTGGTGCCGATGCGGATCAAAGCAATACAACCACTTTGGCTTACAAAAACATCAATTACTACGACAAAATAAACATCTACAATCCGTATTTTGTAATTCAAAAGAATTCAATTTATGCTAATACTATTGTGCCATCAATGGATAAAAACACCAATGCATTAGCCAATATAAAAAGAGCCGGGGTTTATTTTCAAGACTTAATCGAATTACACGCTAAATTCAAAGTATTGGCCGGATTGCGTTACAGCTATTTGGAAAACACCTCTAGCACCTTTACTTTTAGCGCTACTCCTACGCCGAGTGTTCCAACAACAAATAACGATAATATCATTTCACCAAAATTAGGTTTGGTATTCCAACCAACCAAAACCAATTCAATATTCGCAAGCTATTCTGATTCCTTTGTATTGAATACCGGAACCGACATAAACTTGAATGCTTTGCCACATTCCACCATCAATCAATATGAAGTTGGAATTAAAAATGAGTTTTTCAAAGGTCATTTGGTGGCCAATTTGACGACTTATTTAATCGACTACAGCAATTTGGCACAAACAGATTTCTCTAACGGAAATACGAACACCAACATCAAAGAATTAGCCGGTGCTTACCAAAGTAAAGGAGTAGAATTAGACATTACTGCGCACCACAAAGGTTTGAGAATGATTGCCGGTTACAGTTTTAATGAAACAAAATATACCAAAAGCAACATCTACAATCCGGGAACCTATTTAAGATTTTCTCCAAAACATACTGCTAACGCCAGTGCATTCTATACATTTGAAAATACTAAATTGAAAGGATTAGAATTAGGATTACAATCTACTTTTATCGGAGAACGTCTTGGTGGAAGATTAAGACCAAACAACGCTTCTACTGCAGCAGAATTGGCTAGAAAACCAATTCCGGTTGAAGGTTTTTTACAATTTGATGCTTCTATCGGTTATTCTATCAAAGAGTTTTCCATCAGAGCCAGATTATCCAACTTAGGAAATGTAGTGAGTTACTACGTTTACGATGACAACACCGTTACTCCTATTGCACCTAGAATGCTTACCACAACATTGTCTTATAAATTCTAAAAAAATGAAGCAAGCCACCATCAGAAATTTGCACCGCGACTTAGGGTATTTTTACATTGGATTGATCATTTCATTTGCCTTTTCGGGCATCATGATGAACCACAGAGAGAATTGGCATCCCGAAAAATACACGGTAGAAACCAAAGCCATCGAAGTAAAAATGCCAACTGAAGACAAAATCAGCGAGCCGTTTGCGGATTCATTAGGTAAAGCTTTAGGCATTGAGGACAAAATTCGCCGTCACAGTGTAAAGAAAGGAACTTTCAAAATTTCATTCGAAAAACACGATGTTGAAATCGATATGAAAACCGGAAAAGGCGAAATTGTTTCTTTTCACAAAACACCTATCATCAGTCATATGATGAAACTGCACAAAAACACTTCCAATTGGTGGATTTATTATTCCGACATCTTTGGAATATCATTGATAACGATAGCCATCACGGGAGCGATTATGATTCCTGCCGGTAAGTTTACCTTTAAACGCAGAGGTTGGAAACTGGCACTCGCCGGACTTATTTTCCCTTTATTGTTTTTATTCTTGTTGGGTTAACAAGCACAAACAAAAAGCCCCGATTAATCGGGGCTTTTTTATTAACGCCTGGCGCTGAAATACTTTCCGAAAGCATCACAGTTTGAGGTCAATTCGTTATAATAATTAGGGTACTTTTCTTTTAACTCTTTATAGTATTTATTATTGGCCATAATGTAATTCTGGAACTGATTGTAATCACCTTTAAAACTATCGTTGTCGGCATGAATCAATCTATTGGCTTCACAACGGGCAATCATTCGCAAACACAAAGCTTTAAATTTATCCGTTTTAGCATTTTTTAGGGCTAACAAATAATAAGTCTTTGCCGAAAGGCATTCGTAATATTCTCTTTCATCTTCCAGTGTAGTAGGATTTCCTCCACCAGTCCAATAGTAACGACGCATCATCCAGGCATTTCCAAAATGTGTCATGTTATAATAGCAATTGCCCACTAAAAAATAATAGTAATCTTTATTCTTCTCGTTGGGGTTTTCGGCTTTGTTGATATACTTAATCAATTGTCTGGTAACGGTATATTTATTGATGCGAACAGTATCTTTTAAGGGAATAAACTCCGGAGTATACTTTACAACATAGAAAGGATTTTGGTCAAAAATTTTATCGCCAAAAAACCAGCCGTTGTTATCGCGTTCCCAGTTAGTATATTTTTCATTCCAAAGTTTCGCGTCTACTTTCTTAAAGCTTTGCATTGCTTTAGTCAGTTTGTTTTGTCTAATGTATTTGGTGCCTAATAAATCATACAAAAGAGGTAATTCCGTCTTTAACACATTGTATTTAAAAACCGAAAACTCATCTTCCTTGTCTCTGTTTTTATAAACGTTGTCAATCAAAGCTTCCATTTGTCCGGGCGTATACATTACGTTGATGTAATCGAAATAATTAGTATAGAAATCAGAATAATTGTCGGTTGAATTGGTAACCGTTTTCCAATAAACGCTATTGTAATAATCATGATTTTCATAATAATTCTCATACCCTTTGCCTAAGGTGGAATACAATAATGCCGCATCACTCGTGTTTCCTTTGTATTCTAATTCTCTTCCCAAAGCAAAGAGAAACTTTTGGTGATTTTTATTTCTTAAAATAACCGGTTTTACTTCGTTGAGCAATATGGCGCTTCCGTAGGCCTGATTGGCTGTTAAGGCCAATGCCTCAATAATTTCTAATTGATTGGTAACCAATTCAGATTGTTTGACTTTTTGCAATTCATCCAACAAAGCAATGCTGCTGTTGTAGTCTTTAGTGATGAATAACAAATATGCTTTACAGGTTTTCCAAAGCATCGGATTTTCAACTGAATTCAAATCCAGACCATTGATAAAGCGCAATAATTCTCCGGCGTAATTTCTATCGGCAACAACTCTTTTTTGCACGGCGGCAAAGACAGAGACTTCTTCTTGCCAATAACTGTTGGTTTCTACCGATGGCTCAAAAAGCGAATAATAAGGCGTAAAAACCCAATCTTCTATTTTGTTCATTTCGCGCAACAGCATAAAACTCAACCCATCAAACTTTGGTCGGTATTCATGTACTTTCTTGAAATATTCTAACGATTTATCGTGTTTTAAAATTCCGGCAAAAAGATAAACATTAGCTCTTTCATCGTTGGTTTTTGCGAAGGCCAATACTTGTTCTAAAGGAATATCACTATGATAATATTGCGAAATGACAAAACGTTTTTCAGGTGCATTGACAAAAACCTGTGAAGCATAAAAATTGGCCAAAGCTTTATCTTCTTCGGCAATGGTTCTGAAATACAAACCCCAATAAAACAAGATGTCTTTTGATGGTTTCTCTTTAAAAACAGTATCAAAAAGCATTCTTATTTTAACCAAATCTTGACTGTAAAATGCCAACCGGATAGCCAAAAAAGTATAGCGAAACTTTAGGGCTTCGTTTTTAGTTTGTTTCGAAAGCAAAATGGCTTTTTCTAACAATTTCTTTCGAACCGGAGACGCTTGTACTTCATTGCGTTCCCAAGGATCTTCCATCCAGGAATTGAAAAACTCGCAGTTTTTGGCAAACTTCAAATAATTAATCGCCTCAAAATCTTTGTTTTGGTACAAATAAAGCAGCATCGCATTTTGTGACCTCGAATGGATATCACCCAAAGTCATTCCGTTCATTACCTCTTGAACCGCTTGATAAGAAATTTTATTTTTGCAATATTTCACCCATAGCAATTCATTGGGCGTTTTATCAAAATCCCTATACGCCGCATTAGATTGGAATGAATTGGCGGAATAATAAAACTCTGAATAAGAATGGTATCCCATCAAATCGGGATTGAAAAATGAAAACCGAAGTTCTTCACCATAAGGATAAAACCCACAAGCAAAAAGACTGTTACTTGCTAAAAGTGCTATAAAACCCAGAAAGTTCTTCATTGGTATAATTGCTTAATTGTTGTTCGTCTAAATGGAATAAAGAAACAGTAGTATGCTTGTCAAACTTGACATACTTCTTTAATAGATGAATGGCTTCTTCCACTTTTTGAGCGTTAATTTCTTCAAACTTAACTTTATCGCCAATCCGCAAATAAGTTTCATTGATAACAGTGTCTTTGGTTACCGAATACCAAAAAGGTTTTATCTCTTTCAACAACTTTTTGACGACTTTATTATCTGTATAGATTACATTGGAAAACTGCTCATTTTTATAGACTTGCATCCACGAATAAATGGGCAAAGCTATGTCTAAATGCTTTGGATAAACTTTATCTGTATCCAAATAACTTTCTAATTCATCAATATCCAATATCGAGTTTTTGGTGTGATTTTGCAAAGGATTCAATAAATTGTAACACATCAAAGTGGCTTTATCAACCGGTGGAACGCCCATTTTATCAGGATATTTATAAGGATACAAACGCAGTGTGCAACTAATTTCCTTTTGGGAAATGGCTTTTAGTTTTTTCAAAAAATAAAAATAGTTGTCTTTGGATTTCAACGTCCAATCACAATCCATTTGAAACTCAGTCAGTGCTTTAGCCTCTCTGAATTTTTCTTTATAAAATTTAGCAATCAAAAAATTAATGTTATCGGCCAAAGTATCCAAACTAGCTTGATTGGATTTTAGGAAAACCGCATTTTTTATATATACAGTCGGCACTATATTTATACTATCAAGGTTGTACAAATAAAGTTGCGTTTTAGAAATGGGAAAATTACCCATAGCATCACTGTAATCGACTTCAAAAAACTTAACATACAGCTTGTTTACTTTCTGCATTTCCCGAATAGAATCCTCTTTTTGTGATATATTCCAATTGTCACTCTTCCAATAGTAAAAAGCGCGTTCCACATTGGCTATTTTGTGTTCCTCTTTACACGAAAAAAACAGGCAGGAAATCAAACCGAGAAGCAGCACTTTTTTCATAAAATTGATGTTTTGGGTATAACGTAAAATTCGTATTAAAATTATACAATTTCTCAAGATATTTTCAATAAAAAAAACCGCTCCTATTTGAACGGTTTCTAATGGATTATAATTTGATTTACATCGAATAATTCTTGAACATATAAATCCAAATCATCCTTGACAGCCGAATGTTGAAACAACTCAGCAATACGATTACGACTCCAATAATCGGGATGATTCTCAAATCGAAAGTTTCGTCAAAAAATTGACTGGCGATTAAATAGGTAATAATCCCTTGTCCAACGGTCAAACCGTAGTTGACAAACATAGCGCCGAAGAAATAACCCGGTTCTTTTTCAAACTTGAAATTACAATGGCTACAGTGTTCGTGCATTTTGGGAAACCCAAAACTAAAAAAGAAACTCTTATCGGCAAACACTTTCCCTTTGTGACAATTCGGACATTCGTTTCGGAAAATATGGTACAAACTACTTAGCATGGTTTATTTTTTGACAAAGGTAAAAGGTTTAGCTTAATCAATTGTTTAGTATCTTCGCTAATTATAGCACAATAAAGACATTTTGAAAAAAGAACCTATTTACAATATTGACCATTTCAAAGCTGATTTTGGTAAAAAAGAGTTGTACATCAACACCTTTAAAAACCATTTAAAAAATCATCCTTTTATCGAAAAACCGCATCGGCACAACTTCTATCTGTTGGTTTTATTCACCAATGGCAGCGGAACACACGAAATTGATTTTACCCAATACAAAATCAAACCGGGAAGTTTGTTTGTGCTCCAACCGGGACAAATTCACCATTGGCAATTGTCAAATGATATTGAAGGCTATATTTTCTTTTATTCTCAGGAAGTTTACAATCTCTATTTTGGCAACAAAAAGATTGAAGATTATCCTTTTTACCAATCGGTGATGAACCAACCGGAAATCGTATTTGAAATGGGTGAATTAGCCACTATTCTACCCTATTTCGATTTAATGATCACCGAAAGCCAAACCAACCATCAAAGAAAAGAAGAAAAGCTATTAAACTTACTCGATTGCATTCACATTGAAATTTCTCGAAAATACCTTTCGACAACAAATCATAAATCACATTCTTATAATTACAAAATCCATCAGTTAGAACAACTTTTGGAACAATACTATAAAACCGAAAAATCGCCTTCGTTTTATGCCGAAAAAATGAACATCACACTCAAACATTTGAACCGAATCTGCAAAGACATTTTGAACCAAACCGTAACCGAATTAATTACCAATCGGGTCATTTTGGAAGCCAAAAGAATTTTAACCAATGCTTCAAAAACCGTAAACCAAGTTGCTGACGCATTGGGATTTGAAAACTATTCTTATTTCACTCGCTTATTCAAAAAACAAACGGGAATGACACCGAGTGAATTCCGAAAAAACCTAAACTAAAAAACCCGCTCATCTCTAAACGGGTTTCTAATAATCTAATTATTTAACAATCTAATTATCTAATTATCTAATTATCTAATTATCTAACAATCTAATTCTTCTCCGGTATACTACTCAAAATCTCCACAAAAAACCTCCAAAACTTCTGAGAAGATGTAATCGAAGCTCTTTCGTCCGGACTGTGCGCACCGTGAATCGTTGGTCCAAAAGAAATCATATCCATTCCCGGATAATTCGTTCCTAAAATACCACATTCTAATCCGGCGTGACAGGCCACTACATTAGGCTTGGCGCCATTTTGTTTTTCGTAAATATTGACTAAAACGTCTAATATTTCAGAATTCACATTCGGTGTCCAACCCGGATAGCTTCCGCCAAATTCCACTTCGCAACCAAACAATTCATAAGCCGAACGCAAACCATTGGCTAAATCCATTTTAGAGGTTTCTACTGAAGAACGGGTTAAATTCTGAATCGAAATCTGGCCGTCTTTTACAATTACACGAGCAATGTTATTGGAAGTTTCCACCAAATCTTCCATATCGGCAGACATTCGGTAAACGCCATTGTGTGCGGCATAAATCGAACGCAACAAACCTTCTTGAACGCCTAAATCCATCACTTTAGAAGGCAAATCGCTTTTCACGATTTCAATCTCCAGCTTCGGCTCCATTGTTTTGTATTCGGCTTTGATATCGAAAATAATTTCCTGCATGTCAAATACAAACGCTTCGTCATACATACCGGCTACAATTACTTTGGCAACACTTTCACGTGGAATCGCATTGCGCAAACTTCCACCGCTGATTTCGGCAATTTGCAATCCAAAATTCTCAAAACCGTCAAATAACAAACGGTTCATGATTTTATTGGCATTCCCTAAACCTTTATGAATATCCATTCCGGAGTGTCCGCCATTCAAACCTTTAACGGTAATGGTGTAACCCACAGAACCTTCGGGTGTTTCTTCTTCATTATAACTTCTGGTAGCCGTTACATCAATGCCTCCGGCACAACCGATATCAATTTCGTCATCTTCTTCAGTATCTAAATTCAGAAGGATTTCACCTTTTAAAATACCGCCTTTTAAGTTCAAAGCGCCGGTCATTCCGGTTTCTTCATCAATCGTAAAAAGGGCATCAATCGCCGGATGCGGAATGTCTTTGCTTTCTAAAACCGCCATAATAGCGGCAACACCTAAGCCGTTGTCAGCGCCTAAAGTCGTTCCTTTGGCGCGAACCCAGTCACCATCCACATACATCTCGATGCCTTGGGTTAGAAAATCAAAATCGGTGTCATTATTTTTTTGGTGCACCATATCCAAATGCCCTTGTAGAACAATGGTTTTACGGTTTTCCATGCCCGGAGTGGCCGGTTTGCGGATGATTACATTTCGGATGTCGTCTTCAAAAATTTCCAATCCCAAACTGTTTCCGAAGTTTTTCATGAATTCAATTACACGTTCCTCTTTTTTAGACGGACGAGGTACCGCATTTAAATCGGCAAACTTGTTCCAAAGTACTTTTGGTTCAAGGTTTCTAATTTCTTGGCTCATTATAGTTGTATTTTTTAAATGTCGAGGCACAAAGTTACAAAGTTTAACGGCTATAGAAATTGAATTGTGATTATATTTACATTTTAAAAATTGACCTTGAAACGCAAACACCTACTTCCATTATTTCTTCTAATTCAGATTCTCTTTCTGAAAATCCTAGCCTTTTTTCCGGTAACGGTAGAGCGTTTTTACAGTAATAGTTTGTACGTTTGGATTTCCCATTTTTCCAGAACCATTTTGGGTAAAATTCCTTTTTCTGTAGGCGATATTATTTATGGAATCACCATCATCTACTGTATTTACTGGTTTTTCAAGAATCGAAAACTGAATTGGAAAGACAAGATTTGGGCTACTTTAAGTTTTGTTGCTGTAATGTATTTCATGTTTCATTTCCTTTGGGCTTTCAACTATTATCGTGTGCCGCTTTTCGAAAAAATGAGCATCAAAAGAGAATACACTGAGAAAGAATTAATAGCCTTTACCGAAAAATTGATTGTCAAAACCAACGAAGTACAATTCGCCATAACCAAAGACAGCACTAAGAAAGTAGTCAATCCTTATTCGCAAGACAGTATTTTTAAAATGTCCCAAAATGGGTATGATCATTTGGCCAAACAATATCCAATCTTTACCTACGAAATCCCAAGCAGAAAGAAATCGCTAATCAGTTTACCGCTGACTTATATGGGATTTGGTGGTTATTTGAATCCGTTTACCAATGAAGCCCAAGTCAATGACAAATTACCCATGTTTGGTTTCCCCAATGTCGTTTGCCACGAAATGGCACACCAAATAGGCTTTGGTAGCGAAAGCGAATGTAATTTTATTGGGTTTATGGCTTGCATTAAAAATGAGGATTTGTATTTTCAATATTCCGCTTTGACATCGGCTTTACGCTATTGTATGACGAATATTGGCATGAAAAACGAAAAGGAATTCGAACGTTTAAAAACCAAAATCAATCTTGGAATTCTGGAAAATTTCAAAGAAAGCAAAAAGTTTTGGCAACAATATGACACTTTTATTGACAAAACTTTTCATGCTTTTTATGACCAATACTTAAAGTCAAACCAACAAGAAGATGGGATTGACAGTTATAGTAAGTTTGTTGACTTACTGATTAATTACTATCATCATAAAGATTTACAATAATATTTTTTAATTGGCTTATACTATCTCTTAACTACTTTTAAGGTTTTGACCTCATCATCTTGTTTAATGATAACATTGTAAACACCACTTGGGTATCTACTTCCTATTTGTAAAGTGGCTAATTCTGAAGAAGTAGCTTCATAAGATTCAACTAATCTTCCTAACATATCATAAACCTTTACACTTACAGAGGATTGACTTTGTGTAGACACGCCAACTAAGAAACTGTTATCAAATGGGTTTGGATAAGCTTTAACTTCAAATGCAGACTGAATCATTTTTGAAGCTAATGATGGTGTTCGTATAGAACAATTCTTTCCTGCTTTACCTTCGCCATAGTAAATCAATTTTACAAAAACCAAATAATCAGTAGCTGCTTCTACTCCTGTAAACATATTCAAGTTAAAGAAGTTTCCTGAACGAACTATCGATAAAGGTGCTTCTTGCGGTACTCCGCCAACTATTTTTTGCAACAAAAATTCATAGGAGGCTCCTGATACAAACTCACAATAAATATTTTCACTCGATGAAGTAACCTCATAGGGTTCCGGATTCTCCTCATCGCCATTATCACATTGTGACTCTTTGAGTCCAACAGTAATAAATTCCGGTGTTCCTATCAAACATGGAGTACTAAATGGTGAATCATAAGTAACTCCATCGATTTGAATCTTGACTGACACTGACACATAATATTGTGACTCAAAGGTCAAAGACAAACCAGGGAAACTATTCAAACGGAAACTTGTAGCAGTAGTTGTAAAATCATAATCTGAAGCTGTTCCGAATTTTCTAACCCGATAGGTATAATTAACCGCATTGGGTACCGAATTGATATAAATTCTGTCTAAAATATTAGATAAAGTTTGACCACATTGATTTGCTGACACACTTATGACTGAAACCGGTGGAGTACTTACTGTACACTCAAAACCATAATCTGTAGTAACCAAAGATCCGTTAACCATAATATCTGATTGAACTGCCACTAAATAACTTTTACCAAAAGAAACCGGTAAACCGGGAACATTAGTCAATCGAAAACTTGAAGATACAGAAGTATATTCATAATAAGTTGTCGGTGCGGTAGTCAAAGCAACGCGCCATCTGTAAAGCTGAGTACCTAAAACCGTTGAAGCATAAATTCTTGTATTCAATGCCTCTAACGTTTGGCCACATAAAGAGGTTAATTGGTTAGTAGGAAGACTCGGAGTAGTAATGATGCATACACTACTATAAGGTTGTTCTATGCTATTAACCACTGCTGCTACTTGAACACTATAAGAAGTCCCAAAAGCATAAATATTAGTCATGGTTAAGTTAAAGTTGGCAATACTACTATCTACGGTAGCTGTTGCATTGGTAGCATTGTTTCTTACTTTAAATCGGTAACCTAAAGTACCTACAACACCACTTGGAATGGAACATTTGATTCTTGAATCTATTGCTGGCAACGTTAAACCACAAAAATTAGTGATATGGCTTAAATAAGCACCTGTTACAACATTAGAAATAACATTACTATTAACGGTAGTAGTCGATAGACAAATATCTCCTGCTACACTAATAGTCACACTAACTTGATTACCGTTGGCCAAATTACCAACAACAAAAGTATTTGAAGCGCCATTTTGAACCGATACGCCATTTACCTTAAAATCATAACTTACAATACCGCCACCTAAATTATCCGCATGGGCAGTAAAAGTAACAGTTGTACCATAAGCAAAAGTATTATCTACATCATTGCTCTCTAAAGAAACTGTTGGGGTAAAGCTAGGATAAATAATAATGCCCGGAACTGTAATGGGAGAATCAAGTATTGTACTACACCCGGCAGCACTTGTGATAGAGGTTAAAGTGTAATTACCGGTGCTTGAATTACTATTAAAAATAACATCTACCCAATAATTAGCACTACTGCTTGTTGCAGGATATCCGGTACCTGGTTGCTTGTAATAACTTGCTTCTGCTGTTAGTGTTGAATTTACAAAAGGAACAGCCAGACCATTTGCTGTATAAGCATAATAGTTAGGATTTGGAGAAAAATAAGAAGCCACATAACTCACTCCAGCCGTTATGGGAACAGGAGTAGCAAAAACAATTTCTTTCCAACCCGGTGTATTATCACTTAAATAATTTGCCGTGGCTATTGGGGTAGTTTCATTCCCAACAGTCCATAATGATCCCGTGAAGTTCAATATTTCAGTACCTGTTTTATAAAAACGAATACCGCTTATGGTACCATCGATAGAAGATTTGATTTTTACCCCTAATTCTGTTGGTGCATTGTCTACCGATTGTGAGCCGCCAATAGTGCTGGTATTCCAAATTGAGTTAGATGAAGGCACATGGTTAGCTACTCCAACAGAGAACGGTATTCCGCTCGTAATGTCTGCATAAGTATTTCCATTAATAACTAAAGAAAAAGGTCCGTTTCCGGCTGTCGATTCAAAAACTAAATTAATATCACTGCCCGAACATAAAGTTGTTTGAGTCGGTGAAATTGTTCCTTCCGGCAAAGAGGCTTTTGTCACAAAAACACTGCTCACTGGACTACCCGTATTTTCACATCCTTCGGCATCAATAATATTGGTTAATGAATAAACCAATGAATTATTATCTGCTTGAGAAAATAATACATCTACCCAATAATTAGCTGTATTGCCCGAATTTGGAAATCCTCCTCCATAACGGTAAACCCCATTTGCCCCATCAATTCCTGATTGTAAAGCAGTCAAAACACCATTGGTCTGACCATTACTGGCAAAGTAACCTGCATCGATTGCAAAAAAGCCGTCTTGTGAAAAATAAGAAGCGATGTATGTTGTATTGGCTTGTATAGGAACAGGAGTTGCAAAACGCACTTCTTGCCAGCCACTAGCTGTTTCAGCCGTAAATAAAGCACTGGCTAATAGTGAACCGTTAGCGTTCCATAAATTAGCCGTATGCGCTCCTGTATTGGTAAGTCCTTTATAAAAACGGATTCCGGTGATAAAACCTTCGATAGTTGATCTAAATTTAGTTCCAACCTCGATAGGCAGATTATCAGTAACACTAGGATTAGCCGGTATATCTGAATCGTTCCAAATACTGATTTCTTCCACATTAAAATTAGCAAATGTCTCACCAATCTGAACATTTGAATAGGTTATACCATTTACGACCAAAGTATAAGGAGAAACTCCGGAGGCTTCTGTTAATTCTAAAGCTATATTTTCACCAGGGCAAATAGTAAGACTAGCAGCGCTTAAAGTGGCGGTTGGGTTTAACTTAACAGTCAGGGCAGCTTCATCACTAGTAACACTTCCTACTGTATTTGTCCAAATTGCTTTGTATTGATTGCCATTATCTTCTGAACTAATATTCAATGCTAGACTCTCACTTGTTGCATCCTCAATATCTAACCAAGTCGTTCCATTATCCGTACTTTCTTGCCATTGTACTGTTGGTGTTGGATTTCCTATAGCCAAAGACGAAAAAGTCAGTTCAGTACCGCCGCAAGCTTCTTGAGCTGTGGGTTGCATCATAATAACTGGAGCGCTTAAAGGAGCATCACCACAGACAAAACTGATTTCTTTTAAAACGGGTGATACAGTATTATTTGTAGTTGCAAAATCTGCTTTGTATTGGATATACTGAGAAATTCCTCCAACAAAAGTTCCACTTGAAGGTATGGTAAACCAAGTCGCATTCAAAATATCTTCGCTGGAATTAGATTGGCGTTGGGAAATTTGTAAAGTAGTTCCTGAAGGAACTGAAGCATTCCAACTAGCATTTTGCCATTGAATAATATTTCCGGCATCAAAAATTCTGGAAATGAAGGTGCCAGATGAAGCAAAAGGTGAAACTCTTATCCAATCTACACTAACACTCGGACCTCCGGCATTATAATCGCTGATTGCCGGACGCATAGTTCCTCCGATAGTAATCGCTTCGGTATGAACCAAAGTTCCGTCTACGTAATATTTGACAGCCGACGCTTCCCATTCAATTTTATACAAATGAGGAGAATCTAATAAACTTCCGGGTAAATTAACATCAACAGAAGTTACCCCATTTAAAGAGGTTCTGGCTCTTAAGACCGACGATTGATTTCCGGTACTGAACATTGCCCAAGCGGATTGTCCGGTATAAATTCCATTCGAATCTGTGGCATCTGTTCCGGCTCCAAAACCAACATGTTGGAATGAGGCAGATCCAAAAGTAGCCACAAACTCCATTGAACTTCCCGGTCCGAAAACAGTTGTAGGAGATACAGTATTGAATCGGGCACCATCAACCGTTACAGCACCACCCGAAACAGAAGTTGTTCCTCCTGTCCAAGCAAAACTTGACCAACCACTTGGAAAACTTGACCCATTAAACGCTTCATTGATTATTGCATTTAAACTCAATCCACCGCCTTCAGTATCAATCACCATTGTATTGGCAATTGTTCCCATATTAAAATCAGCACTGCTGGTGTCTAAAGCACAAGGTCCGGCCGGCATCACAAAATTCATATTTTCAGGAGCAATAGGCTGTATTGTACTATTATCAACAGCATCAACAGAAGTTACTCTAAAGTAGTAAGTTGTATTTAAATTTAAATTGGTTAATATAACTGAATGATTAGTCACTAAAGCACTACTTGAATGAGTTAAAGCAAGATTTTCTTCATGAGTTCCTAAATAAACTACTGAAGTTGATGGCTCGTCGGTATTCCAAGTTATTGTTGCAGTTCCATCATTATTTGGTGTTGCAACAACATTACTAATTATGGGTGAAAGAATATCAACACCATAAGTTGCCGTATAATTTCCCGATGCTGCCTCAAAAAAAGCATAATTTATTCCTTTAATTACTTCCGTAGTATAGGCAACGGGAGAACCTTCAAGTTGTAAACTGATCAATTCACCATTGGAAGAACTTACCGGCAGCATTCCTTGTAATTGGTGAGCGCCTGAAGCTTGTGCCATCGTAAAACTTAATATATTATTGGCAAAAGCCAGATTAGAATAAGTAGAAGCGTTTCTGCTATCCAACCATGTTAACATCTGCTTGGCTGAAATTACAGGAACATTATGAGCAATAGCCGAAGCAATAATGGCATTGCTTCCCACAACAGATTGATCGCCTGGATTATTATTATCTGTATGCATATTGGCACAAAAGACACCATAGTAACCTAAACTTCCTTGCGCATTATCTAATAAAGTATTGATAAAATTAGCCACATTCAATCCCGATTCGTCAGGCATTTGAGTGGTCAATTGGTAATTGTCTATTATAGTTCCGTCTAAATCCGCAAAGCGCATTGGCATTCCGGAACCGGTAAACATTCCAGGACGATTTTGAACCCAAGAAGCCGGCCAATAATAATAATCTGTGTTTAATCGAATGCCATTGGCTATCTCCACTTTTGGCTTACTTGCCCAATCACTCCATGAAATACAATGGGTGCGATGGGTTTTAGCCGCTGATAAATTGGTATATTTATTATTAAAATCGGTCATTTGGTTAGCAAATGATGATTGCAATCCGGAATAAGTATACACATTACATCCCGAGTTTACATGTAATGCTATTTCAAAACCTTGCGCTTCATAAGCAGCGGCGTCAGTATTGCTTAATGGCGTACTTGGATAAATATAAGAAGTACCGCGAATCGCTCTCCAATTTAAAACATCCTCAGCCGTGTTATTTCCGAAACTCAAATAATAATCAAATCGTCCGGCAGTTCCATTATTTCCATGATCGTCACCGGTCATTACAACGGCGGCTTTTAACTTCCGTGGCAAAAACCAAAAACGTGGCAATGGCATTATGTCCAAATTACTCTGAAGAATAATGTTAGATAATAAACGTTGTTGTTCATCGGCTTGCGGAATCGCTATTTTATCAAAATCAATCCAATCCGGTTGGAACAAGTCATTGGAACGAATATTACCGTCATTTTGATCATCTCTTTGTTGACCGGCCCAAGATGGATTACCTTGACGAGTATAGACAATTGATTTGGCTAAATCATATGCAAAAGCAATGGCTTTTCCTGATCCTACATTTTTAAAAGTAACAGCCGGATTTGAAGTGGCAGTATTAGCTGACGAATACAATGTTGCTATTGCAAAAGCGTCATTTAAAGTATACAAATCAGCATTTGAATGGTATTGAATAGTTTGATCAACCAAACCAACACCCGGTCCGGAAGCAGTATTAATTAACAAATATTGATCAGATAATGTTCCGGAAACAGAAGCAATACCCATTAAAGGGAACAAGTCTTCATCCGGTTTAAAGGCAATCAGCGTTTTACCCGAAGTAACCCAATCGTTAAACATTGAACTTTGAGAAGCATCGATAGCCATTTCACCTAAAATAGCTACATCGTATTGCGCTAAAACAGTTTCATTCACTTGAGAAATGTCCAAAGCTTTAAATTGATTAATTCCTTCAGCCCTGAGTATTTCAATAGTATATCGACTGAAAGGATTGGAGGCCGAACTAATGATTAAAATTGGACCACCGGGACCATCAGGTGTTGGAATTGGATTGGGTTGCAATTCAGCAGCCGTTGTAAAAGTCCATGAATAATCAGTTTGAATAGCATTTCCTGATAAATCTTCAATGCCTGATTTTAATATTGCAGTATAAGCAGTTGAAAAATTTAATGGATTTGTTGGCGTTAGTGTTGCTGTCTTAGTTCCATTAGTATAAACAACCGTAGCAGGAACTAAATTATTTTCACTATCACGAAGTTCGAAAGAAGCTTCATTTAAGGTCGTAGCATTTATATTTTCACTAAAAGTGGCACTTACCGTTGTTGTGTAAGAAACTAAAGTAGCCTCTTCAACAGGTTGCACTTGTGTAATCGAAGGCGAAGTTGTATCGGTGGCTTCAGTGTTGAAAACAACATCAACCCAATAATTACTGGCTTGATAAGTTTGTGATGGAAAAGCCGAATTTTGGGTATAAACATACACACCATTTGGTCCGTCTGTTCCATCTGCCAAAGCAGTAAGATTTCCGGTAATTACAGCCGATGTAAAATAAGCCGATGTAGAAGTATATCGATTCTCACTACTATGATAAGAAATAACATAAGTCTGATTTGCATTAATGGCTACTGGCGAAGTAAAAGTAGCTTCTTGCCATCCACTGGAAGATTCTCCTGTAAATAGCACCGAGGCCAACAATGTTTGGTTTGAATCCCATAAATTTCCGGTATGTGTACCATTATCGCCTATCGCTTTATAAAAACGAATTCCGGTGATAAAGCCATCGACAGCGGATTTAAACTTCATCCCAACTTCAATAGGCTGACCATCATTTTCATGAAGTGTCGGAGTGCTGGTACTTGCAAAAATAGAACACGGACAAACAATTGGTTCCGGTTCACCAATAGTAATAGTGATACCTTCTCCCGGTGTTTCAATATTGCCGTTGTCATCAAAAGCTCTGGTCTGAATGGTTACCAAGCCTTGAGCAGTCGGAATCCAAGAATAACTCCAATTGGTCATCCCAACAGCTACATTCCAAGTTGTTCCTCCATCAACAGAAACTTCAACACCGGCAACTGCGCCATCGGTATCCGAAGCTGTTCCTGAAATAGTTACTTGACTGTTCTGTGGCAAAATTGAATTATTTACAG
Source organism: Flavobacterium sp. 102 (assembly GCF_003634615.1). Taxonomy (NCBI): domain Bacteria; kingdom Pseudomonadati; phylum Bacteroidota; class Flavobacteriia; order Flavobacteriales; family Flavobacteriaceae; genus Flavobacterium; species Flavobacterium sp. 102. The sequence continues at coordinate 2,374,819 of NZ_RBKX01000001.1, read as the reverse complement.
GAGAACCAATTACTGAAACAGGTGGATTTACATTGATAGGATTTGAGATAATTAATTCCGGTTGTACTGTTGCCGGCAAAACACCCATATCTGTAAAAACATTAAGTGTAGCTTGTTGCATATCCTGACTTGGCGGTTCATTTCCTCTATCGTGATGTTCATCTAAACCCCAACTCCACTGTACGGTTCCTGCTCCAAAAACTAGTGCGCCACTAGTATGTCTGTACATCGAAAGTTTATGATTCTTACCTACTAAAAAAGTACTTGAAAGCGTTACTCTACCAGGTGGATAGAAAGCATGGAATTGTTCGAAATCAAATTCATAGCCCAAAGTTCCATAAGGTAATGTTACGGATTGACCTTCGCCTAAACTAGCAATACTCGTGTTTCTCCAAAACCTAAGATTTTTATAAGTATCCGGAACCACTATTGAACCTGTTGCGTCACCCCAACTGATTTGACCGGTCAAAGCATTTTCTGGTCGACCTGCATCACTTCCTGGGTAATTTGTTGGACTACCATCTCGCCATAAACCTGTCCAAATTGGCGTTGAAGTATCGCATTTAAATCCGCATTGATTTTCTCCTGAACCTCCTTCTTTGTAACAAACCAAAGTACGGTGATTATCTTCCCAACGGGTTTTCCAATAGACTTCATTCCCACTAAAAAAACCTAGATGAACACCGGCATCACGAGCATTTTCAAACTTTGTTCGCTCAGCGGCTGACCAATATTCATCATGTCCAACCGATAAAAGGACTTTGTGCAAACTCGGTGTTATAGCAGTTGTATTCCGATCCATATCGACATCTGTAGTATAAGAAACATTATAGCCATTTCGTTCCAACCAACGTATCATTGGATATTCTGAATCAAAAAGCCAATCTTCTGATGAACTACTTCCGCCACCGCCACCGCGAGTGTAAAACGGGCGATTATAACTTACTTTTGTAGCGCGATTCGAACCGGGAACTGAAATGCCGGAATTGTTTACATATAAACTATTGCCTCCATAACCGTTATAAGCTTGCCAAGTAGTATCCGACGTTTTAAAAAGCATGTCACTTGGAACACCATCATTTCGAATAATGAAAGCTATATGACTTGAACCATTATTATCGGCTCGTGTTAACTTAGCAAGAAAAAGTCCGGATACCGCACCTGTAGTATTCCATGAAGCCGAAACACTCCAATTACTACAATCGGTTTTTCCTGTAGCCACTTCATATAATGGTGATGGTTGAATGGTTCCTGCAAAAGAACCTAAATCAGCAATCAATCGACCACCGTCGTTATTGTAGTAACCCAATCGATATATCTTTATGGTAAAGTTTGTCTGTGGTGCTTTACAATCAATTTTGAAATCAATGGTTTCTCCTGTATTCACACTAATATCTGTAGCAAAACCTTGAATACTCAAATCTCCCGAACCTACTATATCCCATTCTGAAGCAGGATTTCCTTGATTAGCATTCTCTGCTACAATTGGATTTTGTGCAAAAAGTGAGCTGCTCAACAAAAAGATAAGGAATAAAAAAGAACTAGATTTAGCATTTAATAAAGCCAAAAATGATTTTACCAACGAATTTTTACAACTATCTGTTTTCATAATAAATGGGGTTATATTTATAAATCAGATATTTATTAGCAGTGCAAAACTGATTAGCAAATCAATTAAATCAAAACTTATCAATGATTATTCTTATAAATATCTGACTACAACATTAATATTTTTATGCGCTAACAGAAAAAATTATAGATATAAAGCCCGAAAACTCTACTAATTACATGTTTTCAATTAAAATTTGGATTTATGACAACCCATTTTAGAATAAAATTTTGAAAAGTATTTTTCCAATTTTAGAACAATACATTTCATTTTTTAGCTATTTTTTTAAATCGAAGTGTGATTTTCTAACTAAAAATTTTGAATACAATCCAAAAAATAAAAAGTCTTAAAAGTGTAGAAACAAAAAAACCACTGATTTCTCAGTGGTTTATCTTGTGATCCCAGAAGGATTCGAACCTTCGACCTACTGCTTAGAAGGCAGTTGCTCTATCCAGCTGAGCTATGGAACCATTAAAAAGTCTTTTACAATTGTCGGGGTGGCAGGATTCGAACCTGCGGCCTCCTGCTCCCAAAGCAGGCGCGATAACCGGGCTACGCTACACCCCGTGTATTTATTATCTGTGGTCAGATAATTAGGTTACACAGAACCTAAAAATGCGGAGAGACAGGGACTCGAACCCTGGCGACGGTTACCCGTCGACAGATTAGCAATCTGCTCCATTACCGCTCTGGCACCTCTCCTAATTCGTCAATTTGTAAAAGAACATTTTCTTTAAGCGGTTGCAAATGTAATTTATCATTCTATAATTTACAACTATTTCATTTCTTTTTTTAAATTTAAATTAAAACCGCTTCTCTTTCAATCAAGTAGCGATTCATATTTTTTCATTTATTTCCAAATCAACATTTATTATGACACAAATTCATTAATTTTCCAAGAAAAGATTAGTTTTGCAATAGAAACACCCGAGGCGCTTACAGCCGAATTGTATGGAGCGTAGCGGAGTAAAACAACATAATATTATGAGTAAAAAAGTAGTTATCGTATCAGCAGTGAGAACACCTATCGGAAGTTTTATGGGTAGTTTGTCTACTGTTACAGCAACACAATTGGGTGCCGTTGCTATCAAAGGTGCTTTAAATAAAATTAATTTAGACCCAAATTTAGTTGACGAAGTTTTAATGGGTAACGTAGTTCAAGCTGGCGTTGGTCAAGCTCCTGCTACCCAAGCGGCTATTTTTGCAGGTTTACCCAATACGGTTCCAACAACAACCGTAAATAAAGTCTGTGCTTCCGGAATGAAAGCTGTAATGCAAGGTGCACAAGCCATCATGAACGGTGATGCTGAAATTGTAGTTGCCGGTGGTATGGAGAATATGAGTTTGATTCCACATTATGTTCACATGAGAAACGGTGTGAAATTTGGCCCAACTTCCTTGGTTGACGGAATGCAAAAAGACGGTTTAACCGATGCCTATGACGGAAACGCTATGGGTGTTTGTGCCGATATGTGTGCGGCTGAATATAATATCACCCGAGAAGATCAAGATGCGTTTGCAATTCAATCTTACGAACGTTCTGCCAAAGCATGGTCAGAAGGAAAGTTTGACAATGAAGTGGTTCCTGTTGAAATTCCGCAAAGGCGTGGCGAACCGGTTATTTTCTCCAAAGATGAAGAGTATACTAATGTTAAATTAGATAAAATCCCTGCGTTAAATGCCGTGTTTACAAAAGACGGAACCGTAACTGCCGCCAATGCTTCTACTATCAATGATGGTGCAGCCGCTTTGGTTTTAATGAGTGAAGAGAAAGCACAAGCTTTGGGTTTAAAACCTTTGGCTTATATCAAATCCTACGCAGATGCTGCGCAAGAACCAAAATGGTTCACCACTACTCCATCGAAAGCATTACCAATCGCATTAAACAAAGCCGGTTTATCTATTGCTGATGTTGATTATTTCGAATTCAACGAAGCGTTTGCTGTAGTTGGTTTGGCGAATGCCAAAATCTTAGGATTAGACAACGATAAAGTTAACGTTAACGGCGGAGCAGTTTCTTTAGGTCATCCACTAGGTTGTTCCGGAGCGAGAATCATTGTAACTTTGATAAACGTTTTAGAACAAAACAATGCCAAAATCGGAGCCGCAGCTATCTGTAATGGTGGCGGTGGAGCTTCTGCCATAGTAATAGAAAGAGCCTAAAACAGTTATGAGTTATGAGTTATAAGTTGTGGAAATTTATAACTCATAATTCATAATTTATAATTCATAATTCGTGTAAATGTTTGCCATTTGTAACCTTGCCATAATTCCTTTACGAGCCGAACCAAGTGACCGAAGCGAAATCGTTTCCCAAGTTTTGTTTGGAGAGCATTTTGAGGTTTTGGAGAATCAAAAACAATGGGCTAAAATTAAGTTGCAATACGACGATTATGAAGGTTGGGTTGATTCGAAACAGTATCAAATTATCACCGAAAAGAATTTCAAGGATTTATCTAAAGATGCCATCATTCTCAATGCTGATTTGGTTGAATATGTAACCAATGCCAAAAATATGCTTTTGCCTATTCCTTTGGGTGCTTCTCTATCGTTTTTGAACCATAGCGAAATCAATGTGGAAGGCTTTGAATTTGAAGGATTGAGAACAAGCGGTGTTAAAGCAAAATCCGATTTAATTGCCACAGCATATCTTTATTTGAACGCACCTTATCTTTGGGGTGGCAAAACACCTTTTGGAATTGATTGCTCGGGTTTTACCCAAATGGTTTATAAGTTAAACGGTTATCATTTGTTGCGCGATGCTTCTCAACAATCGGGTCAAGGAGATGCACTGAGTTTCATTGAAGAAAGCGAACCTGGAGATTTGGCTTTCTTTGATAATGAAGAAGGAAATATCATCCACGTTGGAATCATTATGGAAAATAATTACATCATCCATGCCAGCGGTAAAGTCAGAATCGATAGACTTGATCATTTAGGAATTTACAATGCGGAACAAAACCGACATACTCATCGATTGAGAGTCATCAAGAAAATTATATAAACCGAGACAATTGTTTCGGTTTTTTTATTAAATTTAATTTTCTAAATCCATCAAAATGAAATCCATCAGCAAAATTTTATTTTTAATTTCAGGCTTACTTTCAATAAGCTGTATGAAAGAAAAAACTGCCGAAACCACAGATTCTCGTTACCAACCCAAAGAATTTGTAGAAGTAAAACATCCGGAATGGAGCAAAAACGCAACGATTTATGAAGCTAACATTCGTCAGTTTACGCCGGAAGGTACATTTAAGGCATTTGAATCTCATTTGCCCAGAATAAAAGCAATGGGTATTGATATTATTTGGCTGATGCCGATTCACCCAATTGGTATCGAAAAACGAAAAGGAAGTCTAGGCAGCGAATATTCGGTAAAGGATTACTATAGTGTCAATCCTGAATTTGGAACCAAAGAAGATTTCAAACATTTGGTCGATAAAATTCACAGTATGGGAATGTATGTCATCATCGATTGGGTGGGCAATCATTCTTCTTGGGACAATCAATTGGTCAAAGATCATCCGGATTGGTATACTAAAACTGAAGAAGGTAATTTCCAACCAACTCCTTGGTATGATTGGGATGATGTAATCGATTTTGATTATAACAAACCCGAACTCCGAAAGTACATGACTGAAGCTTTGGTTTATTGGGTAAAAGATTTTGACATTGATGGTTACCGATGTGATACGGCTGGTTTTATTCCGACTGATTTTTGGGACAATGCACGAGCAGAAATGGATGCTGTAAAACCCGTGTTTATGTTAGGCGAATGGGAATCTCGTGATTTGCATAAAAATGCTTTCGACATGACTTATTCTTGGACTTTATTTGATAAAATGGTGGCTGTAACTCGGGATAAGAAAAGCATAGCCGGTTTGGTTGAATATATGGCGCACGATGTAAGTACTTTTCCGCGTGGTGGCTACAGAATGCTTTTTACTGATAACCATGATATGAATTCCTGGAACAACAATATGGAATACAATTTCGGAAACGGATTGGAAGCTTCTATAGTTTTAACCGGAACCATTAACGGAATGCCTTTGGTTTATGGTGGTCAAGAAGCCGGATTGAATCGCTCACTTAAATTTTTCGACAAAGATTTGATTGATTGGAGCAAGATGCCTTATGAAGGATTATTTAAAAAACTCTTTGATTTAAAACACCGCAACCATGCGTTATGGAATGGTGATGAAGGCGGCGTTATGGTGCGTATTTATAATGATAAACTAGACCAAGTCATTTCTTTTTCAAGAACAAAAGACAAAGACAAAGTCATTCCGATTATTAATTATAGTGACAAACCTACTACTGTAAAACTAAAATCCATTCATCAAAAAGGCAATTACACAGAATTATTTTCGGGTGAAAAAATCACACTCAATGGTGACGATGTTTTCGAATTAAAGCCTTGGCAATATTTGGTTTTAGTGAAATAAAAAAGCCCCGAAAAATCGGGGCTTTTCATTTATACTATTTTCGTTTATTTCAACAAAAAGTTCAAACCAACATTGATGCTCGAACGACTATTGGTCACTGCAGAATAATCATTTTGTTTAAAAATGTCCGTTAATCCGCCTTGTCCTTCATATTCAAAGAACAATTTCAGTTTATCGTTGAGTGGGATTTTAACGCCAATTCCAAGAGCCAAACCAAAATCGGTTGAATTGAAACTATCCGTTACATCTGTACCGAATCTCACCTCTTCAGCATTCAGCAAAAAGCCAACATAAGGTCCAAATTCTAAAAACCAATTTTTATTATTGCCAAAATGCCAACTAGCCATAACCGGTACTGTCAAATAATCCAAATTATAATCGGTTATATAAGACCCGAAATCATCCTCAATAAACCCATTATCCCAACCTTTTCGGTCGTAGATTAATTTTGTTTTAACACTCCAAGAATTTGAAAAATAATAATCCATAGAAGCACCTAAATTAAAACCACTACCGGTATCCGACGATTCATAGGAATCTGAAACCGATGAACTATTATAACCAATATTGAATCCAAACTCAACATCACCCTTTTTCTGAGCAGATACAAAGGTTGTTAACCCTAATACCATCATCGCTGTTACTACAATTTTCTTCATGTCTTTTTTGTTTTTTGATGAATCAAAAATAATCTTTTTGAAAGAAAAATAGATTACTGTTTATATTTCTTTTAAAACTTTAACTAAATAATCAATTTCTGTTTTGGTGTTGAAATGGCTAAACGAAATGCGTAAGCTTGGCTTTTTCAAATCTTCTTCCGAAAGCATTTCTGCCAATACATGCGAAGGTTTGATACTTCCACTTTGACAAGCACTACCTCGGGAAACAGCTATGCCTTTCATATCTAGATTGAATAAAATCATAGTTGTCTTCTCCGGAGAAAAAGGCAATAACACATTTAATATATTATAAAATGTATCGGTTCCATTTTGTTTTACCGCTGGAAAAGCCTCTGATAATCGGTCAAAACAATAGTTTTTCAAATCGGTTATGTAATCTCTTTCATTAGCCAAATTATCATAAGACAACTGCAATGCTTTTGCCATTCCTGCAATTTGATGAACAGATTCTGTTCCCGCTCGCCAACCTTTCTCTTGTTCTCCACCAAAAAACATGGGCTGTAATACTAGATTTTTACGAACAAAAGCAAAACCAATTCCTTTCGGACCATGAAATTTATGTGCACTGGCCACTAGAAAATCAATTGGTAATTGTTGCAAATCCAATTCGGTTTTACCGATAGATTGTACTGTATCGCAATGAAACAACGCTTTATTTTGGTGACACAGCACTCCTATTTTCTCAAGGTTATGAACGACACCCGTTTCGTTATTAACGTGCATTAAGGAAACAATGGTTTTAATATCAGCTGATAGAAAATCACTCAATTGATTATAATCCAAACTTCCATCGGGAAGTGTTTTTAGAAAATCTACCTGAATTCCGAATTCTTCTTGTAAAGCTTGTACAGTGTACAAAGTGGCATGATGTTCTTGTTTTGAAGTAATGATTCTTTTTACGCCAAAATCTTTCACGGCACTTCTTAAAATCCAATTAGTCGCTTCTGTAGCACTAGAAGTAAAGATGATTTCCTGCGCGTTGCAATGTAAATATTTGGCAATGGTCTTTCGGGAAGTTTCTATAACGGCTTTGGCACTTCTACCTATACTGTGCGTGGAAGAAGGGTTACCATAATCAGATTGCATTACGCTTATCATTTCGGCAATAACTTCCTGACGAATTGGTGTTGTAGCGGCATTATCGAGATATACTTTTTGCATGGTGCAAATATAAAAAAGTACTATCCTAATTAAATGATAAAAGATAAATTTAATAGTATAAAAAACTTATTTTTGCTAAAAATTACTATACCAATGAAACGAATTTTAGGGTTATTAGCCATAGTTTTATTTATGAATGCCTGTGACGATGGTGAATTAACCGTTGACACTATAAATTTTGATGATGTACCGGTTCAAAAGTGCAGCCAAAAAGAGATTCTATACAAAATAAGCGACTCAAAAATGTTGATTTTGGCAATCCCTTTAGAAAATTTCCGAACTGATGAAACCCCTGAAGGCAATCCAGATGAAGTAGAAATTACCGGCAATATTCAAGTGGTTTACAGACAATATAACGCGGCGCCAACTTCGGCCAATATTTGTGACCTTGTTACTTCTGCTACGCCAAACTTAATTGAGGAATGGAACGCCACATCGGGAACGATTCAAATCACTTCAACCGCCATAAAATCAGTAAATTCAATTACCGGAATTACCCAGATTACCGGTTACAAACATTATATAGTTTTTAAAGACATTACCTTTTTAAGACCTGATGGCTCTACCCAAGCCTATTTAGGAGAAGACACTTTTGTTTTTGGTAATTACAATGCCACTATCAGTCCGTTAGCCTTTGGATTTGATGAAGAAGCCAGCAAAAGTACTTGTGACAGTGACAATCGTATTTTCAATTTTAATAGTAGCGAAGCCTTTATTTTAGATTTAGCCGATTATGCTAATTTGTTCCAAAGTTCTGAAACTACCACTCCTAGAATAGCTTATATCAGTGCGACCAATAAAGTAAACTACCGATTGTATTCGGGAACGATAAACAACGCTTATTTTTGTGCTGCATCTGTTCCGGCTACGCCAACGCTTGCCCAAAGTTGGATTGCCAATAATGGTGTAGAAGCCGAAGGAACCGGAATAATTGAAGTAACTACAATTCTGGCTTCACCAGGCTTTTTTGAGCATACAATCCGTTTAAAAAAAGTAACGATGACCAAAGGAAACAGTAATTTTTATATGGGTGACGATTATTTATACGGGAAAGTAATCACTCCTGAATAGAAATAAAAACTATTATTAACGCTTTAGATTTTCTTGTTTTTATAAAAAAGTAACATGCCAAACGACTGTGTCAGCTATCAAAAATCGGGTTATTTCTCTAAACTAATCGTAGATTATTTAGAGGAAAAATCAGAATTGAAAGCGCTTTACAATCGGTTTCCGACTCTGGAAAACTTCAAACAACAGCTTGAGGAAAAAACTAAAAACTATCCTATAGATTATCGAAAAGCATTGGTTACTGCTTTACATAATCAATACAATGGATTTGAAATTTCTGAAACGACTAAAGCTAACATTGCACTACTTTCTAACTCAAAAACCTTTACAATAACAACCGGTCATCAGCTGAATTTATTCACCGGCCCATTGTATTTCTTGTATAAAATTGTCTCTGTAATCAATCTTTGCGCGGCGTTAAAACAAGCTTATCCTGCGCATAATTTTGTGCCCATTTATTGGATGGCAACAGAAGATCACGATTTTGAAGAAATCAATTATTTTCATTTCAAAAATGTAAAAATTAAATGGGACAGAGAAAGTTTTGGTCCGGTTGGCCGACTTTCAACAGCCGGTTTAGAAGAGGTTTATGAAGTTTTCGGCAAAGATTTAGGACTGGGCGAAAATGCCGCTTACTTAAAATCTTTATTTGACAATAGTTATTTAAAACATTCTAATTTGGCAGATGCTACCAGATATTTGGCGAATGAATTGTTTGCCGAAAAAGGGTTGGTAATCCTTGATGGCGATGACATTTCGTTGAAACAATTGTTTATTCCTTTTGTTAAAGAAGAATTACTCAACCAAACGTCATTCAAAAACGTCACACAAACCAATGCAGCCCTAAAAGAGTATAACATCCAAGTCAACCCAAGAGAAATTAATCTTTTTTATATCGAAGATAACATTCGGGAACGGATTGTATTTGAAGATAACCAATACAAAGTCAACAATACCAATCTTACTTTTTCTGAAGAAGAGATTTTACAACTTTTAGAAACAAATCCGGAACAATTTAGTCCTAATGTCATTCTAAGACCGCTTTATCAAGAAGTAATTTTACCAAATCTCTGTTACATTGGCGGCGGCGGAGAAATTGCTTACTGGTTACAATTGAAAGCTAATTTCGAAGCGAATGCTATCACTTTTCCAATACTTCTGGTGCGAAATTCTGTTTTATTGACAACCGAAAAACAAGTGCAAAAAGCAGACAAACTCAACCTGTCTTGGCAAGATTTATTTAGCAAACAACAATCCTTATTTGATAAAAAAACGCAAGAGTTCTCACAATTCAATTTAGACTTTACAGCGCAAAAAGAACATTTAAAAAAGCAATTTGAAGCTTTAAACCACATAGCCACTGAAACCCATAAATCATTTACCGGTGCCGTAAAAGCACAAGAAATCAAACAGATTAAAGGGTTAGATAACTTAGAAAAGCGTTTACTAAAAGCAGAGAAAAAAATTCATTCAGAAAAATTAGAACGAATTATTCAATTGCAGAACGAATTGTTTCCCAATCAGTCGCTTCAGGAAAGAAGAAACAACTTTAGTGAATTCTATCTCGAAGCCGGAAATGAATTACTTCAAAAGATATTGGATGAACTCCATCCATTAGAACAAAATTTCTCTATAATAACTTTATAATTTGACTTGGAAATCCTTAAAAAAGGACTACTTTTGCACCCAAATTAAAAAACAAACAAATGGCAACGAATAGAACATTTACAATGATTAAGCCTGATGGCGTTGAAAACGGACACATCGGTGGAATATTAAATATGATTACTGAAGGTGGTTTCAGAATTGTATCAATGAAATTAACGCAATTGACTGTAGCTGACGCTCAAAAATTTTACGCAGTACACTCGGCTAGACCTTTCTTCGGAGAATTAGTTGAATTCATGACTCGCGGACCAATTGTTGCAGCCATCTTAGAAAAAGAAAACGCTGTAGAAGATTTCAGAACATTAATTGGAGCTACTAACCCTGCTGATGCAGCAGAAGGAACTATCCGTAAAAAATACGCTACTTCAATCGGAGAAAATGCGGTTCACGGTTCAGACTCTGATGAGAATGCAGCTATTGAAGGTGCTTTTCACTTTGCAGGAAGAGAGCAATTTTAGTATTCAGTGTTCAGTTAGCAATAACTTAAACTATTCATAAATACATAATCCCGTTTCAATAGAAACGGGATTTTTTTTCTTAACACTTTAATATAAAACATTTAGCTATATTTACGTCCCCTTAATTTTTTTGAAGTGAATAACCAACATTGTCTGAATATAGAATACAAAACGGAACTTTTTTTTGAAATCTCCGCCGATTTATTTTTTATCGCCGGCTATGATGGTTATTTTAAAAAAGTTAATCCGGCTGTGCTTCATTTACTTGGCTACAGCGAAGAAGAAGTGTTAGCAAAGCCCATTAATGATTTTGTCTACAAAGAAGACCTTGAAAAAACAGTCTTAAGTCGGGAAAGAGTAAAAAGCGGAAATCCATTGCTCAATTTTGAAAACCGATATATTACCAAAAACGGCGAAATCGTTTGGCTATCCTGGACTTCAATGCCACATATCGATAATGAATTGGTTTATGCCATTGCCAAAAATATAACCGAAAGAAAAAAGCAGGAAGAAGAGCGTAACACTTTGCTTACGAACATCAAGAAAATCAATAAAGATTTAAAAAAGCTTACCTATACGGCTTCTCACGATTTGCGTTCCCCGGTTAACAATTTACTTTCCGTATTTGAATTACTCGATGTATCTAAAATTGAAGACGAAGAAACGAAAGAGTTTATTGAAATGCTCAAAATTACTTCGGTAGGATTGCAAAAAACGCTCAATAATTATGTAGACAATATCAGTCATCATGACCAATTGAATATTAGTGTAGAACCATTATCCTTAGAATTGGTTTTTAACACTATCATCCAATCCATTCAATCTCAGATTAAAGATTCCAAAGTAAAATTTGTTACCGATTTTTCTACCTTTGACACTATTACCTTTAACAGAGTTTATCTTGAAAGTATTTTTATTAATTTAATTACTAATGCTATAAAATATGCTCAAGTCAATTTGTCGCCGGTAATTACTATAAAAACCCAAATGAGCAACGGCATTGCACAATTGGTATTTGCCGACAATGGCCGAGGACTTGATATTGATAAAGTCAAAAATAAGATTTTCGGACTTAACCAAAAGTTCCACAACAACATTGACAGTCATGGTATCGGACTCTATTTGGTTTACAATCATGTAATAGATATGGGCGGACAAATTGAAGTGGAAAGCGAAATCAACAAAGGCACCACGTTTACTATCAGTTTGAGAAAATAATACTCGCGATAGTAATTCCACCTGATTTTTTGGAACGTATTTAAAAAAATCTATTAACTTCGAGTTTGTATTTTTAAAATAATATGAAATCAACAGTAGTCATTGCCAACAGATTCAGAGAAGTCATTTTAAACGGAACTTGGATTGCCAATACCAATTTCAAACATCAATTATCCGATACCCATTGGGAAATGGCAACTATTAAAATCAATAATTTAAACACCATTGCCATTTTAGCGCAGCACATTCATTACTATATTAATGGTATCAATAACGTTTTTAAAGGCGGAACACTTGACATAAAAGACCAGTTCAGTTTCGACTTTCCTCCTATTGATTCTCAAGATAAATGGGATCATTTTTTAACCCAATTATGGACTGATGCCGAGACATTTGCGACTTTGATTGAACAAATGCCCGAAGAAAAACTGCTGGAAGGATTTGTAGAGGAAAAATACGGCACTTACCAAAGAAACATTGACGCTATGATTGAACATGCTTATTATCATTTGGGCCAAATTGTTTTGATAAAGAAAATGATTTTGGAAAATAAAAAATAGAGTAATTCTAGAAAAATTATCCTTTTTTGATTGTAACACTTTTATTTATAAAACTACTAAACATCTTATCAATCATTATTAATTTATCTACTATGAAAAAACAAGTATTTGTCGCATTAGCCATCTTATTCCTTTCGGGTTCAGTCATGGCACAAGAAACCACAGAAAAGAAAGACAGTAAATTTGAATTGGCGGTCAATGGAAAATTAGGTTTTGCCCGATTAAAGCAATCCGGTATTCCTGCTTTGAATGGAAATTTAACCGGAAGCGATGTCTTATTGGCCTATAAAATTAGTCCGAAATGGGATTTAGCCACCGGTATCGGATTTTATGAATTCAACGCCAATACAATAGTAGCCGGTAATTCTGCCAGTTTAAAGAATTCGTATTTACGTATTCCTTTGCAATTTAATGGAGACTACAGTCTTTTTAAAAGTGACAAGAACAATAGTGACAAAATGTTTTTTACCATTGGGTTAGGCTTGTACGCCAATACCATTTTAAAACAAGAGTTAGAAGCCGTTACCGGAAATGCGGAAGCTAAAAATTTAGGCTGGAATTTTGGTTTAACCACGCAAGTCGGTGCCAAGTTTATTGTAAATGATGACATTAATATTGCCATTGGTTTAGAAAGCCAAAGCGACATGACCAAAGCCAAAAAAGACGGTGGCGAACAAAAACTGGAACAGTTTAACGGTATGTATTTCAGATTAGGGTTTAAGTTTTAAGACTTATACTTTGCAAACGAAAATAATCCCGTATTGACATCTCAATACGGGATTATTGTTTTTTACTCCTTTTTGACACTTTCCAGCATTTCCAAGCCCTCCCAGCCCTCAAACGAGCTTCGGACTCCCTCAAACAAGCTTCGGACTCTCAAGAACGAGCTTCGGACGCCTTACTTTACGCTTCGGAGGACAACAAACGAGTTTCGGACGCCATCCCACCAGCTTATGAATACAAAAAATGGTCTTCGGACAAAAAAGAACCAGCTTCGGATGATGTCGAAGGCACAACTGAGAGTGAAAACGAGGCAACAGATAAAAAACCAAGGATAACCTAAACCCTACTCTTTACGCCCGACGAAAACCTAAAAAACACGATAAGCTGATTTATTTTATGAGAAATGAAGGCGATTGAAGGGGATTATTTATATTTGAGGAAGGGTTGGTTTTAATGCTTATCAACTAATTATGGGCAAGACACTAAACCCATATATGGAAAATCGTTAGTTATGCCTTATATGCTTTGAAACTAGAGTGCTTATAGGCCAAAAAAAATAGAAGTAATATGGATGAAATTTTTGAAATCATAGAAAATATTTTCAGTTCTGGCGGCTTTATGCCCCGATGGATTTGCGGGCAGTGGTCAGATACGCTCGGTTGGCTTTACATTATGGCAAATATCGCAATTGGATTAGCCTACTTGTCTATCCCGATTCTCTTGTACAAATTTGTCAAAAAAAGGAAAGAAAGAATATTTAATAGGGTGTTCATATGCTTTATGCTCTTTATCTTTTTTTGTGGCACAACGCATTTTATGGACGCTATTATATTTTGGTTTCCATTATACCGGCTAAATGCAGTAGTCTTATGCATGACCGCATTGGTATCTTGGATTACTGTTTTTGTGCTTTACCGCTTCATACCAAAAGCATTACAGTATCGATCGCCTGACGATTTACAAGTAATTATTGAAGAACAAACGAAAGACTTAGCCATTGCCTACCAAAAGTTATCAATAAGTGAGAATCAATTCAAGACACTGGTAAATAGTAATCCGGATATCATTACGCGTGTAAACAAAAATTTAACTTATCAATTCATCAATGATTCGATTCGCAAAGTACGGAACATGGAAGCTGAAGATATTATTGGTAAGAATATCAGGGAAGTGAAGGGAGAAGGCGATGACCAGATAAAGGAATTATTCATTCGCCACGTAGAATCTGTTTTCAAAACAAATAAAACCGAAACGTTTGAATTTGAAATGAATACTAATATCGATCAGCATAGCTATTTTGAACTATCAGTCATACCGCTTGAAAATCAAGGGGGTGAAATACCTGAAGATGTCTTAACAATAACCAGAGACATTACGCATCAAAAACTCTATGAGCTGGAACTTAAACGTAATATTGATAATCTGGAGTTATTGGCAGATCGGATAGAAAAAAAGAGGGAGATCTTAGAAAGCTTTACGTATATTGTTTCACACAATTTAAGGTCACCTGTTGCCAATTTGGCGGCTTTGTTAAATCTGTTGAAAGAGGAGACAGATGACGATATGCGAAACATGTTCATTCAAAAAATTGACATCGCCTTTGAAAACCTTTCTACTACAGTAACGGATTTGACGAATGCCGTTCGAATACGACAAGATACTGAAATAGCGAAAGAAGAACTTTTCTTTCAGGATATTGTATCAGGTCATATAATCAATCTGGAAATGCAGATTAAGGAAACAGCTTCCACTATTGCTTACGATTTCAGTGCTTGTGAGAAAATTAATTATCCAAAAGTTTACCTTGAAAGCATTTTTTTAAACTTATTAACCAATGCGATTAAATATAGGTCGCCAAATAGGGCTCCACAAATAATCTTTAAAACGTACATCGATAAAGATGGAATGATTAGCTTAACATGTGAAGACAATGGAACGGGCATTAATCTACAAAAGCATGGAGCAAAACTTTTTGGACTAAATAAAACATTTCACGAGCATCCAGATGCGAAAGGTAGAGGCTTATTTATTACTAAGAATCAAATCGAAACCATGGGGGGCACGATTTATGCTGAAAGTGAAGTAGATAAAGGAACAAAATTTATTATCTATTTTAATGTCAATAATTCTTAAATTAAAAAAAATTTGCTAATTTTAAAAAATAGTTGATCTAGACTTTTGACCATTTCCTAAAAAAACATTTATGAAAAAGATAAACACTTTTTGTATTATAGACGATGATGATATCTATCAGTTTACTACATCACTTTTGCTGAAAAAGAGTGACCTGGTAAATAAGGTTATCGTGTTTTCAAATGGGCTGAAAGCTATTAACTTCCTAAAGGATGAGATGGGCAATATAGAAAACATTCCTGACGTTCTATTTTTAGATATAAACATGCCTGTTATGGATGGATGGGAGTTTTTGGAGGAGTACCTGCTTATTAGGCCTATGATGCCTAAAACAGTAGTAATTTATATGGTGAGTTCTTCTGTTGATGAAAAAGATGTTTTAAAAGCTAAAAGTATCAGCGCACTGTCAGGTTATTTGGTAAAGCCAATATCAAGCCAAAATATAATGGAAGTTATTTTAGGAATTCTTAATTGAGTTTTGTTCTCACATCAACTTTTAAACCAATTGGAACACAGATTACATTTTTAAATTAAGTTCACCGCAAATCTCCAATATGTTTGAGCTAAAGAACACAATGGGCAAATAATTCACCCTAACAAGTTCACCACGTATCTATCATTATACTACCTAAAAAATAGAAACTTAATCGAAATTTTATTTGTAAATATTGTCCAAGTACTAATTTCAGTCCTTACTTAGCAAAAATTTGATTAGTTCATTACGTTAAAGTGGACGAAATGGCCAGCCCATAACAGCCGCTAAAACTAATGGCTAGGTTTTCTTTAAATTGTCAGTTTCTTTTTCCTAACTTCGCTCCTACTTTGTGGAAAAAACTCGGTTCCCAAGCCGCCACAAGTTCTAGCATAGGAACGTTAGCGGATTTGCTTAAAAAAATAGAGAATTCAATAACCTGACACAAAAAATACAGAAAGAAATTTAAAAATCAATATTTTAGAAAAATCAAATTCAAAAATTAAATAAACTTAAAATGAAAAAAACTCTGATTATCGCTTTATTAATATGTTTTAGCAGCAAAATCAATGCACAAAAAAAAGTAGTAGCTGAAGGAATTACCAGTCCAACACATCAAAAATATTTAAATAAAATAGTTTTTGCTTCTGAATACGATGATGTAAAGAAAAACTCTGAAATTGAATCAAATTTTAAAAATGAGTTTGATTTCACTCCTGATAATAAAATTTTTTTTAGAGCTTATTTCGATAATTCTATATATAATTATATAAGACCATTAGCTAAAGGTGATGGTGCAAAAGATATTAAAAATTATGCGATTGCCTTCAATTTTTACATCGACAATGTTCTCTCAAACGAAAGACAAAATAGTGTTTATAAATCATTAGAAGAGGATGTAAAGAAAACTTGGACAACTTTTAGGGGTGCATTAAAAAATAATGAAAAAGAGGTATATGTAGGCGAAGAAAAATTTGAAGAGTTTTTAGCAGAAAACACAGATTTACTATCATCAGGAAAACATAAAATAAAAGTTGAAATGTATCCAGTTTTAATAGATCTATATGGTGAAGTTATTACAAAGTTTGATGTTATCGCTTCGGGCGAGTTTACTTTAGATGCGAAAAAATTTATGTTGGATTCAAATAATGAAGAATTGTGTTTGGGGAAAAATGTAATGAATGATAATGCACTGATAAAAAAAATAGCTACAGCTCATTCTAGCGGTGATGGATTTAAAATTACACCAAATGATGTTAGAATTTTTTCAAGCTCCTGGATAACTGAACGTAATAAATATAGTGGAATTATAGAAGGTCGGTCTATTTCTGTTTTAGTTGGTTACAAAGACCCGAAAAAAAATAAATGTTTTAAGCGATATTATACAGTTTATCAGGACTATATAAGCTCAAAGTTTTCAGATGTAATAAAATTTAAATGGAATGAAGCTATACTACCTGAAAAAATAAATTGTAAATGTATTAACCTGTAAATAAAATTCAAAACCTCAAGTTCCAAAAGAATTTGAGGTTTTATTATTTAAAATGGATTGAGATTTAAAAATATAGAATAAAAGCACATCCGCTAACAGCAGTTTACAAAAACTGCATCGCTTGAGTTAAACACCTAACAAAAAAAGTCCCGATTGCTCGGGACTTTTTTTATTATTGTAAACTCGCTAAACTCTGCTCTATCGTGGCAATCTTGGCCAAAGCATCCGCTTCTTTTTTGCGTTCGTTATCGATAACTTGTGGCGGAGCGCCTGAAACGAATTTCTCGTTCGCCAACTTGCCTTGTACACTGCGCAAGAAACCTTGGGTATACTTCAACTCTTCGGTTAATTTGGCAATCTCAGCGGCAATATCAATATTTCCTGAAACCGGAATAAAGTACTCATTTGATTTTACACGATACGTCAGTGCGCCATCAATTTTATCGGTAATATATTCTAAGGAAGTAATGTTACCCAATTTAGTAATCACACTGTCAAAATAAGTCGATGCTTTTTCATTGTTTACCACTTTCAAATCGACGGCGTCTTTCATCGCAATGTTTTTTTCTTTGCGAATGGTTCTCACGCCGGCAATTACTTCGGCTGCAAAATCGAAATCAGCGATTAGCGTTGCGTCAAACGAAGTTACTTTCGGATATTCCGCAATGATTAATGCTTGTTCCGGAGTTCTTTCGGCGATGTATTGCCAAATCTCTTCGGTTAAAAACGGCATAAACGGATGTAATAATTTTAAGTTGGCTTCCAACATTTCGATCGCTTTGTCAAATGTCGCACGGTCAATTGGTTGTTGGTATGCCGGTTTAATCATTTCTAAGAACCACGAACAGAAATCGTCCCAAACCAATTTGTAAATGCTCATCAAAGCATCAGACAAACGGTACTTTTCAAAGTGGTCTTCAATTTCTACTAAGGTTTGTTGCAACTTGGCTTCATACCATTCTATAGCCACTTTAGAGCTTTCCGGTTGCGCAATATCAGCTACTTCCCAACCTTTGATTAATCGGAAGGCATTCCATATTTTGTTACCAAAAGCTTTTCCGTTGTTGCACAATTCTTCGTCAAACATAATGTCGTTTCCGGCAGAAGCACTTAATAGCAACCCTACTCTAACCCCATCGGCTCCAAATTTTTCAATCAGTTCTAAAGGCTCAGGCGAATTTCCTAACGACTTCGACATTTTACGACGTTGCTTGTCGCGAACTAATCCGGTCAAATACACATTGGTAAATGGCTTTTGCCCGGTATATTCATAACCGGCGATAATCATACGTGCCACCCAGAAGAACAAAATATCCGGACCGGTCACTAAATCATTGGTTGGATAATAATATTTAAAGTCTTCGTTTTCCGGATTCATGATACCTCCAAAAACTGCTATTGGCCACAACCAGGAAGAGAACCAAGTGTCTAAGGCATCGGCGTCTTGCGTAAGGTTGTCAGTTGTCAGTTGTCGGTTACCAGTCTTTTCCTGTACTAATTTTAACGCCTCTTCAATATTCTCAGCAACCACAAAATCTTCTTTGCCGTCGCCATAATAGTATGCCGGAATTTGTTGTCCCCACCACAATTGGCGTGAGATATTCCAGTCGCGGATGTTTTCTAACCAATGACGATAAGTGTTGTTAAAACGCGCCGGATACAGCTTAACTTCTTCGGTTTCTAAAACAGCTTTGATAGCCGGTTTAACCAAATCTTCCATGCGCAAGAACCATTGGTCAGACAAACGCGGCTCGATCACGGCTTTGGTTCGTTCTGACGTTCCTACTTTGTTAATATGGGTTTCGGTTTTGACTACCGAACCTAATTGCTCTAATTCAACCACAATATCTTCACGCGCTACAAAACGGTCTTTGCCTTGGTATTGTAGCCCAAAAGAATTCAAGGTCGCATCTTCATTGAAGATATCGATGATTTCTAAATTATGTTTCTCACCAAGTGCTTTATCGTTGACATCGTGCGCAGGCGTTACTTTTAAACATCCGGTACCAAATTCCATGTCGACATACTCGTCGAAAATGATTGGAATGACACGGTTACAAATCGGAACAATGGCATTTTTACCTTTCAAATGGGTATAACGCTCATCGTCAGGGTGAATACAAATAGCAGTATCACCTAAAATCGTTTCGGGACGTGTTGTAGCAATAGTTACGAACTCATTCGAACCTTCGATAGCATATCTTAAATGGTATAATTTTCCTTGTCTTTCTTCGTAAATTACTTCTTCGTCAGACAAAGTCGTTTTAGCTTCCGGATCCCAATTGACCATTCGGTAGCCTCTGTAAATTTGTCCTTTGTTGTATAAATCAACGAACGAACGAATTACGGATGCCGACATGTCAGGATCCATAGTGAATTTGGTTCGGTTCCAATCGCAAGAACAACCTAATTGTTTTAATTGTTCTAAGATTGTTCCACCATATTTGTTGGTCCAATCCCAAGCGTGTTTTAGGAATTCTTCACGGGTTAAATCGTTTTTGTTTACGCCTTCGGTTTTCAACTTTGCCACAACCTTTGCCTCTGTTGCAATCGATGCGTGATCGGTTCCGGGAACCCAACAAGCATTGAAACCTTTTAATCGCGCACGACGGATTAATACATCCTGAATCGTGTTGTTTAACATGTGTCCCATGTGCAAGACTCCGGTCACGTTAGGTGGCGGAATGGTTATGGTATAAGGAGTTCTATGGTCGGGTTTGGAATGAAAATAGTTGTTTTTCATCCAGTAGTCGTACCATTTTTTTTCGGCTTCTTTGGCGTTGAATTGAGCTGGAATCATATTTAGATTGTTAGACTGCTTAGATTATTAGATTATTGGATTACAAAAGTGCTATGCAATTACTCTTTTAGCCCTGATGGTCGTGGAAATCCTTTTTGATTTGCCGAGGGTTTTTTAACCCTTGGTAATTTAAAAAGATTGTAACAGACAGCAGGAATATGGATGGCTGATAGTCACTGACCACTCGCTCCTAAATGTTGTGGCACGCATTTTGCAAACTGAACTGCAAAAGTAATTAATAAAGACTTTAGAAAAAATTAAGAATTAAATTTTTGTGTATTAATTTAAACAGAGTATTTTTACTAACCAAATAATAAATTTTGACCTATGAAGAAATATATACTTATCGCAACAATCTTTGTAAATGCAGTGGTTTTTGCCCAAGCCGGTCCAAAAATTGAATTTAAAGATAAAGACAATACAATAGATTACGGAAAAGTAACCAAAGAAGAAGACAATGGTATAAGGGTTTTTGAGTTCACTAATACCGGAACTGCGCCGCTTATCATCAATAATGTACAATCGAGTTGTGGTTGTACGGTTCCCTCTAAACCAACTGAGCCGATTGCTCCGGGAAAAACCGGAAAGATTGAGGTGAAATACAATATGAATCCCGGTCCGATCAGAAAAACCATTACGGTTGAAACCAATGCTATCAATGCTGAAGAAGGTCGAGTGGTATTAAAAATAAAAGGAGAAGTAATCGTTAAACCGGTTGAAAATCTCTTAGAAAAGAAGACTAAAAGTCCGATGATGCAATAAAGAAAAGTCCCGAATTATCGGGACTTTTTATTATATAATACTTTTGAGTTGGAATTTGTAAGTGAATTGCTTGCCGTTTCTTTCAATTACTAATTCGATAGTTCTGCCTTCTTCGGATTTTAGCAATTCGTTGATTTTTTCGATGGTTAAATCGTGTGTGCTTTTACCTTCAATTTTGATTAATCGGTCATTTTTTCTGAGTCCGACTAATTCCGCAGGCGAATCTTTTCTAACGTTATAGATGGTAAAAACAGGTTTTAATGCAAACTTGATTTTGAGATTATCTTGCACTCGCGATTCATTAACTCGAACGCCATAACTAACGGAACTTTTACTGTTTTCCGAGGAAGTTTCTTTTACCCATTCCAAACCATCGTGCTGTACTTCAATGCCGCTCATGTTAAAATTAAAAGGAGAATTGACTTTATCATTGGGTTTGGTATAAATTTTTTTATTGGTATAATCAAATAAAATGGAGAATCTGGAAAGTACTTCACCACCAAGTGACCCTAATCGATTGGGAACAAAATTTACACTTTTGAGGGAAGTTGAATCGGGGAAAGTTGTAATAGGATTTTTAAACGTTTTACTCCCAAAGTTGAAATCTTCGATGCGACCTCTTAAACCATAAACACTTCCACTAAATCCTCTTCCGAGGTAATCTGAAATGTATTTTTGTGGCAATTTAATCTCCTTAGATTTGTTCAAAAATAACCAAACCGCATCGCTATTTCCGGTGTCAATCAATAATTTTGAAGGATACGAATTACCATCTGTAGTGACATTTGAAATATAATATGGTTTGTTTTCTTCAATAGTAATAGTTTCTTCTTTGTATCCTTTTTCAAGTTTTCTGAAAACTTTCTTGTTGGTTTTATTATAAACTATGACTTTTTTTCTTTGGTAGTCAATTTCAATTAAATGATTTTTAAAAAAATGATACCCAATGATACCATTTACAGGTATGCCTACCTGAGAGGAAAAATTAAATTCCTGATCTAAAACCAAATAAATTTCGTGATCATAATCTACAAACCCTTTTACTTCTAATTTGTTTTTAGAAGACATGTAAGCATCAATAGCTTCATTGCTGCCAAGACCTTTGAGTTTGATACTCTCCAAGTTAAAAAATTCCACCTGTTCTTTATCATCTAAACTGAAAAGTAAGGTTTTATCAACGCCGGTGTCTAAAAGAAAAGTCAGCTTCTCCCCATTGACATTGATAGGGATAAAAATCAAATTATTGATTAGTTTAAAAGGAATGGAAATACAATTTTTATCTTTTTTAAATTGAAAATTGGATTGGCCGAAAGAGGAAAATACAGTAAAAAGAAATACATAAAACGTAAAAACGAATCTCATTGGCTGCTATTTTTGTTAAATTTAATAAAAAACCAGCGGCAAAAAATAATTTTTAACAATTTTTAAAGGCGTAAAGGAATTGTTTTCAAGCTAAAAAAATCGCAAATTTGCACCACTAAATCAAACAACATGCCTAAGATATCATTAAAAGGTCAGCAGATGCCTGAGTCGCCAATCAGAAAATTGGTTCCGTATTCCGAAATTGCTAAAAAGAAAGGTCATAAAGTCTACCATTTAAACATTGGTCAACCCGATATTAAAACACCGGAAGTTGCTATCAATGCCGTTAAAAATGCGGACATCAAAGTATTAGAATACAGTCATTCTGCCGGATTTGAAAGTTACAGAACCAAATTGTCTGCTTATTACAAATCGCATGGTTTGCCTATTGATGTAGCTGATATCATCATTACTACCGGTGGTTCTGAAGCGTTGTTATTTGCTATGGGAAGCACGATGGATTCGGGTGATGAAATCATTATTCCGGAACCATTCTATGCCAATTATAATGGATTTTCAACAGCTTCAGGAGTAACAGTTGTCCCGGTAATTTCTACTATAGACGAAGGCTTTGCTTTGCCTCCGATTGCCGCTTTTGAAAAACTGATTACCCCAAAAACCAAAGCGATTCTAATTTGTAACCCGGGAAATCCAACCGGTTATTTATATTCCAAAGAAGAAATTATGCAATTGGCCGAAATCGTAAAAAAACACGATTTGTTCTTAATTGCTGATGAAGTTTACCGCGAATTCATTTATGATGAAAACGACAAACATTTCTCAGTAATGAACGTTCCCGGATTAGAAGAACACGCTATCATGATTGATTCCGTTTCAAAAAGATACAGCATGTGTGGCGCAAGAATAGGCTGTATAGTTTCTAAAAACAAAGCACTAATGGCAACTGCAATGAAGTTTGCTCAAGCCAGACTAAGTCCGCCAACTTATGCTCAAATTGCCAGCGAAGCCGCTTTAGAAACTCCTCAAAGTTATTTCGACGACGTAATTTCTGAATACAAAGACAGAAGAGATACGCTAATTGCAGAACTTCAAAAAATTGAAGGTGTAAAAGTAGCCACACCAAAAGGTGCTTTCTACTGTATCGCTAAATTGCCGGTAAAAAATGCGGATGATTTTGCCCAATGGCTTTTAGAATCTTATGACAACAACGGAGAAACCGTAATGGTTGCACCGGCAGCCGGATTTTATTCCACGCCAAATGTAGGTTTAGACGAGGTCCGAATTGCTTACGTACTCAAAAAAGATGATTTGATCCGTTCAGTGGCTATTCTAAAAGAAGCCTTAAAAGTTTACAATCAAAACTAAGATTTTCTAAATAACCCTAAAAACTCCGCTAATCCTAGTGGAGTTTTTTATTTTACTACGTCAGTTCGCTTCGCTCGGATTAGAAGCAGACCATTTTGCTTCTCTTCACTTGTCTTCCCGCTATCCGTTACAATCTTTTTATTGTTTTGTCACCCTGTCCCGATAACTATCGGGAGTCAAAGGTATCACAACAAAAAAGCCACTCAATCGAGTGGCTTTTCCTATTCGTTTTATTCTTCTTATCGTTTCAACGAGAAGTGCGCTTTAAATTGCTTCATGCCGCCTTGCTCCGGATAATCTACCGTAAACCAGTAATCTGTTGATGGTAACGGTTGTCCGTTGTAGGTTCCATCCCATCCATCTCCTGCCGAACTGATTTGTTTCAATAATTTTCCGTAGCGGTCAAAGATGAAGATTTTGGTTTGATCTGCATAATTAAATAATCCTACTACATTCCAAGTATCATGAATACCATCTCCGTTTGGCGTAAAGTAATGTGGATAATCAATCACCTGAACATCATTGATCATTAATTCCTCACAACTAAAAGCGATTCCGCCTTCAGTATCCCAAACATGGATCACATGATTCCCTAACGACACACCTTCAAAGATATTACTCGTCTGTCTTGGGCCGTCATCCAAACTGTATTCATAAGTGCCCCAGCCTTCCACTGTCACGGTGATGATTTGACTATTGGTAAACGCATTGGTTACGGTATATCCTGCCGTACCTGTCGGAATACTAGCCGGTCCTGATTGTATCACATCAAAACCTAATGAAGTTGTCTCACATGCTAGCGGACTAACGCTTATCACTCTAACGGTGTAGCTTCTCGTGGCTCCTGTTGGCGAAGCCGTGTCAACGGTATAAGTTGAACCTGTTGCTCCCGGTATTAACGTCGTGCCCTCATACCACTCAAAGGTATAATCCGCCGGATTTGGAATATTGCTGTTTAGTGTCAGTGGTCTTACAACATTACCGCTCGCAAAGTCAACACAAATCGTGGTCACACCATTTGGTGTAGTGATAATTGGATTCGGGTAACGCTCTATCTCGATATCGATTGTAGTAAGCGCATAACAGAACGGGGTAATGCTATTGCTGCTGTTCTCTACCTTAACCCAAATTTGGTCAGTATCGGGTTGGGTAATGTATGCTTGTGCTTCTGCCAAGGTGATGGCATTGATGCCTTGTTCTGCATCGGCTTGGGTGTGATAGTAACTAATCAAGAACACCAATGGGTCTTGTCCGTTTAATATCGCAGTCTCGTATTGGGTTAAATCCAATTGGAACACTCCATCATAAGGATTGGTGTAAGTATCACAACTCGAGAAGCTCTGTGGTCCTGTAGCCTGAGCATATTCCTCTACTGCCAAAGTAAGTACTCCGGTGGCATTAACACAACCTGTAGCATTGTTCACTACTCTGATGTAGATGTTTTGGCTGTCCGGTGTCGTGTTGGTGTAATTGTTTGGTAGCGGAGTTTCTCCGGTATTAGTCAGCGGATTTGCACCTGCTTGTGTTAAGTAATACGTAATGGTAAAATCAGCCGGGTTTTGAGTGGCTCCCAAAATAGCGGTTGCTAAGATTGGATTGGTCAAATCAAATGCTGCCAGTCCATCAGTATCATTATCACATACCCTGTAAGGCGCCAGTGGCTGCACTACTGTCGGTAAAGGATTAACCGTTAAAGGTTGCTCCACCAGTACAAAACAATGATTGCCAAAAGAATCTATTCTGTTGTTCTCTACTCTTATCCAAACACTTTGCTCATTTGGATCAACGTCGCCTACTAAAGCTGCTGTTACTGTGGACAGTGGAATTTCATTCTGTGGCACTAAAGCATCTGCTTGGCTGTGGTAATAATGTAGCGTTAAATTAGGATCGCCATTTAAGATATAAGCCGCATTAACCGTTAAGTCAAATACCTCCATCATATCGCCGGGATTGTTGTCATCACACTTCGCTCCTAAGCTCGGTGGATTCGTGTTTGGCGTTGGGATAGGTAAGACTCTAATATCTAAAGTCGTTACACTGGAACAACCCGCGGCACTAGTTACCACTACTCCTAATGTTTGAACTGCCGGTGAGGTATTGGTGTAAGCCGTTGGTGTAGCAATGGCATTGGCTGGGTTACCTGCCTGCGCCAAAGCATAACTTGGATAATAGGTTACGGTATAACCTGATAAACCTTGGGTAATCATCACATCTCTTATGGTTAAGTCAAAGCTGTGGAATTGGTCATTCGGATTCGCATCATCATCACACAAACTAAGTGGTGTTGGGGTAATGAGTAATAATGGAATATTAACAATAATATCAAATTCGCCAATATTAAAACAGCCTGTAGTGTTGTCCTCTACTCTCACCCAAATCGTTTGATTGGTCGTAGCCAAATAACTAGTCGCAGGGATGATTGGAATATCATTTTGTGCGCGTAGCAATGTGGTATGATAAGTGATCGTATAATTACTGGCTGCTAGTGGTTGTTGGGCTAAAACATCAGGGGTTCTTACCGTTAAATCAACTATTGTACTAGCACTTTGATTGTTGTTGTCTGTATCACAAACCACAATATCATCCAAATTAATTGGGGCTATAGGACTTGGGTTTACATTCAATACAATTGGGATAACACTCCAACAACCTGTAAGTGGGTCCTCAGCTCTCACATACAAGATTTGGGTAAACGGATTGATATTATCATACAACTGAGTGATGTCAATTGCCGTCACAAGATTGCCTAGCTCAGCATCGCTTAGGGTTTCATAGAAAGTCAATATGTAATTGGCGCCTTGTAAAATATCTGCGGTCAAAGTCGCTAAATCAAAACTCGAAAATCCATCCTGATTCTCATCACAAATCGTGTAAGGTGCTGTTGGTGGAATCGGTGTTGGTAATGGTACTACTCTAATATCTATCGTAGAGATACTATAACAACCGGTAATGCTATTGGTAATCACCACGCCTAAAGTCTGAACATAGATAATTTGGTTAGGATACTGCAAATCAGGGTGTGTCTCATTAATCGAAGTACCCGGCACTTGCGCCTGAGCAGCAGCCAAACTTGGATAGAAAGTAACACTCATGCCTTGTTGTCCCAGTAATATCGGATCAACTTGGGAAAGCAAATCAAAGGTCTCAAAACCTATCGCGCCGTTGTAATCACACAAAGTATACTGCGGATAATTCGGCTGGGTAGCATTGGGTAATGGATTTACAATCAAATCTAACTCAACAATATCATAACAACCTGTCGCTATAAACTCTACTCGTACAAATAAAGTTTGACTCCATTGGGTTTGGTTGATGTAATTCGTCACACCAGTGATAGTAGCTGTCTCGTTCTGTGCATCTGTAAAAGTTGGATGGAAAGTTACATTCACTAATGATGGGTCAATAGTCCCTAATATCTGCGGCTCAGTCGTTGTCAAGTCAAAAGCCTCATAACCTATTTGTCCCGTGTAATCACACAATTCATAATCATCAGGCTCAGTAGCCTCTGGCGTTGGGTCAACTATTAACTGTAAATGAACTACTTCAAAACAACTCGTTGTAGTGGATTCAACTCTGATAAAAATAGTTTGCACCCACGGATTGATATTCTCGTAATTGAAAATATCAGGAATTGAAGTTCCATCTACATTGGCATCAGTAATAGTCTCATGAAAAGTAACGGTATAAGGATTGCCTCCTGTAATTGAATTGATAACTTGAGATAAATTGAAAAGAACAAAACCATCGTTACTTGGGTCACAATAATGCAATGGTTGAGGATTGTTAACAATAATATCATTAACTACCGAATTAATATTAAAACCGGTTGCATTCGAAAAGCAATTGGCCGTAATTTGATGGGCTACAATAGAGTGACCACCTGCTGTTAAATTATTAAAAACCGGATTGGATTGATATACACCTCCATCCAAAGAATATTCATAATTAACTCCAACCGGACTTGTAACAGTGACAGAATTTGAATTACAAGATTCAACTATTGAAACCACTGGGTCTATTTGAGGGATCACTTGAATTTGAAAAGTTGTCGGTATCGGACAAGGAAAAGCAACACTTGGTGATGGATTAAATGTATAAATGGTGGTTGCAGTATTGTTTAAGGCCGGACTCCAAGTGCCCGATATTCCATTTAGAGAGGTTATTGGTAATGGTGTAATAACCGAACCTTGACAAACAGTAGAGGAAGTAATATTAAAAGTTGGAATTATAGTAGAACTAATGACAACTGTTACCGGCTCAATGTCAGAACAAGCACCAACAGTACTTTTGATATAATAAGTTCCACTCGTGGCTACAGTATTAGGGCTTGCCAATGCAATAGTTCCTGCTGCATTGGTCCAATAAGTTAAAGTGCCACCACCCGTACTTCCTGCCGTTACAGCCGGTAAAGTTAAATTAACTGTAGCTGGAGCACAAACTGCAATCGGATTTGTAATAGTTAAAACCGGTGAAGGGTTTATGGTAACAATTACAGGTTCGATATCTGAACACGAACTTACGGTACTTCTAATATAATAAGTTCCACCAGTAGTTACCGCTGTCGGCGTTGCTAATGGAATTGTACCGGCCGCATTAGTCCAATAAGTTAAAGTGCCGCTACCTGTACTTCCGGCTGTGACCGCAGGTAATGTTAAATCGATTGAAGCCGGGGCACAAACTGCAGACGGATTCGTGATATTTAAGACCGGAGAGGAATCTATAATAACAGTTACAGGTTTAATATCTGAACAGGAACCCACAGCACTTTGAATATAATAAGTTCCACTTGTCGTAACCGCATTTGGAGTTACTAATGGATTGGTTGCTGCTACATCAATCCAATAACTTAAAGTGCCGCCACCTGTACTTCCTGCTGTAACTGCAGGCAATGTAATATCAACTGTAGCCGAAGCACAAACTGAAGCCGGATTGGTAATAGTTAAAATCGGTGAAGGATTTATAGTAACGGTTACGGGTTCTATATCAGAACAAGAACCAACTGCACTTCTAATATAATAAGTGCCGCCTGTTGTTATAGCATTCGGTGTCGCTAATGGTGTTGTTGCTGTTGCATTGGTCCAATAACTTAAAATGCCACTACCTGTACTTCCCGCTGTAACCGCTGGTAATGTTAAATCGACTGAAGCCGGAGCACAAACTGAAGCCGGATTTGTAATCGTTAAGACTGGAGATGAATTTATAGTAACAGTTACAGCTTCAATATCCGAACAGGAACCAACAGTACTCTTAATATAATAAGTTCCACTTGTAGCCACTGCGGTAGGCGTTGCCAAGAGGTTTGTTGCCGCTGCATTGGTCCAATAAGTCAAAATACCGCCACCTGTACTTCCGGCAGTAATTGCAGGTAATGTCAAATCAACTGTTCCGGGAGCACAAACTGCAACCGGATTGGTAATAGTTAAAACTGGTGCAGCACTAATAGTAATGGTTACCGGTTCTATATCGAAACAAGAACCTGCCGTGCTTTTGATATAATATGTTCCACTAGTGGCTACTGCAGTTGGTGTTGCCAAAGGAGTGGTTGCCAATGCATCTGTCCAATAAGTTAATGTGCCACCGCCTGTACTACCTGCCGTTACAGCCGGCAAGGTTAAATTAATTGTAGCAGGTGAACAAACTGCTGCCGGATTTGTAATGGCTAAAACCGGTGCGTTCACCACAATAGTCATAGTAGTCGTAGTGCCACATTCTCCGGCATTTAGTGGTGTAAAAGTATAGGTTGTAGTGGCTGTATTATTTAATAAGGGTGACCAAGTTCCCACTACTCCATTTAGGGATGTGGTTGGCAATGGAGCTAATACTTCTCCCGAACAAATTGGAGCAATCTGATTAAATGTTGGAGTTACCGGTGTAACACAATCAGGATAACAAGTAAGTGTTCTGGGTGGTGTACAAACCCCATTCCAAGCTATCGTCAAAGTTACAGCTTGTCCCTGAGTTACACCTGTAACAAAATAGCTTGATGGAGAAAAAGGAATAGTCCCGCTAATAGCCGGACCACCATCTACTGTATAAGTAAAATCAAAACTATTTTGTCCAATACTGTTAAAATCAAAACCAACTTGTGTAGCAGTAGTATTTGCTCCATCACAAAATATATTCGACGGTGATGTTGGATTGACTTGAACCGGATCAACTACCAGTGGAATCTGGGTAGAAACACAACCGGTAACTAGATCTCTAACCGTAGCATTATAAGTTCCCGGAGCCAAACCGGTAAAGATTGGACTTGATTGGTATGTGGTACCATTAACACTATATTCATAATTTATTGCTTGATAAGTATAGGTACCAACATTAGTATAATCTTGTGGATCCAATGCAGTCCAGTCGGCAGGATTCCATGTCATTGTGGGATGTGGCGCTGTGGTATTTCTTCTATAGGTGTAACCAGGTTGATTGACAGGCGTAAAATTTATACCATTCGTCCCCCATAAATCAAACTCAACATCCGCACTAGTTGCCAAACGTATAGTATCATCAGTATTAACACCTCCACAATTTGCTACGACTAAATTAGGAACAACACCTCCTTGGTTTGTAGCAGTACCAACGGCTATTACATAAACAGCATTATTGTTTAAGGTGCCAGAAAGCTGGATATCACAATTTGCAGAAATAAATGCATTTCCATTATTATAAACTTTTATCTTATAGTTACTTAAATTCTTAGGAGAACCCGTTCCATTAAATATCTCTATATAAGTCAAAGAACCAGGCTCATGGTCGGTAACTTCTGAAATAAATAAATCTGAAGGAATTGGTAGCGGTGAAGTGTTTAATGGACTTGTAAAAACAATAGTCCCGGTATTGATAACACAAGTCGGCTGCTGGGTTATACTAACCGTTGGAACCGGGCAAGTGGAGAGAATAGTAAGACTCAAATCATCTATAGCGAAATCATTCCCTGCAAAATCGGTGTTATTGTTATACATTTCAATGTTTACACACGCATTAGTAGCAGTAAAAGTATACACCACTTGTTGCCATCCATTGACTATAGTTGGTGCAATTGCAGAACCTGAAACCAAAGTAACATTACTGGCATTATTAAATTGTACTCCAATATTTGATAAGGTTCCAACAGTCGTAAAAATAGAGCGAATCCAGTAAGAAAAAGTATATGTAGCACCAACGGTTAGACCGCACACACCACTTCCGTTAGTTCCTGCACTCCAAAATCTTGGCTGACCACCCGAACCCGTTCCATCCACCGCCATCATATTTCCTGAACCCGGACTATGATCACCAACAGAGAGAAAAGAAGCGGTATTTACCGGCTGTGAATTCGTCACTATTGCCCAATTTCCGGCAGTAGTCGTACCACTAAATGGTGCGGATATATAAGAGTAATTGGGGTTTTGTCCACCTTGATAACCAACATTAACACCAAGTTGAAAATCTCCATTAGTCAACAGATTTTGTGATAATCCGTGAATAGAAAATAATATTAAGGCTATAAATAATATATTTTTAGAAAAAGTAATCATCTTCATCTGTGTGCTTTTAAGTAGATTTAAATTAGGGCAATTGTCGCTAAACAACAACCAAATATATTGATTTTTAATATTTTAAATAAAAAACCTCAAACAATTGAGGTCTTTTTTCTATTTTTCAGTTTTTCTTCGGTCTCGTTCAGTTTTTAATAAGTTTAGCTCCCTACTGGTTTGTCCGGCAACTGAAGTATTTTCTTCTGCTCTTCTTATTAAATAAGGCATAACGTCGCGAACCGGCCCAAAAGGTAGATATTTAGCCACATTATAACCTTGTTCAGCCAAGTTATAACTGATATTATCACTCATACCGTATAACTGTCCAAACCAAATTCTCGGGTCGCTTTTTAAAACGCCCTTGGCTTCCATCAATTCAATTAATTTATAAGAACTTAATTCATTATGCGTTCCGGCAAAAATGGACATTCTGTCTAAATTGTCCATCATATAAACAACCGTTGTATCATAATTGATATCAGTGGCTTCTTTGCTTTCGCAAATAGGAGTCGGATAACCTTTCTCTTCCGCGCGTTTGTTTTCCTTTTCCATATAAGCACCGCGCACCAATTTCATTCCGATGTAAAAACCTTCCATTTTGGCTTGTTCGTGCAATCTTTTCAAATAATCTAATCTATCCCAACGATAAAGCTGCAGGGTATTAAAAACAATTGCTTTTTCTTTGTTATATTTACGCATCATTTGCGCTACCAAATCATCAGCAGCGTCTTGCATCCAACTCTCTTCTCCGTCAATCAACAAGGCAACATCTTTTTCATAAGCCGCTTTACATACGGTGTCAAAACGCTCCACTACTCTATTCCATTCCTTTTGTTCTTCGGTAGTTAACACTTGCTTTTCGCCTAACTTTTCATATAGATAGAAACGGCCAAATCCTGTCGGTTTAAAAACGGCAAACGGAATTGCTAACTTTTCTTTAGCAAATTCAATGGTTTTTAAAGTCATTTCCAAAGCAGCATCAAATTGCGCTTCTTCTTCTTTGCCTTCTACGGAATAATCCAATACCGAGGAAACGCCTTTGGTATACATTTTATCTACTACGGACAAACAATCATCTTCGGTTGTACCACCACAAAAATGATCAAAAACAGTCGCTCTGATTAAACCTTCAACCGGCAAATGTGCCTTTAAAGCAAAATTCGTTACCGCAGTACCGATACGAACCAACGGCTCATTGTCAATCATTTTAAATAAAAAATAAGCTCTGTCTAATTCAGTGTCTGTTTTAAGTGCAAAAGCAACCTTAGTGTTGTTGAAAAATTTTTCCATGGTATTGTATTAATGCGACAAATATAAATAGTCTTAGGAGATTATATATCAATTTTTACCTTATTTTTGGGGCACAATTTGACAAAAAAATGCAAACCATACCAGCCAACGGTTATCCCGTTTTATTCGGAGAAAAAGAATACGAAACACTCAACGCTTTCATTGAAAAAAGCAACTATTCTTCTATATTTATTTTAGTTGATACTCATAGTAATGAATTGTGTTTGTTGCGCTTTTTGTCATTTTTGGCTACTGACAAAACCATCGAAATCATCGAAATAGAATCAGGCGAAGCCGAAAAAAACATCAATTCTTGTGTTGAAATTTGGAATATTCTGACAGAACTCGGTGCCGACAGAAAAACAGTTTTAGTTAATATTGGCGGCGGCGTGATTACTGATATTGGTGGATTTGTTGCTTCTACTTTTAAAAGAGGAATCGATTTTATCAATATTCCAACAACGCTTTTAGCCATGGTTGACGCTTCAATCGGCGGGAAAAACGGCGTGGATTTGGGTAATCTAAAAAACCAAATCGGAGTCATCAATGTTCCGAAAACAGTATTAATTGACACCGAATTTTTATCAACTTTACCCCAAAACGAAATGCGCTCCGGCTTAGCCGAAATGCTCAAACATGGATTGATTTTTGATGCTGACTATTGGTCACAATTCAAAGACTTAAGCCAAACAGATTTTGCCGATTTCGATGCGTTAATTCATCGCTCTATCGAAATCAAAAACGAAATCGTAATGCAAGATCCGACTGAAAACGGCATAAGAAAAGCGTTGAATTTTGGTCATACCCTAGGACATGCCATCGAAAGTTATTTTCTCGAAAACAAAAACAAAAAAACTTTACTCCATGGTGAAGCTATCGCGGCTGGAATGATTTTAGAAAGCTTTATTTCTTGGCAAAAAGGAATGCTGACCGAAGCAGAATATGATGACATCAAAAAAACCATAAATGCCGTTTTTGAAACCATTATTTTTGAAGAAAATGACCTGCAACCCATATTCGATTTATTGATTCACGACAAGAAAAATGAGTACGGCAAAATACAATTTGCTTTGCTTGATGGCATTGGCAAAATTAAAATTGACCAAGAAGTTGATAATGAATTGATTATAAAATCTTTTGACGATTATAAAAAGTAATATTTTTTTAATGCTAATAGTTGTAATTCGAATATATTATTTTTTACATTTGCCCTAATGAAAAAAAGTGTCAACACTACTAATTACAGTATTTACAGTCAAGAAATTACAAACCCTTTCTTTGCTTTTACTTCGCCTTTTTTAAGCCAAAAAAGTGATTCTACTACTTTGTGTTCACCCATTACCTTTTTATTTCAAGAAAAGTTACCCATCATTTACGCTAACATTAGAGTTTGAACCGAGATTATTTTGCCTAAAAAAAATAATTTAATCTGAAAATTCTACAAGCTAAATGAACACAAAATATTTCGACTTAATCAATCAAACATTCTACTTTCCACAAGAAGAATTTACCCTGAACAAAGATACACTTCAGTTTCACAACATCGATTTGATGAAATTGGTAGAACAATACGGAACGCCTTTAAAATTCACATACCTACCGCAAATTTCCAACAATATCAACAAAGCCAAAGGTTGGTTTAGAAAAGCAATGGAGAAAAATAAGTACGAAGCCAAGTATTACTACTGCTATTGTACCAAAAGTTCACACTTCAGTTTTGTGATGAATGAAGCGTTCAAAAACAATATTCATATCGAAACGTCTTCAGCTTTTGACATTAATATTGTAGAAAATTTAATGTCGCAAGGCAAAATCAACAAAAACACCTATGTCATTTGTAATGGTTTCAAAAGAGAACAATACATCGAAAACATTGCGCGTTTGATTAACAATGGTCATAACAAAACCATTCCAATCATCGACAACTACGAAGAATTGGATTTGCTGCAAGAAGCCATCGATGGTAAATTCAAAATCGGAATCAGAATTGCCGCCGAGGAAGAACCAAAATTTGAGTTCTATACTTCTCGTTTGGGCATTGGCTACAAAAACATCGTACCTTTTTACAGAAAACAAATCGAAGAAAATAAAAAAGTGGAACTGAAAATGCTTCACTTCTTTATCAATACAGGCATTCGCGACACGGCTTACTATTGGAACGAATTGCTCAAATGTATGAAAGTATATGTAGCCTTGAAAAAAGAATGTCCAACATTAGACAGTTTGAACATTGGCGGTGGCTTCCCAATCAAAAATTCTTTGGCTTTTGAATACGATTACCAATATATGATTGACGAAATCGTAAACCAAATCAAAATCTCTTGTGAAGAAGCCGAAGTAGATGTGCCGCATATTTTCACCGAATTTGGTTCGTTTACCGTAGGCGAAAGCGGTGGCGCGATTTACCAAGTCTTGTATCAAAAACAACAAAACGACAGAGAAAAGTGGAACATGATTGACTCGTCTTTCATCACGACTTTACCGGATACTTGGGCAATCAACAAACGTTTCGTAATGATGGCCATCAACCGTTGGAATGATACTTACGAACGCGTGCTTTTAGGCGGAATGACTTGTGATAGCGATGATTATTATAACTCTGAGCAAAATATGAACGCCGTTTATTTACCCAAATACAATAAGGAAAAACCATTATACATTGGATTCTTCAATACTGGTGCGTATCAGGAAACGATTGGCGGCTTTGGCGGATTGCACCACTGTTTGATTCCGCAACCGAAACATATTTTGATTGATCGAGACGAAAACGGGATTTTAGCGACCGAAGTATTCTCTGAACAACAAAACTCGGATGATGTATTGAAGATATTAGGCTACGAAAAGCTATAAATTTCTCAAAATCAGAACACAAAAATCAGTTTAATATTTATAATAATTTTTCAAAAAAGTGTTTGCTGTCAGCGAAAAAAAGTTTTTCTTTGACAGGTAAACTAGAACACCCGAGGCATTTGATATTAAGATGAATAAAATATCGGAGCGCAGCGGAATAAAACAACAAACGACAATGAGCAAAGGACCAATCAGTCAGTTTATAGAAAAAAACTACCTTCACTTTAACGCTGCGGCCTTAGTTGATGCGGCAAAAGGTTACGAAGAGCATTTACTTGACAATGGTAAAATGATGATTACTTTGGCCGGTGCGATGAGTACAGCCGAGTTAGGAAAATCGTTAGCCGAAATGATTCGCCAAGACAAAGTGCATATTATTTCTTGTACTGGTGCCAATTTGGAAGAAGACATTATGAATTTGGTAGCACATAATTCTTATAAAAGAGTACCAAATTACCGCGATTTATCACCGCAAGAAGAATGGGATTTACTAGAAAATCACTACAACAGAGTTACAGATACATGTATTCCGGAAGAAGAAGCTTTTAGAAGATTACAATCTCATTTATACGATATTTGGAACAATGCTGATTCAAAAGGAGAACGTTATTTTCCCCATGAATTCATGTACCAAATGATCAATTCAGGCGTATTAAAACAATACTACGAAATTGATCCGAAAGATTCCTGGATGGTTGCAGCGGCAGAGAAAAATTTGCCGATTGTAGTTCCGGGTTGGGAAGACAGTACAATGGGAAACATTTTTGCTTCTTATTGTATCAAAGGCACGTTCAAACCTACAACCATGAAAAGCGGCATTGAATATATGATGTGGTTAGCCGATTGGTATCCTAAAAATTCCTCAGGAAGAGGTGTTGGTTTCTTCCAAATTGGTGGTGGAATTGCAGGAGATTTTCCAATTTGCGTAGTACCAATGTTATACCAAGACATGGAAATGCACGACATTCCGTTTTGGAGTTATTTTTGCCAAATTTCAGATTCCACTACAAGTTACGGTTCCTATTCAGGGGCTGTCCCAAATGAGAAAATCACTTGGGGAAAACTTGACATTCATACCCCAAAATTTATCATTGAATCGGATGCTACCATTGTGGCACCGTTAATTTTTGCTTACTTACTAGATTTATAAAAGATTTTTTTATGAGAAGAATTATTGTAGACTATGCCAAACTAACCGGAGACATTCTAAATTTATTAGTTGAAAAGTTTCCTGAAGGTTATGACGACACCGACATTATTCGTTTCAGAAACGCTCAAAATGAGTTAATTGAAGCGGTTGAAGTACGAACAGAAGACACTATTTACTTGGTTAAAGTAAGTACCAAACTTGCCAGTAGAATGGAAAAATTTGATGAAGAAGACGATTTGGATTCTGTAATCGAACCTATCGAACCAATAAAAGGATTAGATGATGATGAAGATGCCATTACAGCTGATGAAGACGATGAAGAAGTAGATTTACTTAAAGACGGTGGTGGTTCTGATGATGCAGATGATGATGATGACGATGATGATTATGAAGATTCAGACAACAATCTTGATGATGAAGACGATGAAGAATAAGAGAATTACAAAATAAAGAAAATCCCAAGTTCCTTTCAGAATTTGGGATTTTTTATTGTAACAAATGTTGGTGCTTTTTACAAATATCTTTCTTCAAAGACCCGTTGGTGGTGATTTTGGTGACCAATAATCGTAAATCCTAAAGCTCTAACCGACATCAAATTGTTTGAAGCAATGCCTCTTCGCAACAATTGTTCTTCCGAAAAAGATTTGAATAAAGCCAAAGTCGATTGTCTTACCACCAACATTTCGCTCAATAAATCTTGAATACTTCTACTGTTGGCATGCGCCTCATCTACATAAGTGTTTTCGTCAAAACTCGCCAAAGCGGTCTCGTCATTTCGGGCAAAGCGTAAAGCACGATAAGCAAAAATTCTTTCGGCATCAATAAGATGCAACAAGATGTCTTTTATCGTCCATTTGCCTTCGGCGTAGCGGTAATCAAATTTATCCATCGGAATGTTTTGAACAAACTTAACTAAGCGATGAACTGAGATTTCCAATTCTTCGACTAAGTTGTATTCTTCGGTTACATTGTCAATGTAAGTTCCGTAATAAGCGGCATATTCATCGGTGTTAAGTTGTGATTTTTTCATGATGATTAAAGTTTTCAATAATTATAAATTTAAGCCGAATTCCGACTCGCATTAGTATTCCCAAACAACGAACGTGTCACCAATTTTTCATAAGTATTCACTAACTTTTCACTAAACGTCGGTTGCTTTTTCAACTCATTAATTTGTGAAGAAGCATATTGTTGGATTGTCAATAAAGGCAAAACGATTTGTTCACGCATCGCAATGGATGCTTTTCCGTCGGGATAATTTTGCATCAATTCGGTATGTCCGGCGATTTTTAAAAGCAGTCGTTTGGTTTCTAAAAACTCATCAAAAATGATTTGCCAAAATGCTCCAAATTCAGGGTCATTTTTCATGTAAGCAGTTAGTGCAAAATTACTTTTAGCCAAAGACATCATCGTATTTTCCAATAATGTTCTAAAGAATAAAGAGTTGTTGTATAAATGTTGAACTTCTTGCCAACGATCAGCATCTTCAAAATGCTTTAATGCCGTGCCAACCCCAAAAAATCCGGGAACGTTTTGTTTCATTTGGCTCCACGAACTCACAAACGGAATCGCACGCAAGTCGGCAAAGTTCAATTTATCATCTGTATTTCGCTTTGATGGACGACTGCCAATGTTGGCTTTAGAGTAATATTTCAGCGTACTCATTTGCTCCAAATAGGGAATAAACTTCGGATGGTTTTTAAAGTCGATGTATTTCTCATAACCCAAATTCGCCAAAGTATCAATAATGGCTTTTTCCGGTTCGGTCAAATTGTTTTCATCTTTGTTGAAAATTTGATTCGCGACTCCGGCACTCAACAAATTTTCTAAGTTATAACGACAAGAATCCAAGGTTCCAAAATTAGAACTAATCGTTTGCCCTTGCACCGTAACTTGTATCGCTTGGTTTTCAATCGTTGAACCTAACGAAGCATAAAACTTATGTGTTTTGCCACCACCACGCGCCGGCGGACCGCCACGACCGTCAAAGAAAATGACTTTGATTCCGTATTCGCGTGAGATTTTGGTAATCATTTCTTTGGCTTTGAAAATACTCCAATTCGCCATCAAATAACCACCGTCTTTGGTTCCATCAGAAAAACCGAGCATGACAGTTTGCTTGTCTTTTCGCTCTTTTAAATGATTTCGATAAGCTGCATTCTGGTACAATTGTGCCATAATTTCATGGGCTTTTTGCAAATCATCAACCGATTCAAACAACGGAATAATATCCACCGTTGGATTTTCCCAAGCCAATAATCGGAACATGGCAAAGGTTTCAATCACATTCAACGCACTTTCATTATTGCTGATGATATAACGATTACAGCCTTTTTCACCATTATCGTTTTGAATTTCTCGCATCAATTTTATGGTATCCAATGTTGAACGCGTCAATTCGTTTTCAAAAAAATGGTGGTTTAAATCAAACTTCAACTTCGAAACCACTTCCATTTTATCATTTTCTGACATTGAATCAAAATTTTCCGGAAAATAGAGTTCTTTTTCTCTTTTCAAAAAACCGACTATATCATCAAAAACTTGATTGTGAATTTTACTGTTTTGACGAATGTCCAATGACGCAAAATGAAAACCAAACTGCGTAATCTTTTGCAACAGCAAATTTATTTCGTCCAAATACAGCGATTGATGCTTTTCAATGATAATTTGTTTGACAATATTGAGTTCATTTTTCAATTCCTCCAAAGTGATAAATATTTCGCCTTGAGAATAAAACACTGAACGGTATAATTTGAATTCTAAACTCGTTATGATTTTATCGACTTCATTAAATGTCAATTTTCTTCTCAGAATCCGAATGTCAAAATAGTAACATTTTAGTATTGAAATGCGCAAACGCTTCGCCACATTCTCAGTGATTTCTGGTGTTACAAACGGATTGCCATCTCTGTCACCACCTGGCCAAAAGCCTAAATTGATTATCGGATTTTCGATGATATTGCCTTCAAAGATGTTCTTTTGCAAATACTGCATCATCTCTCCTATCGTTTGGTAAAACACATTTTCGAGATACCAAATTAAGCTTACCGCTTCGTCAAAAGGTGTTGGTTTTTCTTTTTTAAAAAAAGGTGTTTTCCCGAGTTGAGCCAATAGTTGTTTGATTTTAATCAAATCATTTACGCGAACCGCTTCAGTCAAGTCGGTGATAATTCCAAGTACAGAACCCGGATAAAACTGAGTTGGATGCGCAGTCAAAACCGTACGCACATTAAAAGTTTCTAAAAAATCGATTAGTTCTTTGCGCTTGTCTTTGGCTTCGGTTTTTTCTTTGATATCGCGTAACGAACCTCGACCTTCCAAATTATTGACAATCGGAAAAGCAGCATCTTCTATGGCATCAAACAATACTATTTGACGTTCGACATATTGAATAAAGCGAAACATTAACTCTATTTTTTGCTCTTCTGTCGCCTTGTCTAAATACTTATCGGCAAAGAAGTCTACGATTTGTTTGGGTGACCAATTGTTTTTAAAACCGTTGTCGCAAACTTCAGAAAACAAAGGCAATAAAACACCGGTGTTGTCAATAGCATCAAAAGGTAGCGTGATAAACACACTGTTATAAATGTGATACTTAGACAATACATTTTGATTGAAACGCTCGATTTTTGGTAAGGTGTACATGGCGAAGGAATTTTGGCTTAAATTAATAAAAAAACCTCAAGCTTTCACTTGAGGTCTTAAATATATTTTTGATTTTGACTAGTCTAACTCTTGGAAGATAGTGTGCATCAAACGTTTTTTGTCGTTGATACTTTCTTCCAATGAAATCATGGTTTCTGTTCTGTAAACTCCTTCGATATCGTCAATCATAAAGATTACGTCTTTAGCGTGTTTGGTATCTTTTGCTCTGATTTTACAAAAAATGTTGAATTTTCCCGTAGTTACGTGAGCAACCGTTACATATGGAATTTCATTGATTCTTTCTAAAACAAATTTAGTTTGTGAAGTATTATTCAAAAACACACCAACATAAGCAATGAATGAATATCCTAATTTTTCATAATCCAAAGACAATGACGAACCCATTATGATTCCTGAATCTTCCATTTTCTTCACTCTTACGTGAACTGTTCCGGCTGAAATTAATAATTTCTTAGCGATATCAGTGAATGGAATTCTGGTGTTGTCAATCAACATATCCAAGATTTGGTGGTCTACTTCATCTAAGCGAAACTTACTCATAAAAACTATTTATTGGTTTATTTAAAAATCTACGGCAAAAAAAAATACATTTTTTCTAATAAAAAAAGTTAATTGTTAGTTTTTTATCAAACCATTAACAATTTTTGTATTTTTTCCTAAATAAAAATCAGCTTTTTGTTCGATTTTCGGAAAATTAGTTTCGTCATCATGATACGTTTCGCCATGAGCGTCAAATACTATGTGACCAAAAAAACTTTCTAAATTATCTATTTGAGCAATTCTTGCTTCAAAACTAACTTTGCCTTTATTTAGAACTTCTTTGTATTGTGCTGCAAAATTGATAATTTTTTCATTACTATCATAATTTATTTTAACATTTTTATAAACAAAATCATAAAAAACGACTTTATTTTGCGGAATTTTTAAATAATCATCGTTTTTGTTGTCAACTATATCGTTTTCGTAAAAATATTGTATTC
This sequence comes from Flavobacterium sp. 102, assembly GCF_003634615.1. NCBI lineage: Bacteria > Pseudomonadati > Bacteroidota > Flavobacteriia > Flavobacteriales > Flavobacteriaceae > Flavobacterium > Flavobacterium sp. 102. Next base: position 2,333,435 of record NZ_RBKX01000001.1, on the reverse strand, counting down.
CAGACACTAAGGCGACAAAAATGTATTTCCGGGTTTCTTCTCGCTCGTAATCATTTGGGAAATGTCCGGCTTCAAACAAAACAGTTGGCACTTTTAAATACTGAAACGTATCTCCGACACAATTAATATTAAAGGAATCGTCAAATCTTCCCACTTGGTTTGGGATCAAAGTTTGTAATACTTCATTCATCGCCACTATAACATTCATCGCTTTGATGCGAATATCATTTATGTCTCGAGAGTCATTATAAGCCGGAGCCAAAAACGAAACCGTCGCAGGATGACCCGAATCGGCTACGCCAAAAATGGTACGTTGGTCATGAAGATTGTAGCAATAATCAGGCTGAAAAGTTTCAAAAACCTGACGCAACACTTTGCTTTCCGGTTGGGATAAATCTTGTGCATCTCGATTTAAATCAATACTGTTGGCGTTTTCACGGGTATATAATTCAGCGCCGTCAGGATTCAACATTGGCAACAAACAAAAAGTAAACGCGTTTAAAATTGCTTCGCTTTCTTTGGTATTTGAATGGAGAAAATTAAGGAAATCGAATAACGCTTTTGTCGTTGTGCCTTCGTTGCCGTGCATTTGCGACCACATGAAGATTTTGGTTTTACCAGAACCCAATAGAAGTTGGTAAAGAGGTTTTCCTAAAACAGAATAGCCAACAATGGTCGTTGGGTATTTTGACAGTAACGGTTCAATATGTTCTAAAGTAATATATCGTCCGAATAGACTTTCCGCTTTGTATTGTTGGTGTAGGTCTAAATAATTCATGCGCCAAATTTAGTCAAAAAGAAAATTACGAGCGTTAAGGAATTATAAATACTACTATTTTGGTTCAGACTTGAAATTGCCGTTCCGGAAATTTACCTTGAGCGCCTTTAAAATGGGGCAAAATTATTTTAATATCTTCTTCATAATTACCGGAAAGCGATATGGGTTGACCAATTCTCACTTCCTTTTTAGCGTAATCAAAAGCGATAGGAATAATGGGAACATTGGCTTTGTAAGCGATGTAATAAAAACCTGTTCTGAGTTGGGTTACTTTTTTACGAGTGCCTTCCGGAGCAATCGCCATTCTGAAAACGTCACGTGAATTGAAAACTTCCACAGTAGCATCTACATTATTCTTTCCGCCGGTTCGGTCTAATGGCGCACCGCCTATACTTCTGAAATAATACCCAAAAGGAAAAGTGAACAACTCCTTTTTGCCGACAAAATTCATCTCCAAACCAATGATACCGCGGCAAAGTAAACCTATAAAGAAATCAAAATTGCAAGTATGCGGCATGACCATCATGACACATTTTTTGATATCAGGGTTTATAGTTCCTAATAATTTCCAGCCTAATATTCGGAAAAAAATAAATTTGTAAAGTGTCGCTTTCATCGGCTTTATTTTGCGTAAATTTAGCATTAATCTATTATTTTTGAGAAAAAAATTTAGCAATGCTTCGAAGACTGTTCAGCTATTTTGTACCTATTAACATTCACAAGAAAAACTCAGGTGTGAGCAAAACACTGGAAGTCACTTGGAACAATGGACAATTGGTTTTGGACAGTAAAAATACCAATTATTCTTATGGCAGTTTGCAAAGAATTTTGCGCAAAGGACTAAAATACATAGGTTTTGAACGGATTAAGAAATTCGAAAGCATATTGGTTTTAGGCGTTGCCGGCGGAAGTGTGATTAAAACATTGGTTGACGAAATTAAATTTACCGGAAAAATCACCGGCGTTGAAATTGACCAAAACATCGTTGACATTGCCAATCAATACTTTAAACTCAATGAAATTCCCAATTTGGAAATCGTGATTGATGACGCTTTTGAATTTGTTTTAAAGACTAAAGCCAAATACGATTTGATCATCATTGATATTTTTCAAGATACGACGATGCCTAATTTCTTATTTGAAGATTTCTTTATCAACCGAATTAACGAATTGCTTAACACTAATGGGTTTATTTTGTTCAATACAATGGTAATAAACAAAAAGGATGAAGAAAGAAATTTGGCTTATAAAAACAAATTCGGCGGGAATTATTCGCTGCGAATGTATCCCAAAGTAGAAACACATAATGAATTGTTCACCATCAAAAAACTAAATTAATGGGTTTCTTTAAAAAATTACTGATTGGGAAAGTATCAGAAGACTATAATCCCAAATACAATCCAATTGAAAGAAGAATTCTCAACATCAAATCGATTTGGAACAACGACCATCAGGACGATAACGGAATTGAAAAAATATTTCGATTGTTTCTCTCAATTACGCAACTATTGTTTCCGGGTATTTATGTAAAAACTTTAGCTTGTAGAATTGGTTATGCCTATAAAGATTTGGCGATGGACATTTATATATTGCTGAAAGCTCTTTTTCCCTTATTGATTTTGGTAAATGATTGGCAAAACAAACCTTACTTGATTACAATTTTGGTTTATCTCATTTTAGAAACGATTCTTTACATTCCAACCTTGATATTTGCATCGGATTTGTTTGCGACGCCACGTTCTTACAAGCGTTCAATGCTGCTGTTGTTTTTTAATTATTTAGAAGTGGTTATTGCCTTTGGCGTGTTTTATACTTTAGGCAACAATACCAATATTCCTTTTGGTCATTGGTCAGATGCGGTTTATTTCAGTCTAATGACTTCCAATACTATTGGTTATGGTGATTATTTTCCGGTGACTACTTTTGGGAAATTTTTGGCTTCAGTCCAAGCCATGTTTTTCTTATCGTTTGTAATTTTGTTCCTGAATTTCTTTTCGACAAAAGTCAAATCAAAAGGCTACTTTAATAACGATAACGAAGATATTTAAAGCATTTTTCTGGCTTTCTCTAAATCTTCAGGGGTATCAATTCCGATACCAACATGCGTGGTTTCGACCATTCTGATTCGTTTGCCAAATTCTAAATAGCGCAATTGTTCCAATTTCTCAGATGCTTCCAAAGATTTCATGGGCAAATGATAGAAAGCCAACAACGCTTCTTTACGGAAAGCATAAATCCCGATGTGTTTCATATACCGAACACCTACATTAACTTCTCTTGGATAAGGAATCACTGAACGTGAAAAATAGAGCGCAAAACCATTTTGGTCAGTCACAACCTTCACATTATTAGGATTATTGATATCATCTTGGTCTGTAATTTCAAACATGAGCGAAGCCAAATCGACTTTTTTCTCAAAATCATTCAAGAATACTTCGATGACTTTGGACAATGGCGCCGCATTGATAAAAGGTTCGTCGCCTTGCACATTTACGACTATATCAACGTCTAAATTCTCTACCGCTTCAGCAATTCGATCGCTGCCGCTTTCGTGTTCTTTGACGCTCATAATGGCTTTACCTCCATTATTGATGATTTCGTCATAGATTAGAATCGAATCAGTCACGACAAAAACATCCTGAAACAAACCGGTATTGACCGCTGCTTCATAAGTGCGGAGAATAACAGTTTTTCCGCCTAAATCCTGCATGAGTTTGGCAGGAAAACGGGTGGATGCATATCGGGCTGGAATGACGGCGATGATTTTCATTTTTTGAGGTTCTGAGGTTCTGAGTGGCTAAGGTACTGAGTTTTTTTTATTTTTGAGTAGCTGAGTTACTGAGTGCCTAAGTGACTGAGTAATGCCTTTTCTTAAGTTATTCGTGTCGTTTTAAATTTATGCTCAGCAACTATTCTTCAAAACTCTCCTCCTTAAACCCTATCAAATACAATTTATCTTTAGCACGTGTAACGGCTGTATACAACCAGCGCACATAATCCACATCAATGCCATTGGGTAAATAAGGTTGTTCGATAAAGACTGTATTCCATTGTCCGCCTTGGGATTTATGACAAGTAATGGCGTAAGAGAATTTCACCTGAAGTGCGTTGAAATATTCGTTGCTTTTAACTTTTTGAAATTTTCGATACTGTGGTTCACCTTCGTAATCTTTCATGACTTCTTGGTACAAACGATTGCTTTCTTCATAAGTCAATGACGGCGATTCGCTGGTAATCGTGTCCAATAAAACTATGGTTTCAAAGGGTTTTTGATTCGGGTAATCGACCATTCTTATTTTGACTTTGGCGAAATTAAATCCGTACAATTCTTTGAAACTGAAAATCTCCAAAACTTCTGCGATATCACCATTGGCAATAAATCCGGCTTCGTCGGTTTCTTTGAGCCAAAAATAATTGTTCTTCACCACCATTAAATAATCGCCTACGGAAAGCTCGCTTTCTTTGTCGAGAATTCTGGTTCGAATTTGCTGGTTGTATTGGTTCGCTCTTTTATTGGAACGCACAATAAAACAAGTATCTTCAATACTGTAATTACTGTAAGCACTTTGGATTGCATCTTGAATATCAAAACCATCAGTCAAACGAACAATGTCTTTGAAACCTTTTAAATTAAACTGAAACGTATCGACAAAACTGCTTTTCAAAATCTCCCGCAATTCGGTGGCATTGAATAAAATCCCCGATTTCTCTTCTTGACGCATGACTTCATCCAATTCAATCGAAAAAACTTCTTTGTTATAATGCATCGACAACGCATTGGTATCAAGCGCCGGACTAACATCCAATTGCACCGGTGGTAACTGAGCTGTATCGCCCAGAAGAATCAGTTTACAATTGTTTCCGTTGTAAACGTAGGACATCAAATCATCGAGCAATGAACCGTTTTCATACAATTTCGCTTCGGTATTCACATCCGAAATCATCGACGATTCATCGACTATGAAAATGGTGTTTTTATGTTTGTTGCTTTGCATCGTAAACGAAACGCCGCCACCACTTCCCTTTTTAGGAAAATAGATTTTCTTGTGAATGGTAAACGCCGGTTTGTTCGAATAATTGGCAATGACTTTGGCCGCACGACCTGTTGGCGCTAACAACACATATTTTTTATCGACTTCGATTAAATTATTGACAATGGTAGAAATCACGGTGGTTTTTCCGGTTCCGGCGTAACCTTTTAAAACAAAAATTTCGGCTGCATTGGTATTGGTCAAAAAAACAGCAATCTGTTGGAAAAAAATGTCCTGTTTTACAGTCGGCTGAAACGGAAACTGTTGGCGTAAAAGGCTGTAAAACTGGGAAGAAGTCATTAGAGTTTATTCTGAATAATTTGATTTCAAAGATAGTGATTTAGAGGCAAGAAAATAGAGAAAAGAAAATAGACCGTTGCTTGTAAAATGTTATAGATACTGAAACAAGTTCAGTATAAATTTGTAAGTTTGCCAAGTTCGTTTCAACCGAAAAATTATGTGGCAAAACACCAGCGTTGTAGATAAAACTTATCGAAAACTAGCGATTCAGGTTTCCCTGAATGGTTTGTCGTTTGTGACCTTTGATACGATACTCAACAAACCTTTGGCACTCAAAACCATTTCGATGGGCAAAGTCAATGTGACTTCTAAAATCGAAGACTTGTTTGCTGAAGCTTTTCAAAACAATCCCGAACTCAAAGCCGGTTATGATGATATCGTGATTGTTCACAGTAACAATCTTTCGACCTTTGTACCAACAGCTTTGTTTGACGAAGAATATTTAGGAAGCTATTTGCAATTCAATACCAAAGTTTTTGAAACTGATTTTTTTGCCTTTGACGAATTGGCAAACTACGAAATGAACAATGTTTACATTCCGTATGTGAATATGAACAATTATTTCATTGACCAATTTGGTACTTTTGATTACAAACATGCCAATAGTATTTTGGTCCAAAAATTACTCGAAGTTTCCCGAAACAATGAAGAACGCAAGATGTTTGTACATGTGAGCGACAGTCATTTTGAAATCGTGATTGTTCAAAATCAGAAATTACAACTTTTCAACACTTTTGATTATAAAACCGCTGAAGATTTTATTTACTACATCCTATTCACTGCAGAACAACTGCATTTGAATCCGGAAAGTTTTAAATTAGAAATGTTGGGCAAAATTACAGAAGGCGATGCGCTTTACACTATCGCTTATAAATATGTGCGTAACGTTTCGTTGTTTGACATGAGTTCGATACAGAATCAATTCACCGAAACCGAAAACCGCGAGCACTTTATACTTTTACACTCATGAGAATCATCTCGGGCCAATACAAAGGCCGAAGAATAGCACCACCTAAAAACCTTCCGGTTCGTCCAACAACTGATATGAGCAAGGAAGCTTTATTTAATGTGCTAAACAACCATTTTAACTTTTCGGAACTGAAAATTTTGGAGCTTTTTGCCGGCACCGGAAGTATCAGTTATGAGTTTGCCTCTCGAGGTTGTTCACCAATTTTGTGCGTCGATGGCGATATGGGTTGTGTGAATTTCATCAAAAAAACGGCTAAAGAATTTGACTTTGACATTACGGCGATTAAAAGTGATGTATTCAAGTTTTTGGAAAAACACAAAGGCAATTACGACATTATCTTTGCCGATCCGCCTTATGGCATGTCGCAATCAGCATTCGAGCAAATCATCGAACTGATTTTTGAAAATGAATTGATGGATGAAGAAGGCATGCTTGTCGTTGAACATTCGAAATACACCAAATTAGACCATATGGCGAATTATTCGTTCCAAAAAAACTATGGTGGTTCGGTATTTACTTTCTTCGAATTTGAAGGCGATGATGAAGAATCGGAAGATATTGAAGATGAAGATTAATAAAAATCTATCGTTTCTATTGCTCCATTCACAAATTCAACAGAAACCATAATACTGTTGTCTTCAGTGTAATATTCGAAATCAAAATCTGCGTCATTGGTTTCCTCATCAAAATAAATAGAAATATCATCTAAACGAAAATCGCGTGAAAGATTGATTTGTTTTTCAGGGAATTTTAAATCAATTTCCTGCTGAACGCTATAATTCAAATCGGGAATAGTATCCACAATCTGATAGGCTTTTTGGAGTGCAACCGGATATGGACCATTCAAATCACCATCGATGGAAAGCGCTATTGATTTCACTCCTTTTGTTTTCGATTTTACTTTGCCGTCCCAAGAAAAATATTCATCTGATGATTTATAGTCACAAGTGAGTTTTCCAAGTTTAGCATCCATTATGATTTTGACTTGTTTTAGCGGTTCACCTGCAAAAAGCGACTTTAAGAATTGAAGCATAAATTGGAATTTAAAAACATTCTACTACAATAATAAGACAATTACTTTTCAAAAACTAAAGTATTGGCTTCGGCACCCAAATCAATTAAGTGTTTATTGATGTCGCGCACAAAATCCTCAGGTCCACAAACGTAGAAATGTTGACTGAAATTGACAATGTGTTCAATCAAAAAATTGCGATCAATACGTTTTCCGATAAAACCAATCGTATTTTCCCTGGTTAAGACATTGATGAAATTTTTCTTCAACATTCTGAACAATTCCTGTCCCATGATGATGTCTTCGGAAGTTTTATTGACATAAATAAGTCGATTACCATTAATTAAATTGTGTTTGTATAACTCTCGAAATATTGAAATAAAAGGTGTAATTCCCGAACCGGCTGCTATAAAAACTCCCGGTCCTTTGTACTGAATGGCACCGAAAACATCGTGTAAAATCAGTTCATCACCGGCATTGGTTCGCCCGAGCTCTTTCGTTACACCATTTTGATTGTTGTAAATTTTAATCATGAACTCAAGTTGTTTTGACTCTCTTAGGTTGGTAAAAGTGAAAGGTCTTAATTGATCTTTCCACTCCGGAAGATTGATAGACAATTCCGTTGCTTGTCCGGGAATAAAATCAAAACCCTCCGGTTTTTCCACGACAAATTTTTTGACATCATGGGTGATGAATTTGGCTTCGAGTACTTTTACAATATGGGCGTTCATAAATTTGGAATAATAGCGTTAATAAGATCTCACTCTAACAAAGTTATGAATAATGACGTAGAAAATCGAAACCGTTTGCTTTTACCTAATTCTTCCCGAGTTTTCGTCTATACTTTTCTCTTTGAATTCTGATTTTTTTATTTTTCCAAAAGAATATTTAACTGCTAAAGAAATGGCACGCGAATCGGTGTAATACTTTCCTTTGGCAGAAACATTATTGATGGTGAATTCATTTTTAAAATTCATCTTTCTAAAAATGTCATCCCAACTCAAAGTACAATCCAACTGTTTGAAAAAAGTTTTGGAAACCGCTGCGTTTACTACAAAAAGAGCGTTTCCTTCATAAATACCCAACTTTTGTTTGGTCAAACCCCAAGCATTAATTGACAGGTCTATTTTTTTTGGCAACGTAAAAACATGATTGGTATAAAAATACAAATTCGGTTCTGATTCGTTTACAACAGCCGATTTATCTTCAACTTTATTTTGACTTAAACTCAACACATTGGTATTGGTCCAAAATTTATATTTAAAAGGAAGCGTCAATTCGATATTGAAGTTTGTTTCCTTCTCAAAATTGGTTGAGATAAAAGTCAACAGATTTTGCGTCTCATTATAAGAGGTACTGTAGTAAACCGGATTGGTTGTTCTAAAATAAGCCACTTTAATTGATTTGTCTTTGTATTGATAGCCTATCGAAATTTCATCAGACAACGTTGGATCTAAGTTGATATTGTCACACCAAACTAAATACGGATTGATATAAATTGTTGTCTGACTTGTAGCCGAAAAGTTAGGCCGCGTGATACTTTTGGCGTAATTCATACTTATGGAGTTACTGCTGTCGATTGCTATCTCTAATTGTGCTTTTGGAAAAAGATTGATGTAATCTTTATCAATAGACAAACTGCTTTCTGTGGCATATTTCCCTTTAGCTATCGTATTTTCTGCTCTAAGTCCTATTGTATAATTTACTTTTTTATAACTGCCGGAAAATTGGGTATAAGCCGCTATGTTCTTTTCTTTAAAATGATAAATAGAATTTACAGAGCTTGGCAGATTAATATTTTCAACTTCAAAATCAGTATCCGCATTGGCCTGCAAATAAAGGCCTCCAAGTTCTAACTTCATGTCGTTTTTGAACTTTTTCTCCAAATCAATTCGGCCCGAAAAAACGTCAATGCCAAACATCTGGTTTCGGTATTGTTCCAATTCAAATCCGGTATCATTGTAATCATTGGAAATCGCACTCTTCATTTTTTGATTAAAACTTGAATATTGAAACCCTGAAAACAGTACAACATCCAAACCTTTAAATTTATGATTGTAGTTTAAAAAGCTGTTCGTGAAATTTCGATATTCATCATTATTGCTCAAGGTATTGATCTCATTAATTCCATTTTGGTCTTGGTTAAATGTATGCGTTACAATGTCAAAAATATCGTCTTGACTTCTTCGACTAAAGTTTCCCGAAAGATAATCGTCTTCATTTATTTTATAAAAAACGCCGCCGCCAAAGATAAACTGAGGTCTTTTGGTTACCGCAGTCACTAAATAATCCGATTGGATACCAAAATCAGGCATCGTAAAATCATTGCCGTTGCTTTCCCAGACTTTGAGTTGATTGTAATTGAAATTGGCTTTAAACTCTAATTTACCCGATTTTACATTGCCATTTATTCCCGAATAATTATTAAAGTATTTTTTGAAAGAAGCAGTTTCTGAAACCACCACTTTATAGCCTTCTTTTTTGCTGAACTTTCGAGTAATCAGAATTACTGCTCTGCCATTGGCTTCATATTTTGAAGATGGATTGTTGATGATTTCAATGGTTTTGATGTCTTCGACCGCTAACGAATTCAAATCATTCATGTCAGCTTTTTGGTTGTCGATATACAATAACGGACTGCCTTTTCCAACTATAGAAATGCTTTCTTTATCAGGACTAATTTGGATTTTGGGTAATCTCGCCAACAAATCAAGCGTGTTGGGCACTGAATTATAAATAGAATTAGCGACGTCCACTTTGATGTTTCCGTTTTTGTTGGTAAAGGTTTTGGTTTCCTTTTCTATTACAACTTCTTCCAGTTCTTTGGGTTTTTCTTGCTGTGTTTTTTCTTGTGCCAAAGCGAATTGGGCAATTAATAGGGCTAATAATAAACAGATTTTGTACATTTTTCATGATTTTTATTGGTCGCAAAAATGTTTCTATTTTTTGATCCCGAAAGTTAATTGGAGGTTAATGCACGGTTAAAAGTTTTATTTGAACATAATTCTCTTAATTTTGAAAAATCATTCCAATGTTGTGAAGCAAAAAATAAATTTATTAATCGGGTTTTCTACCATAGTATTATTGGTGCTTTGCGCTATTCAAATCTATTTGGTTAAAACAACTTATGATTATAAAGTCGAGCAGTTTCACGCTGAAGTCAAAGACAAAATCGGGAACATTACCAATAATTACACTGACCTTGACTCAAGTATTTTCTTCAAAAAAGAAATCCTTTATAAAAGCATCGCCGAAAAATTTATCAAAGACAAAAGCTATAGAAATCAAGTCAAAGCCGATTTATTAGCCAATGAATATCGCAATGTTTTGACCAATCGCTTGCGCCAGAAACTGAGCCAAGAATTTAAAGACAACGAAGTTACTTTTGCGGTTGTCGTCAATAAGTTCATCGTTTTTGATAACGCTACCAAAACCGATACGATTTTTTCCGAAAATCCAACAATTCAAAATGCGGTTTATGGCAATTTGACATCACTAGAAGATGCTTTTATGGTTCGGAATTATGTGGGTACAACCAGCGGTTTTAAAAATGACAACTATAAATTATTAACCGAAGATTGTTTGTATGTTTCGGTAGCCAATTGGGAACAAATCATTTTGAGCCGAATGACTACGATACTGATTTTGTCAATTCTTTCGATGTTGGTTTTGGTAACCTTATTCGTAATCGCCATCAAAGCCTTGATTCAACAGAAAAAAGTAAGCGATGTCAAAACCGATTTCATCAACAACATCACGCATGAATTGAAAACACCGTTAACAACTTTAAGCGTTTCGACCAAAATGTTAGCGCGTGAAGATGTGAAAGAAAACGAAACGGTTTTCAAGGCTATTCTTGAGACGGTAAATCGCCAAAATATTCGTTTGCAAAATATCATCGACCAAGTAATGAGCAATTCGCTGGGTTTTGAGGAAATTGAATTGCAAAAAGAAAAGGTAAAAACGACTACTTTATTGCAAACTATTATTGCCGATTTTAATTTGGCTTACCCAAATGTTCAGATTTTGCATGATTTTAACGTGACTGAAGTTACGCTCAATTTAGATAAATTCCATTTGACGACCGCTATCAATAATGTGTTGGAAAATGCCGTTAAATATGGTTGCCAAAATATCACTATCGTGACTTCCCAAGAAAATGACCAATTTAACATCAGTATTCAGGATGATGGTATTGGCATTGCGAAAACCAAACAACCGTTACTTTTCGAAAAATTTTATCGTGTTGAACAAGGCAATCTCCATAACACCAAAGGTCTTGGTCTTGGCCTGTATTATGTTGACCAAATTATCAAAGCACACCAAGGTTCTATAAAAGTGGTGAGCGAATTGGGTAAAGGCGCAGCGTTCACCATTAGTATTCCTGCAGTTTAATTTATGAAAAAAATACTTTTAGCCGAAGATGATATTGATTTTGCCCATGTGTTGAAACAATATTTAGAGATACATCAATTTCAAGTTTATTGGGCCAAAGATGGCGAAGAAGCGTGGCAAGTGTTCCAAAAAGAAACTTTTGTCATTTGCATTTTTGATGTGATGATGCCCAAGATGGACGGCTTTACTTTAGCCGAAAAATGCATTAATCACAATCCAGATATTCCGTTTTTGTTCTTAACCGCTCGAAACCAAAGCGAAGACAAAATCAAAGGCCTAAAACTCGGTGCCGATGACTATATCATCAAACCTTTTGAAGCCGATGAATTGGTATTGCGGTTGAACAATATTTTAAAAAGAACTTCCAAAGATGCTTTTGTTAAATCCAATACCAATGAGATTCAAATTGGAAATTATGTTTTTCACACTTACCGTTTAGAATTAAAATTGGGAAATAAAGTCCAGCAACTTACCGAAAGAGACGCAGCATTGATTACTTTTTTATTCCAAAATAAAAACCAATTACTGAAACGCGATCAAATATTACAAGCCGTTTGGAAAACCGATGACTATTTCTCCGGAAGAAGTATGGATGTTTACATCAGTAAGCTTCGAAAATATTTTGCTGAAGATGCCAATATTTCTATTGAAAGTGTGAGAAGTATTGGGTTAGAGTTTAAAGTGAAATCATAAATAGAATATCCTGATTGGCATCGGATTCAATTCAACTAACGACTTTGAAAAAAAGCAGACCTATAAGCCGGATTCTGTATCTCGATTGCTCGAAACCCTTATCATTTATCTAGGCCAACAATTGCTCATTGGCTCGAGCTTCCTACCCTTCGACAACGGACGAGTCATCCTTAAATGCCGATATACTTGGAATTTCACCGCATAGAGTTTACCTGGTTTCACTACAGCCTTACCTGTACATACTTTCTGTTGCACTTGTCCTCATCTCACGACGGACGGGCGTTACCCGCTATGCTACTCTGTGGTGTCCGGACTTTCCTTCCCGATAAATCGGAACGATAAGGCGGTCTGCGATGCAAAGAAACAATTTTAAATTTTGAATGGTGAATTTTGAATGGTGAATTTTGAATTTGATTTCATACTTTTAAAATAAATTAAATGTCTATGCGTTTTAAAAAGTATCTTCTTATTCTTCTCCTATTCTATTATGGAAATTCCTTTGCTTGTAAGTGTAGGGAATTTGAAAAAGAAATAATGGTCGAAAGAGGATTAGAAAGTGCAGATATCGTTTTTTATGGCGAATTGATAAAACTAGATACAATAAGTAATACTTATGCATTTAAAATTATTGAATTATTTAAAGGCAATTATGAACCAAAGACAATAACTTCATTCTCCGAATCAAATTGTGATTTTTATTTTAACGAAAAAGGTTTATGCATCATTTATGCTAATATTAATAAAAATAAAACTTTGATAAATATTAGTGCTTGTAGTCCGTCACAATCGATGGATTTTGGACCTGGTTTTCCTCCTATTCCATTTGAATTTGATTCAGCTGGTAAAACTGTTCCAAAAAATGAAATTGAAATGAAATTATTTGATTTAGAAAACAAAAACAAGTCTTTAAGTACTTTTATTTACCAACTTGAAAAATTAAGACAATACAAATTGGCACAAAATACCATTACAACTCAAATGAAAAATGATTTTAGCGATAAAGCCCTGATTATTTCCCTAATTGTCAACGCTATACTTTTATTAACTATTATCTTTCTAATTGTTAGTAAAAAAACCTCAAATAACCGAATTACCAAATAACCAAACCAACAAAAATTCTATATTTGTAATCCGATTAAATTCTATGGAACAATTTGTAGTATCAGCCCGAAAGTATCGTCCCCAAACGTTTAAAGACGTTGTTGGACAACAGGCTATTACCAATACTTTACTCAATGCCATAGAAAACAATCACTTGGCTTCTGCCCTATTGTTTACCGGACCAAGAGGTGTTGGAAAAACTACTTGTGCGCGTATTTTGGCCAGAAAGATCAACCAACCCGGTTACGACGATCCGTTTGAAGATTTTGCATTTAATGTCTTCGAATTGGATGCTGCTTCGAACAACTCTGTGGATGACATCAGAAATCTGATTGACCAAGTTAGAATCCCGCCACAAACCGGACAATATAAAGTGTATATCATTGACGAGGTGCACATGTTGTCTTCGGCAGCGTTTAATGCGTTTCTGAAAACGTTGGAAGAACCGCCAAAGCACGCGATATTCATTTTGGCCACAACCGAAAAACATAAAATCATTCCGACTATATTGTCGCGTTGTCAAATATTTGACTTTAAACGCATTACCGTAAAAGACGCTAAAGAACATTTGGCAGAAGTAGCGACTAGTCAAGGTGTGGTTTTTGAAGACGACGCTTTGCACATTATTGCTCAAAAAGCTGATGGTGCGATGCGTGATGCTTTGTCGATTTTTGACCGCGTGGTTTCTTTTTGCGGCAACAATTTGACCCGTCAAGCGGTGACAGAAAACTTAAACGTTTTGGATTACGAGACATATATCAACATCACCGATTTGATTTTGGAGCATAAAATTCCGGAAGTCTTGTTGGCTTATAATGATATTTTGTCTAAAGGTTTTGACGGACACCATTTTATTGCCGGATTGGCTTCGCATTTCAGAGATTTATTAGTTGCCCAAAACCCTGCGACACTTACTTTATTAGAAATGGGTGAAGCGGCACAAAAACTTTACGGACAACAATCACAAAAAGCAACACAAGAATTTTTACTTAAAGGAATCAACTTGGCGAATGATTGTGATTTAAAATACAAAGTTTCCCAAAACCAACGCTTGTTGGTTGAACTCACGCTGATGCAAATAAGCTCTATCACTTTTGATGGAGAAAAAAAAAAGTTGACTTTATAATTCCACCTACTTATTATCGTAGAAATGATTATTCGATTGCGGAAGTAGCTAAGAAGCCGGAAATAATTCAGACTCCAGAAAGCAGAACGCAGAACGCAGAAGATATTCAGGACACAGAAAGCAGAATTCAGAATACAGAAGAAGTTGTAGTTAGCGAACCGACAACAGACAACAGTCAACCGACAACCGAGAACTTACAACCTACAACTTCTGTCATCCCGAGCGCAGTCGAGGGACAACCCAAAGTTTCCGCTTTATCACTTGCCAGTATTCGAGCCAAAAAAGAAATGGCCGAAGCCCATAAATCTGTTGTAAAAGACACGGTTCATTTGCCGAACGAACCTTTTACCGAAACCGAGATGTTGGAACAATGGTTGAAATATGCCCAACGGATGGAAGACAAAGGGTTTCGTATCATTGCTTCGTTGTTAACCATTAACGACCCAATTCTTGACGGCACGATGATCATTCATGAATTGCCGAATGAGAGTTCAAAAATAGATTTTGAAAAAGAAAAACCTGAAATTTTAGGTTATTTACGTGGTAAACTTCACAACCACGACCTTACCATTACTGTAAAAGTCAACGAAACTTTGGTGGTAAAAAGAGCTTTTACCAATCAAGACAAATACAACCGCTTGGTAGAAATCAACCCGAATTTAGAGTTATTGAAAAAGATGTTTGATTTGGATGTTTAAAGCGTTCCTTGATACATCGCTTTTACAATTCCATCAGCTAAACCAATTTTTGGCACAAACAACTGACGTGCGCCACTCCATTTCATCGCATTCAAATACACACGCGTCGCCGGAATGATTACATCGGCACGGTCGGTATTTAAAGCTAATTCTGCAATTCTTTGTTCGTAGGTTAGCGAATTCAAGTATTGGTATTGAGAATTTAAATATAAATAAGACAACGGTTTGTCTTGCATTTTGCCCGACAATTTGAACAACTTATTAATGTTACCGCCGGAACCGATGAGGATTACATTTTCGTATTCGGCGGTGTTGGCTTTAATCCATTTTTCGATTTCTTCCCAAACGATATCGCTTACCATATTGTTCAGCATGCGAACGGTACCAATTTTAAAAGATTTGGACGCGACCATTTTACCATCACTAAACAAAGAGAATTCAGTACTTCCGCCACCTACATCTACATATAAATAGGTTTGATCTGTTTTAAGGAAACTATGTAAATCGGATGAAGCGATGATGGTAGCTTCAATTTTACCATCGATAATATCAATATCAATGTCGCATTTTTCACGAATGGTGTTTGCAACTTCTTTCCCATTGTAAGCTTCTCGCATTGCTGAAGTGGCGCAAGCTTTGTATTTTTCAACCTTGTACACTTTCATCAATAGTTTGAATGCTTTCATGGCATCCACCATTCTATCAATATTATCTTCTGAAATTTCGCCTACCGTAAAAGCATCTTGCCCTAGACGAATGGGCACCCGAATCAAGGCACTTTTATTGAATTGCGTTTCTTTGTCTTTTTGTTCAACAATATTGGTAATGAGCAATCGCATGGCATTGGAACCAATATCAATGGCTGCATATTTTTTAATGGATATCATTCGCTTTATAACTTATTGCTTTGTTTATTTGTTTTGATTTCACAAAAATCCAATCGGTCACGATAGTAATTATAGGTTTCAAATTGGGCACGGAAAATTGCTTCTCCATCTTTGCGAACTCTGTATTTATTTTCAAATTTTTCAGAATGGAATCGGGCTTTTACATTTCCTTTCCAACCTACATTAAATGTATCGATTATCTGCTTTTTGATTTCTTCATCATAAATAGGACACGTTACTTCTACACGACCATCAAGGTTTCTGGTCATAAAATCGGCAGAAGAAATGTAGACTTCCGGATTGTCGTCATTGCAGAAAATATATGAACGCGTATGTTCCAAAAGATAATCTACTATACTAATCGCTTCAATATTTTCACTCATGCCTTTCACACCGGGAATTAACGAACAAATGCCTCGAACTTGCAATTTGATTTTTACACCAGCATTACTCGCTTCATATAATTTGTCAATAATTGGATAATCGGAAAGACTGTTCATCTTTAAATTAATATAAGCCGGACGGCCGGTTATGGCATTATTGATTTCGCGGTCAATCAATTTATAAAACTTGGATCGTGTATAATGAGGTGAAACAATCAGGTGTTTGTATCGGTGAATTCGATAATTGACATCAAAGAAATCGAATATTTTAGAAACGTCCTTTAATATTTGTTGGTGACTGGTAAACAAAGTCAAATCGGTATAAATTTTGGCCGTAGTTTCGTTGAAATTTCCTGTCGAAATAAAGCCATAACGTTTCACTTTTCCGTCTTCTACTCTATCGATGACGCAGATTTTACTATGCACTTTTAAACCTTTGATTCCAAAAATCAATTCGATTCCTTCCTGTTGCATTTGTTCGGCATAAGAAATATTACTGGCTTCATCGAATCGGGCTTGTAACTCAATTTGAACCGTAACTTTCTTTCCGTTTTTAGCAGCATTGATCAGCGAACTGATGATTTGAGAGTTTTTGGCCAAACGGTATAAAGTAATTTTAATGTTGGTTACTTTGGGATCCAATGCGGCTTCGCGAAGGAATTTAATCAAATAAGAAAATGACTGAAATGGTGCGTTAATCAGGTAATCTTTTTTGGCAATTTTATTCAAAATACTACCATCGAGTGACAAACCTTCTACCGGAAGTGGTGCTTTAGGTTGGTATAACAAATCAAATCTCCCTAAGTTTGGGAAGTTCATATAGTCGCGACGGTTGTGGTATCTTCCGCCGGGAATTATACCATCGGACTTTTCGATTTCGAGTTTATTCAGGAAAAATTTAAGCGTGTCTTTTTCAATGGATTGGTCATATACAAAACGTACCGGTTCACCGATTCTGCGGTCTTTTACCGAAGAGGCAATCTTTTCGAGCATACTTTTGCTCATATCACTGTCAATATCGAGTTGCGCATCACGAGTGATTTTAATCATGTGTGCTGAGATACTTTCGTATTCGAAAATATTAAATATACTGCTCAAGTTATAACGAATAACATCATCCAACAACATCAGATATTGTTTACCGTCTTTGTCCGGAAGTTCCACTATTCTGTTTGTGTTTTTCGGAATTTCAATGATAGCGTATCTGATTTCGGGTTTGGGTTTTACCCAACCGAGCATCTTTGGTTTTTGCTCGACTTTCATTACTAATTTAACAGCCAAATAACCCGAAGCATCTTTTAACAAAGGGAATTCTGCTAAGTCATTTAAGATAATTGTCACCAATTCAGGACTGACTTTTTGGATAAAAAAATCTTTCACAAAATTTTCATGTTCGCCGGTAACTTCCTCTTCATTGATAATAATGATGTTTTGCTTGACCAATTCTTTTTCAATATTGGTAAGTACTCTTAAACTTTCTGCTTGTTGTTTGATTACAATTTCGGTAATTTCTTTAACGAGTTGTTGGGCTGAAATCCCGCCTAATATCTTTTCGCCTGAAACACCGGATAAACTCAAACGGCGAACAGCGGCGAATCGCACGCGGAAAAATTCGTCTAAATTATTGGAAAAAATACCGATAAACCTAAGTCTTTCTAATAAAGGAACGGATTCATCTGCCGCTTCTTGTAATACTCTGGCGTTGAATGCCAACCAACTCTTTTCTCTATCTATATATCGAAAACTATTTTCTGTGCTCATAATTATTTCAAATCTCTGGGGAAAACAACTTTTTTAGTAGTGCCTTTTTCGATGTTATTCCAGCTTACACTATCAAATACAATAGCAACAAAACCGGAAGTGGAAACATTATCAATCATAATATTTCCAAATTTATTGACAAAATTCGTAATAGCCTCATTATGTCCGAAAACAATTAAATGGTCACATTGATTAGAGCATGATTTTATAATTTGTTCTAATTTTCTGTCATCGAAAGTGTACAATTCTTCTTTAAAAATGACACTTTCTATAGGAAATGACAAGTTCTGTGCAAATATCATAGCGGTTTCAGCGGCTCGTTTGGCAGCACTACTCCATACTAAAAAAGTTTTAGGAAGATGATTGCTGATATTCGAAGATACCAAATGAGCATCTTGAATACCTCTACCCGTTAATGGCCTATCAAAATCATGTAGAGGCGCGTCCCAACTGGATTTTGCATGTCTAACCAATATTAATTGTTTCATGATTAATTACTACAAATTGTTTGATTGCATAAATTTAAGTTTTTAAAGCTTATGGTTAACTTTTATTTTAAATGATTTTTTTAACACGAATCAAAAAATCGTTTTAATGAACTCATTATCGATGACTTAGTGAATAATAAAAAAATAGTTAAAATAACTTTTTATAAATAAATGTTAAATCCATAAAAAAATTATAAACAATCAATTGTTAATTAATATTTGTAGTAATTAACTTTATAATATAGTTAATTATTGTATTTTATCTATGTTTTTATGCATTTTGTCGATATTTTTTTTGGTGAATTAAAAAAAACAATCTACTTTCGAACTGTTAAACTATTATCAAACTGAAAAAATCATCCTTAAAACCCCAAATGTCATGTCAAAAATTTATGTTGAAAAACGAAAAAAAACGATTGTAAACTGAAAAAAATGCAAGAAAAGTGTCATTTAATCGAGTTTTCAAGTTGTTTGTAGAGAAAATTGAGTCTGTTGTTGCATTGTATATAATTTAGCGGTCAATAGTATAACCCAAAATATTATAACTTCAATATGCCTACAACTTTTACTTCAAGCCCGAAAACTAAATTTTTAAAAAAATTATTCTACTAAATCTAATTGTATGAAATCAAAAATCATCACCCTAACTGTGCTTTTTCTATGCAGTTTAAATGTGTTTGCACAAACCTTATCTGAGGATGTTGCAAATGAATCATCAACTTCTGTGATAGAATTAGATGCTTTTTTAGCACCTCCGTCACAATCATTAAGAGTTGCTGGTCCAACTTCAAGCGTCACACTTCTGAATGTCAGAAATGTTAAAGAATTAGTGTACACGACACAACCCTCAATTTATTATTATGGAGCTGAGGTGAAAGTATATGGAGATAAGCCGAGAAATCTGTTTACGGATTTAAATTCTTTAAACAACTTGAACAATTCAATTTTATTGAAAGATAATATTGAAATCATAACTATCAATTTAGAAAATGTAAGTCAGTTGAATAATTCAATCAATCTGAACCTTCTATCAGGATTCAAAAAATTAAAATACATATACTTCTCTACGTCATTTGATGTAACTAGTGAAAATGTCTCAAACATGATCTCTGGAGAAAATGAAAAGTACATGATTTTTTATAAAGTTCAGAAAGGCGACAACAATCAATAATATTGATAAAAATAATCATTATGAAGAATTTATACATCCCAAAAACAAATTTTAAACTGAATTACGCTATTGTGATTATGGTATTTCTGTTAGGAGTAACCAGTAATGTCAATGCTCAGGTTAAAAAAGCTTTTACCCAAAGAACTTCACAATATACTCCAACCAAAAAGATTTATAATGTGAAAGGTGACTTTACCATGTTGGGTAACACCAATTTGACGCCGCAAAATTATGGTGCAACCACAAACAACAATGGCCAGTTTATGACCTATGTTGATATTGATGGAGATCCTAATACATTCAACTCGTCATCCTCTACTTTGACATTGTCATCAGAAAATGGTGCTATTCCATCATGTTCGAATATTGTTTATGCAGGTTTGTATTGGACTGGAAAGTCATCCTCAAACAGCACTTTCAATGTTACCAAACAAGTAGCAACAGGTACGCAATCAATTAACAATAATTTGAATGTAATTCACAATCAAAATATTAACAACACCAACTACTCACTTTCTGTGACACGTGGTGGGTCTAATGGAAATCGTCACCCTATTTATACTTTCTCAGGGAACGGTAATACTTATGCTTTCAGCTTTTTCAACAGTTCTGCTACCAATAGAGTTACTTTATCAGTGAACGGTGGTAGCTCTGTAAATATCCCTGTGACTGTAAACGGATCTGGAACTGAGGCAACACTTAATTCTCCCTATGTAATAACGGATGGTACTGTTACTTTAACAATAAAAAAGTTAATCCGTAATGCAGGGACTAATCTAGGGACAACTGATACTCAAAACTTTTCAAATGCTGATGTCAATGTTTCAGGTACAACAACTGTTTTTAGTAATATTACAAAAGCATTCAATAAAAGAGTAGTTTCCTTGAAAGGACCTACAGCTTCTGGTTATACTCAAATCACTGCTTCAACGAATGACATTTACTATCCGTCAGGAAGTGATGATGATATTTATTCAGCTTATGCTGAAATTACCGATTATGTAAGAACAAACGGCATAGGACAATACACTGTGGCTGACATGGCATTATTAGAAGGTAATGTTGGTGGAACTGGATACTCAGGTGGATGGGGAATTATTGTTGTCTATGAAAACAGCAAAATGAGATGGAGAGATGTAACAATCTTTGATGGTTATGCATATGTAGCCTCAACCAATACATCTGGTTTTGATTTACCGGTTTCAGGTTTCAACACAGTTCAAACCGGAAATGTAGGAATGAAGCTTGGTGTAATGGCAAGTGAAGGTGATGTTAGTTTTACAGGTGACTATTTCAGAATTAGAAATTTAAACACTACTAACTATACTAATTTAAGTCATACAGGCAATGCCACAGGGAATTTCTTTAACTCCTCCATCAATGTAGGAGGAACCAGAAATCCTAATTTAGTAAACAATACCGGAATAGATATTGCCATGATTGACATTCCAAATACAGGAAATTCTATCATTGGAAATAATCAGACATCTACCAATTTTAGGTATGGGACCACTTCAGATACCTACTCTATATTTACGATTGCAATGTCTGTTGATGCTTATGTTCCAGAAGTTGAAGGGCTTATTACAGCAACAACTATGAATGGTGCGCCTGCTGTACAACCATACTCGCTTCAGCCTGGACAAGAGGCCGGATTTAGTGTTGACATAAAAAATATTGGTAGTGAAGCAATAAATAATTATAAATTAATTATTCCTATTCCTTACAACGCAACTTATGTTGCAGGAAGTGCCTCCGGTATCGTGTTTAGTCCACAAAACACTCCAACTCCAAACAATATTTCCTTTAACCCTAGTTTAGGTGTAACAGGATCGCTTGTATGGGATTTTGGAACACTTGTTTTACCTGCTAATAGCAATACTGTATTGGCTAGATTAACATTTAGATTAAAAGCCACAACAGATTGTTCAATTTTAAACAATTCAAGTTGTTCAAGCTTGATTGCAATAAATGGAAACTCTACAGGTATCGGTAATACAACCTCTGTAGCGTTAAACAACTCAAACTTGATTCAAGGTTATACTTCAAATGGAAGTTGCGTCGGAGAACCAATACCTACTCCAATAAACGTTGGAATTAATGGTGCTAGTTATGTTTCTGAAAACTGTCCTAACACCAACATTGTTAGAAATTTCACTTATTGTAGCTCTAACACTTCAGTTGGTACTTCTGAAATTGCTTCAAATTTTCCACCAGGTTCATTATTTTACAATGAATTCCCGGTAACTATTAATTCAATACAATATTCTGACAGTAATCCAATTCCTCTTGTTGCAGGTTCAACCATTAATTATTTTGCTGTTCCAGCAGGTGGTGGAAATGGTTGTAATTTTCCTTTCACGATTTCAAAATGTCCTCAAATCATAGCTCAAGATGATACTTTGAATGGTGGAAACGGGACAACTGGAAATACAAATATCGGCAATGTTTTAAGTAATAATGGCAATGGTACTGATACTGTAAATGGTGTTGCTGCTCTTATAAGTCAGGTAACCATAACTGTAGTTACTCCTGCGACTTCAATCGGAAGTAATCCTGTACCTGTTATTAATACTACAACCGGACAAGTTTCTGTACCTCCGGGAACCCCAGCTGGTGTATATACCATAGTTTATCAAATTTGTGAAATAAATAACAATAGTAATTGTGACTCAGCTACTGTAACAATTACAGTTACTAGACCTATTATCGATGCGGTCAATGATGCCGGGGCTCCTATTGTTGGTGCTAATGGTGGTCAGTCTTTGACTAACGTATTGGCAAATGATACCTTAAACGGTAATACTGCAACTTTAGCAACTGTTAACTTAACTCAAGTTTCAACAACTAATTCCGGAGTTACTCTTAATCCTTTAGATGGATCTGTAAATGTTGCGCCGGGAACTCCTTCAGGTTCTTATACAGTAACTTACCAAATTTGTGAAAAAATAAATCCAACCAATTGTGATACAGCTATTGTAACTGTTAATGTTACCAATGCTCCTATCAATGCCGTGGATGATAATGGAACGCCGATTGTTGGTGCTGTTGGTGGTCAGTCCGTGGCTAACGTTTTAGTTAATGATACCTTAAACGGAAATCCTGCTACACTTAGTAATGTAATCCTTACTCAAGTATCAACTACAAACCCTGGTGTTACTCTTAATACTACAACGGGTGCAGTGAATGTAGCTCCTGGAACTCCTTCTGGCTCTTACACTTTGACATACCAAATTTGCGAAACTTTAAATCCAACCAATTGTGATACAGCTATTGTAACTGTTAATGTTACCAATGCTCCTATCAATGCTGTGGATGATAATGGAACGCCGATTGTTGGTGCTGTTGGTGGTCAGTCTGTGGCTAACGTTTTAGTTAATGATACCTTAAACGGAAATCCTGCTACACTTAGTAATGTAATCCTTACTCAAGTATCAACTACAAACCCTGGTGTTACTCTTAATACTACAACGGGTGCAGTGAATGTAGCTCCTGGAACTCCTTCTGGCTCTTACACTTTGACATACCAAATTTGCGAAACTTTAAATCCAACCAATTGTGATACAGCTATTGTAACTGTTAATGTTACCAATGCTCCTATCAATGCCGTGGATGATATTTACAAAGATATAGTTTGTCCTACCTCCGGTATAATTGAAAATATTTTAACCAACGATACTTTTAATGGTTTACAAGTTTCTCTAACGGATGTTAACTTGAACGTAATTTCCGGAAATAGTTCAGTGATTTCAATTAGCAACAATGGGAACCTTGTAATAGCTGTTGGAGCCTCTTGTGGTGATTATGTGTTAACTTATGAAATTTGTGAAAAACTAAACCCAACTAACTGTGATACTGCAACAGTAACAGTTTCAATAACTGACAATACAGCGCCAACTTGGACTACTGCTGCAGCTGCGCTTGACGCGACTGTAGAATGTAGCGATGCGGCTGCTTTAGCAACTGCTCAAGCACAATTCCCGGTGGCTACTGACTTATGTGATACTGATGTAACGAACATCGTAAAATCTACAGGTCAATTCGTAGCTTCTTCTACTTGTGCTAATGCCGGTTCTTATACTAATACTTGGACAGTAACTGACGCTTGTGGTAACACTTCAGCGGTATTTACTCAAACTATTAATGTGGTTGATACTACAGCGCCAACTTGGACTACTGCTGCAGCTGCGCTTAACGCGACTGTAGAATGTAGCGATGCGGCTGCTTTAGCAACTGCTCAAGCACAATTCCCGGTGGCTACTGACTTATGTGATACTGATGTAACGAACATCGTAAAATCTGCAGGTCAATTCGTAGCTTCTTCTACTTGTGCTAACGCCGGTTCTTATACTAATACTTGGACAGTAACTGACGCTTGTGGTAACACTTCGGCGGTATTTACTCAAACTATTAATGTGGTTGATACTACAGCGCCAACTTGGACTACTGCTGCAGCTTCGCTTGACGCGACTGTAGAATGTAGCGATGCGGCGGCTTTAGCAACTGCTCAAGCACAATTCCCGGTGGCTACTGACTTATGTGATACTGATGTAACGAACATCGTAAAATCTGCAGGTCAATTCGTAGCTTCTTCTACTTGTGCTAACGCCGGTTCTTATACTAATACTTGGACTGTAACTGACGCTTGTGGTAACACTTCGGCGGTATTTACTCAAACTATTAATGTGGTTGATACTACAGCGCCAACTTGGACTACTGCTGCAGCTTCGCTTGACGCGACTGTAGAATGTAGCGATGCGGCTGCTTTAGCAACTGCTCAAGCACAATTCCCGGTGGCTACTGACTTATGTGATACTGATGTAACGAACATCGTAAAATCTGCAGGTCAATTCGTAGCTTCTTCTACTTGTGCTAACGCCGGTTCTTATACTAATACTTGGACAGTAACTGACGCTTGTGGTAACACTTCGGCGGTATTTACTCAAACTATTAATGTGGTTGATACTACAGCGCCAACTTGGACTACTGCTGCAGCTTCGCTTGACGCGACTGTAGAATGTAGCGATGCGGCTGCTTTAGCAACTGCTCAAGCACAATTCCCGGTGGCTACTGACTTATGTGATACTGATGTAACGAACATCGTAAAATCTGCAGGTCAATTCGTAGCTTCTTCTACTTGTGCTAACGCCGGTTCTTATACTAATACTTGGACAGTAACTGACGCTTGTGGTAACACTTCGGCGGTATTTACTCAAACTATTAATGTGGTTGATACTACAGCGCCAACTTGGACTACTGCTGCAGCTTCGCTTGACGCGACTGTAGAATGTAGCGATGCGGCTGCTTTAGCAACTGCTCAAGCACAATTCCCGGTGGCTACTGACTTATGTGATACTGATGTAACGAACATCGTAAAATCTGCAGGTCAATTCGTAGCTTCTTCTACTTGTGCTAACGCCGGTTCTTATACTAATACTTGGACAGTAACTGACGCTTGTGGTAACACTTCGGCGGTATTTACTCAAACTATTAATGTGGTTGATACTACAGCGCCAACTTGGACTACTGCTGCAGCTTCGCTTGACGCGACTGTAGAATGTAGCGATGCGGCTGCTTTAGCAACTGCTCAAGCACAATTCCCGGTGGCTACTGACTTATGTGATACTGATGTAACGAACATCGTAAAATCTGCAGGTCAATTCGTAGCTTCTTCTACTTGTGCTAACGCCGGTTCTTATACTAATACTTGGACTGTAACTGACGCTTGTGGTAACACTTCGGCGGTATTTACTCAAACTATTAATGTGGTTGATACTACAGCGCCAACTTGGACTACTGCTGCAGCTTCGCTTGACGCGACTGTAGAATGTAGCGATGCGGCTGCTTTAGCAACTGCTCAAGCACAATTCCCGGTGGCTACTGACTTATGTGATACTGATGTAACGAACATCGTAAAATCTGCAGGTCAATTCGTAGCTTCTTCTACTTGTGCTAACGCCGGTTCTTATACTAATACTTGGACAGTAACTGACGCTTGTGGTAACACTTCGGCGGTATTTACTCAAACTATTAATGTGGTTGATACTACAGCGCCAACTTGGACTACTGCTGCAGCTTCGCTTGACGCGACTGTAGAATGTAGCGATGCGGCGGCTTTAGCAACTGCTCAAGCACAATTCCCGGTGGCTACTGACTTATGTGATACTGATGTAACGAACATCGTAAAATCTGCAGGTCAATTCGTAGCTTCTTCTACTTGTGCTAACGCCGGTTCTTATACTAATACTTGGACAGTAACTGACGCTTGTGGTAACACTTCGGCGGTATTTACTCAAACTATTAATGTGGTTGATACTACAGCGCCAACTTGGACTACTGCTGCAGCTTCGCTTGACGCGACTGTAGAATGTAGCGATGCGGCTGCTTTAGCAACTGCTCAAGCACAATTCCCGGTGGCTACTGACTTATGTGATACTGATGTAACGAACATCGTAAAATCTGCAGGTCAATTCGTAGCTTCTTCTACTTGTGCTAACGCCGGTTCTTATACTAATACTTGGACAGTAACTGACGCTTGTGGTAACACTTCGGCGGTATTTACTCAAACTATTAATGTGGTTGATACTACAGCGCCAACTTGGACTACTGCTGCAGCTTCGCTTGACGCGACTGTAGAATGTAGCGATGCGGCTGCTTTAGCAACTGCTCAAGCACAATTCCCGGTGGCTACTGACTTATGTGATACTGATGTAACGAACATCGTAAAATCTGCAGGTCAATTCGTAGCTTCTTCTACTTGTGCTAACGCTGGTTCTTATACTAATACTTGGACAGTAACTGACGCTTGTGGTAACACTTCGGCGGTATTTACTCAAACTATTAATGTGGTTGATACTACTGATCCTGTTATTTCAACTCAGGCATCAAATATCATAGTTGAATGTGATGGAGAAGGAAATGAAAATGCATTAACCAACTGGTTAAATAATCATGGAGGTGCTATAGCTTCTGACAACTGTTCAGAAGTAACATGGACTAATAATTTCAATGAAATTTCAGGTGATTGTTCAGCTGCGGTAACTGTTATATTTACTGCAACAGATGCTTGTGGTAATGATTCTACAACTTCAGCTACATTTACTGTAAGTGATACTCAAAATCCAATAGCACCTGAAGCGCCTGTTGCTGTAACTGTAGCTTGTGAGGATGAAATACCTGCAATAATTTCTTTAACTGCCACCGACAATTGTTCTGGAGTTATTACTGCTCAGGGTGTTGATAATGTTGCTCAAGGAGAATGTCCTAACTCGTTTACTGTAACCAGAACTTGGACTTTCACTGATGCTTGTGACAACACTTCATCGGTATCGCAAATTATTACTGTAAATGATACGGTTGCGCCTGTTGCTCCTGAAGCGCCTGCTGCTGTAACTGTAGCTTGTGCGGATGATATTCCTGCAATGATTTCATTAACTGCTACGGATAACTGTAACGATGCAATCACTGCTCAAGGGGTTGATACTGTTGCTCAAGGTGACTGTGCTAACTCGTTTACTGTAACCAGAACTTGGACTTTCACTGATGCTTGTGACAACACTTCATCGGTATCGCAAATTATAACTGTAAATGACACGGTTGCGCCTGTTGCTCCTGAAGCTCCGGCTGCTGTAACGTTAGCTTGTGCGGATGATATTCCTGCAATGATTTCATTAACTGCTACGGATAACTGTAACGATGCAATCACTGCTCAAGGGGTTGATACTGTTGCTCAAGGAGAATGTCCTAACTCGTTTACTGTAACCAGAACTTGGACTTTCACTGATGCTTGTGACAACACTTCATCGGTATCGCAAATTATTACTGTAAATGACACGGTTGCTCCTGTTGCTCCTGAAGCTCCGGCTGCTGTAACTGTAGCTTGTGCGGATGATATTCCTGCAATGATTTCATTAACTGCTACTGATAACTGTAACGATGCAATCACTGCTCAAGGTGTTGATGCTATAACTCAAGGTGACTGTGCTAACTCGTTTACTGTAACCAGAACTTGGACTTTCACTGATGCTTGTGACAATACTTCATCGGTATCGCAAATTATAACTGTAAATGACACGGTTGCGCCTGTTGCTCCTGAAGCTCCGGCTGCTTTAACGTTAGCTTGTGCGGATGATATTCCTGCAATGATTTCATTAACTGCTACGGATAACTGTAACGATGCAATCACTGCTCAAGGGGTTGATACTGTTGCTCAAGGAGAATGTCCTAACTCGTTCACTGTAACCAGAACTTGGACTTTCACTGATGCTTGTGACAATACTTCATCGGTATCGCAAATTATTACTGTAAATGATACGGTTGCGCCTGTTGCTCCTGAAGCGCCTGCTGCTGTAACTGTAGCTTGTGCGGATGATATTCCTGTAATGATTTCATTAACTGCTACGGATAACTGTAACGATGCAATCACTGCTCAAGGGGTTGATACTGTTGCTCAAGGAGAATGTCCTAACTCGTTCACTGTAACCAGAACTTGGACTTTCACTGATGCTTGTGACAATACTTCATCGGTATCGCAAATTATTACTGTAAATGATACGGTTGCGCCTGTTGCTCCTGAAGCGCCTGCTGCTGTAACTGTAGCTTGTGCGGATGATATTCCTGTAATGATTTCATTAACTGCTACTGATAACTGTAACGATGCAATCACTGCTCAAGGTGTTGATGCTATAACTCAAGGTGACTGTGCTAACTCGTTTACTGTAACCAGAACTTGGACTTTCACTGATGCTTGTGACAATACTTCATCGGTATCGCAAATTATAACTGTAAATGACACGGTTGCGCCTGTTGCTCCTGAAGCTCCGGCTGCTTTAACGTTAGCTTGTGCGGATGATATTCCTGCAATGATTTCATTAACTGCTACGGATAACTGTAACGATGCAATCACTGCTCAAGGGGTTGATACTGTTGCTCAAGGAGAATGTCCTAACTCGTTCACTGTAACCAGAACTTGGACTTTCACTGATGCTTGTGACAATACTTCATCGGTATCGCAAATTATTACTGTAAATGATACGGTTGCGCCTGTTGCTCCTGAAGCGCCTGCTGCTGTAACTGTAGCTTGTGCGGATGATATTCCTGTAATGATTTCATTAACTGCTACGGATAACTGTAACGATGCAATCACTGCTCAAGGGGTTGATACTGTTGCTCAAGGAGAATGTCCTAACTCGTTCACTGTAACCAGAACTTGGACTTTCACTGATGCTTGTGACAATACTTCATCGGTATCGCAAATTATTACTGTAAATGATACGGTTGCGCCTGTTGCTCCTGAAGCGCCTGCTGCTGTAACTGTAGCTTGTGCGGATGATATTCCTGTAATGATTTCATTAACTGCTACGGATAACTGTAACGATGCAATCACTGCTCAAGGGGTTGATACTGTTGCTCAAGGAGAATGTCCTAACTCGTTTACTGTAACCAGAACTTGGACTTTCACTGATGCTTGTGACAACACTTCATCGGTATCGCAAATTATTACTGTAAATGACACGGTTGCGCCTGTTGCTCCTGAAGCTCCGGCTGCTGTAACTGTAGCTTGTGCGGATGATATTCCTGTAATGATTTCATTAACTGCTACGGATAACTGTAACGATGCAATCACTGCTCAAGGGGTTGATACTGTTGCTCAAGGAGAATGTCCTAACTCGTTCACTGTAACCAGAACTTGGACTTTCACTGATGCTTGTGACAATACTTCATCGGTATCGCAAATTATTACTGTAAATGATACGGTTGCGCCTGTTGCTCCTGAAGCGCCTGCTGCTGTAACTGTAGCTTGTGCGGATGATATTCCTGTAATGATTTCATTAACTGCTACGGATAACTGTAACGATGCAATCACTGCTCAAGGGGTTGATACTGTTGCTCAAGGAGAATGTCCTAACTCGTTTACTGTAACCAGAACTTGGACTTTCACTGATGCTTGTGAGAACACTTCATCGGTATCGCAAATTATTACTGTAAATGACACGGTTGCGCCTGTTGCGCCTGAAGCTCCGGCTGCTGTAACTGTAGCTTGTGCGGATGATATTCCTGTAATGATTTCATTAACTGCTACTGATAACTGTAACGATGCAATCACTGCTCAAGGTGTTGATGCTATAACTCAAGGTGACTGTGCTAACTCGTTTACTGTAACCAGAACTTGGACTTTCACTGATGCTTGTGAGAACACTTCATCGGTATCTCAAGTGATTACTGTAAATGATACTGTTGCGCCTGTTGCTCCTGAAGCGCCTGCTGCTGTAACTGTAACTTGTACCGAGGATATTCCTGCAATGATTTCGCTTACAGCTACTGATAACTGTAATGATGCAATCACTGTTCAAGGGGTTGATACTGTTGCTCAAGGTGACTGTGCTAACTCGTTTACTGTAACCAGAACTTGGACTTTCACTGATGCTTGTGACAACACTTCATCGGTATCGCAAATTATTACTGTAAATGATACTGTTGCGCCTGTAACTCCTGAAGCTCCGGCTGCTATAACAGTAACTTGTGCGAATGATGTTCCTGCAATGATTACACTTACTGCTACTGATAATTGTGATGTTGCTATCACTGTTCAAGGGGTTGATACAATCACTCAAGGTGACTGTGCTAACTCATTCATGGTAACCAGAACTTGGACTTTCACTGATGCTTGTGACAACACTTCATCAGTATCACAAATTATAACTGTAAATGATACTGTTGATCCTACTTTTGTTGATTTAGCTCCGGCAGACACCACTGCTTCTTGTGACAACATTCCTAGTCCGGCGGTATTGACTGCTATTGATAACTGTAGTGCTGCTACTGTAACTATGAGTCAGACAACTATTCAAGGAAACTGTCCTTCTAACTACCAATTAGTGAGAACATGGACTGCAACGGATGCTTGTGGAAATACAGCTACTGCTGTTCAGACTATAACTGTTTCTGATACTGTTGGTCCTGTATCAAACACTCCATTACTCGTAAAAGCAGATGCTACGTGTGACAATATCCCGGCACCTCAAAATATAGTATTTACTGATAATTGTTCTGAAGTTGGAACACCAGTATTTACTGAAACACAATCAGAGGTTGTTAATGGAGTGTACACCATAACCAGAACATGGGTTGTATCTGATGCTTGTGGTAACTTATCACAAACTTATACTCAAAACGTATATGTATCTCAAATTGCTGAAGTTATCACACTTCCGTCTGTACAATTAAGTAATGGTGATGATGTAAATACATCTTTAAACTCATTATTACCTCAAGGTGTTGAAGGAGGAACTTGGACAAATGTGGATAATGTTGGTGGTTTTGATTCTATCAATAATACATTTAATCCATTGGGAATTGAACCTGGTGAATATCTGTTCAGTTATTCAATAAATGACGGTCCGTGTCCAACAAGATATGAAGTACTAATAATTATTGGAGGTGTTGGACCTTGTGAAGCTATAATCATTCACAATGCCTTTACTCCAAATGGTGACTCATTCAATCAATTTTTTAACATAGAAAATATTGAAGACATCGCTTGTTATCCGACAAATAATGTTCAAATTTACAACCGTTGGGGAGTTTTAGTTTATGAAACAAAAAACTATGACAATAATACCCGAAGATTTGAAGGTATCTCTGAAGGTAGAACTACTATCAGCAGATCTGAAGAATTACCTACCGGAACTTATTTTTATATCATTGAATGGAAAACAAGTGAAGGAAATAGTGTAACTAAAGACGGATATTTATACTTAACCAGATAAACCTACTAACTCCTGAGGGCGTAAAAACCCTCAGGATAAATTAACAAAATATGAAAACAAAAATTTTAATTTTCGCTTTGATGTTAACGTGTTATACTGGTTTTGCTCAGCAAGACGCACAGTATACCCAATACATGTATAACACGATCAATATCAATCCCGCTTATGCTGGATCGAGAGGAGTTATGAGTATTTTCGGATTACATCGTACCCAATGGGTAGGATTAGACGGAGCGCCAACAACTAACGCTTTTTCTATTAATACTCCAATTAACAATAGTAATTTAGGTGTTGGTTTATCGGTGGTAAGTGATAAAATCGGTCCTACCAGAGACAATACAATTTCAGCTGATTTATCTTATTCTATACAAACGTCTGAAACTTACAAATTGTCCTTTGGTATCAAAGCCAGTGGTAATTTATTTAACCTAGACGTAAATGATTTAAATCCAGCTGATGCAGGCGATCCAAATCTTCAAAATTTCAGCAATGAATTTTCTCCGAATTTCGGTGCCGGTGTATATTTACACTCTGATAAATTGTACTTTGGTCTTTCGGTACCTAACTTTTTACAAGACTCAAAATACAATGACAACGAAGTAGCTGTATTTCAAGAGAGAATGAATTTTTATGCTATTGGAGGTTATGTATTCGATATTTCTCCTTCGGTTAAATTTAAACCAGCATTCTTGACGAAATTAGTCACCGGTTCACCGCTTCAGGTTGATGCTTCTGCTAACTTCTTATTCTTTGATAAGTTAATGCTTGGCGCAGCTTACCGTTGGGATGCAGCAATAAGTGCTTTAGCCGGATTTCAAGTAACTGATGGTTTATTCATCGGTTACAGTTACGATAGAGAAACTACTCAATTGAAAAACTATAACTCTGGTTCTCATGAGGTATTCCTTCGTTTTGAGTTGTTCAATAGAGTTAGTAAATTGGTATCACCTAGATTCTTCTAATAACACAACGATTATGAAAAATAAAATTATATATTTAGTACTATTAACTTTCGCTACTGTGAACACTTATTCACAAGTTGGTAAAACAGAAGTAAAAGGTAATAAGGAGTATGATAAATACGCCTACATTGATGCCATTAAGACTTACGAACGCATTTATGAAAAAGGATATAAATCTCCTGATATGTTACTTAAAATTGGTAACGCCTACTATTTCAATGCTGATTTAGAAAAAGCAAACAAATGGTATAGCGAGCTATACGCAACCAATCCTGATCAAGAAGCGGAATTTTATTATCGCTATGCACAAGCTTTAAGAGCAGTTAAAGACTATCCGAAAGCAGATGCTATGATGGCTAAATTCAATGATAAAAGTGGTAATACACTTAGAGGTCAGAAGTTTGCTAAAGGCAGAGATTATTTAGCAGAAATCAAAAAGAATTCAGGTCGCTATAAAATTGAAGATGCCGGAATCAACTCTAAGTATTCTGATTATGGACCTGCTTACATGGGCACAAAGGTAATTTTTACCTCTGCTCGTGATACCGGAAATTTCTCTAAAAGAATCCACACTTGGACCGGGCAGTACTTTACTAATCTATACAGTTCCGCTTTAGGGGAAGACGGTGGATTAACCGGAGTAGATAAATTTGGTAAAAAAATCAACACCAAATACCATGAAGATACTCCAGCTTTTACCAAAGACGGAAAAACAGTTTATTTCACCAGAAATAACTACTTAGACGGAAGAGGTTTTGATGCTAATAAAGTAACTTTATTAAAAATTTATAAAGCCAACCTTGACGATGAAGGAAAATGGATAAACATTACGCCGTTAAATTTCAACAGCGATAGTTATCAGGCGGCGCATCCTACCCTATCTCCGGATGAAAAAACGTTATACTTTGCTTCAGATATGCCGGGAACTTTCGGACAATCAGATCTTTTTAGAGTAAAAATCAACGAAGATGGAAGTTTGGGAACTCCCGAAAATCTAGGTAAATCAATCAATACCGAAGGTAGAGAAACTTATCCTTTTATTTCCGATGACAATGAATTGTACTTTGCTTCTGATGGCCAACCGGGATTGGGTGGTTTAGATGTATTTGTAACCAGAGTTCCTAAAGACGGTAGCTTAGACTTTAAAGACGCTTTAAACATTGGTGAAGAAGGAAACAGTTCTAAAGATGATTTCGGATTTATTATCAACTCTAAAACAAAACAAGGTTTCGTGAGTTCCAATAGAGATGGCGGACAAGGAAGTGATGATATCTACAAATTTGTAGAAACTCGTCCTATTTTCTGTGACCAAATTCTATTTGGAGTCATTACTGATGAAGATACTAAAGCGGTATTACCAAATACCAAATTGATTCTTATGGATGAAAAATTCAATAAGCTAAAAGAAACCGTTTCTGATGCTGAAGGTAAATATGAATTCTTAGACGTTGAATGTGGTACTAAATACTATGTAAACGCTTCGCTTGAAGATTATGAAACCAAAGAAGTGCCGGTTATCATCGGTTCTGACTCAGGAAAAACAGAGTTAAACATCGAGCTTAAAACCAAAACTTGTCGCGTTAAAATTGGTGACGACTTAGCGGATTGTTTCAAAATTAACATTATCTATTTCGACTTAGACAAATGGAATATCCGTCCGGATGCTGCAGTTGATTTAGCTAAATTATTAGATGTATTGAACCAAAATCCATCTATGAAAATCAATATTCGTTCACATACCGATAGCCGTGCTTCTCATCCTTATAACAAAAAATTATCTGACAGAAGAGCAAAATCTACCAAAGATTGGTTAATCAAAAATGGCATTGCTGCTGATCGTTTAACTTCTGAAGGTCTGGGTGAAACAGAATTGGTTAACAAATGCGCTGATGATGTGAAATGTACAGAAGAAGAGCATCAGCTAAACAGAAGAAGTGAATTTATCATCACAAGTTTATAATTCCTTTAACTTTATAAATATTTTAAAGCACCCTTTTTCGGGTGCTTTTTTTTATATTTGAAACATGAAAATTACCAAACTATTCAACGACTTCTTTGACAGTGAAAAAGCAGGCGGATTTATGCTTATAGGCTGTACCCTACTTTCTTTATTATTAACCAATTCCATTTGGAGTGAAGAATACCTGAGTATTTGGCATATGCAAATTGGAAGTCATTCCTTTGAGCATTGGATTAATGACGGTCTAATGACCATTTTCTTTTTGCTGATTGGGTTAGAATTGGAAAGAGAAATTTATGCCGGTGAACTCTCTAATCTCAAAAACGCCTTACTTCCAATATTCGCAGCAATAGGCGGAATGATCGTTCCAGCCGGATTGTATTTATTCTTAAACTATGGAACCGATACCCAATCGGGAGCCGGAATTCCAATGGCGACAGATATTGCTTTTGCGTTGGGGATTTTGTCGTTATTAGGAAAAAAAGTACCGATTTCACTAAAAATATTTTTAACTGCATTGGCCGTTATCGATGATTTAGGTGCCATTTTAATCATCGCCATTTTCTACACCAAAGATTTAGTTTGGAGCAATTTACTAATCTCTTTAGGTATTTTTGCAATCTTACTAGTAATGAACAGACTGAAAGTACGCAACCTTATTCCCTATTTACTCTTAGGTGTGGTGATGTGGTATTTTATGTTGAATTCAGGTGTGCATGCTACCATTACCGGAGTTTTATTGGCTTTTGCTATTCCTTTTGGAAACGGAAACAAAAAATCAACTTCCTATATTTTACAACATTTTCTGCATAAACCTGTAGCCTTTTTAATCTTACCCTTGTTCGCTTTAGCCAATACTGCAATTATCTTAAATTCCGATTGGCACTATGCTTTAAGCCATAATTATACCTTGGGCATTGCGCTAGGATTAATTGTTGGAAAACCGGTTGGTATATGGTTGTTTAGCTTTTTGGCGGTAAAATTAAAGTTTAGCCAACTTCCTGAAGACTTGAATTGGAAATCTATTTTTGGAGTTAGCTTTCTGGGCGGAATTGGTTTCACCATGTCCATTTTTATTACACTACTCGCCTTTTCCGACGGTGAACACATTGACAATTCCAAAATCATGATTCTGGTTTCGTCTTTAATTGCAGGAATAATTGGATTGGTCTATCTCAAAATAAATCTCAAAAAACAAAAATCAAAACACTAATACCATTTCTTCTTTTTGAAATAATAAATCATTCCCAGTAACAAAAAGAACATGAATCCAACTATATAGAAATAACCGTATTTCCAATGCAGTTCCGGCATGTTATCGAAGTTCATTCCGTAAACACCGACAATAAAGGTCAAAGGCATAAAGAACACCGAAACCACAGTTAAAGTTTTCATCACTTGGTTCAGCTTTTGATTTTGGGTCGAAAAGTAAAAACTGGAAGCACTTTCCAGTGAAGTCAAATCGTATTCAATTTGTTCCAAAAGCTCTAAACACTTTTGATGCAACCTTGAAAAGAAACTGTAATTTTCAGTCTCAATCGCATTGAAAACATTATCATCTTTCATGCTTTTGATTGAATACAACGAATCACGCAGCGGAATAATAGACCGTTTCAGAAAATTAAAATTATCGCGATGCTTTTCAATTTGTTCCAAAATCTCGGGATTAGTACTGGTTTTTGAAATGTCTATCAACGCTTCTACTCTGTCTTCCTCATTTTCAATTGTAATGTAGAAGTTTTCCATAATAGCATCTAATAACAAATACAGAAGATAATCTGCTTTTTTATCTCTAACAATACCCGAATGGGTTCTGATACGTTCGCGAATGTGAGTAAAAAAATCGCTTCGCTTTTCCTGAAACGAAACCAAAACACCATTCTTCAACAAAAAACTAACTTGCTCTACACTAATGTTGTCACTATTTTCAACAGGCAACATCGATTTGATATTGAAAAACAAAATGTCATGATATTCATCAAGTTTGGTTCGCTTGGTTGTATTCAAAATATCACCTAACATGAAATTATCCACATTCAGAAAGTCACCAACCGATTTGATAACGTCTGTATTATTCAATCCGTGAATATTAAGCCAGTTCACTTTTGACAATTCGATACATTTCCCCAATTGGCTTTGGGTAAATTCTTTATATTCCGTCAAGTCATCCGTATCATAAACAAACAACTGCATTTCGGTCTTGGTTTCCTTATGAACTCCGGTATAATCCAAAAATGTTGGCTGAACTTTTTTCCCCTTTTTATATTTTATTTTTCTCACGAATTCTAAATTTGTTTAAAATTAAGCATATTTATTTTTTTCAAAGTATTTTTACCAAAAATCATTGTATGCAAACGCTAATCATCAACATCAAAGAATTATTGCAAATTAGAGAAACTAACATCGATAAAGTTTCCGGTAGCGAAATGTCCATTTTGCCTTCGATTAAAGAGGCGTTTCTTTTGATAGAAAATGATACGATTGCGGCTTTTGGGTCAATGAACGATTGTCCCAAAATCAATGCTGATAAAACAATTGATGCGACAGGCAAAATTGTGTTACCAAGTTGGTGTGACAGTCATACCCATATTGTGTACGCCGGAAATCGAGAACAAGAATTCGTAGACAGAATCAACGGCCTGACTTATGAAGAAATTGCCAATCGCGGTGGCGGCATTTTGAATTCGGCCAAAAAACTGAACGAAACATCAGAAGGCGACATTTATAACCAATCCAAAAAACGTTTAGAAGAAGTCATCCAGCAAGGAACAGGCGCGGTCGAAATCAAATCGGGTTACGGTTTGACAGTTGAAGGTGAATTGAAAATGCTTCGTGTCATTAAGAAATTGGCACAAAACTATCCGATTGCTATCAAAGCTACTTTTCTTGGTGCGCACGCTTTTCCATTAGAATACAAAGAAAATCATTCGGCTTATATCGATTTGCTCCTCAACGAAATGTTACCCAAAATTGCTGAAGAAAAACTAGCCGATTACATCGATGCCTTTTTGGAAACGGGTTATTTCTCCGTCGAAGAAACGGAAAGAATTATGGAAGCCGGAAAAAAATTCGGGTTGCGTTCAAAAATACATGTGAACCAATTCACCGCCATCAATGGCATTGCCGCTTGCGTAAAGCATAACGCACTTTCGGTAGATCATCTCGAAATTGTAACTGATGAAGACATTGAAGCTTTAAAAGGCACAGAAACGATAGCCGTTGCTTTACCGAGCTGTTCCTATTTCATCAGTATTCCTTATACTCCTGCAAGAAAAATGATTTCGGCAGGTTTGCCTTTGGCTTTAGCTTCCGATTTTAATCCGGGAACAACACCTTCGGGGAATATGAATTTTGTAGTTGCAACGGCATGTATCAAAATGAAAATGACTCCGGAAGAAGCTATTAATGCAGCAACTATCAATGGTGCTTACGCTATGGGATTGTCATCAACTCATGGAAGTATTACCGTTGGTAAATCGGCCAATTTGATTATCACAAAACCACTTAATTCGTATTATGAATTGCCGTATGCCTTTGGCAGCAATCTAATTGAACAAGTCATCCTCAACGGAAAAGTAATGGTATAAAAAAAGTCCCGATTACTCAGGACTTTCATTTCTATTAATTAATTATCGTTTATCTTAAAGAGAAACTGCTTTTTGAAACCAATTCACCTTTGTCAAATACATTTACAAAGTAAGTCCCTTTAGCAAAATCTTTACCCGGTAATTGCTCTTTTACATCTACCGTTTTGTTTTCGTATTTCACAGTAGTTGTGAAACTGTATGTCAAAGAAACTTCACCAAACGAAATCGTTGCTTTATCTCCTAAAACATTGTTTTTAGCATCAATCACCTGAACATAGTAAACTTTATCTCCTGATTTAGCAATTTTGTTCTCAGCGATGGTAAAGGCAACTTGCAACAAGTCAGCTCTGCTGGCTTTATCTGTTTCAATTTGTTTTCCTGAACTTCTTTGTTTGTAAGCCGCTGTTTTCAAATTAGTAACAGTCAATTTTGAACCTTTTTCAACCGTTTTTGCTAATTCTTCATTTTGTCCTACCAATACTTGATTGTATTTTTTAGAATCTTCCAAAATAACTTTCGTACTGTCTAAATCAGTTGTCAATTCTTGGTTTTGAGCTTTCAAAACTTCTACTTCTTGCATCAGATTCTTCATCTTTTGCTCCATTTGTTTGAATTGGTCTCTGTACTTTCTCAAAGAAGCATTATCACCTTTGGCAGATTTTAATTCGGTCATTAGTTTAACCACTTTATCTCTTTCAGCAATTAATTCATCAGACATAGAAGTGTTTTCAGCTATAGCAGTATCATAAGTAGCTTTTAGTTCAGCCAAATCTTTTAAAACATCTTCTTTTTCAGATTTTGTTTCAACGACTGTTGTTTCCAATGCCTTCGCATCTGAAGTCAATTTGAAAATATAAACCAAACTGCCCACTAATAATATAGCTAAGATTGCTACGATTGCCTTAAGTTTTGAATTACCGTTTTGATTTTCCATAAATTGTAGTTTTAATTTTAACAAAAGTAATAATATAAAGTAATAATAATTATTATAGTAACGTTAAATAAGCAATTAAATTATATTTTTGAGCAAATATTCTTCAAATGGAAAGATTGATTCCTTTCACAATTACCGATTTGGCTAAGGTTACCAACCACAGAAGTGGCGAAGTAAAATTTGGCGAAAAAATGCTGACTATTCCAAAAGGTGAGAATTATGTCGACTTTTTAAAAAGATGCGAAGCCAAATACGTTTTGTTGGGAATTCCCGAAGATGTTGGCGTTCGTGCCAATTTTGGTCGTCCCGGAGCGGCTTCGGCTTGGCAAAGCGCGATTAGCAGTATTGCTAACATTCAGCACAATCGTTTTTGCAAAGGAAGCCAAATTGTAGTATTGGGCAAACTAGATGCATCAGCAGAAATGGAAGAAGCTAAAGATCTTGACTTTCATATAACCGCCGATAGAAAATTACTAAGTACACTCGTTGAAAGAATTGATAAAGAAGTGGTGCATCTTGTAACTACCATTATCAAATGTGGTAAAACGCCAATTATCATTGGTGGCGGACACAACAATGCTTACGGAAATATTAAAGGAACTGCATTAGGATTGGGCAAACCCATCAATGCTATCAATTTTGATGCCCATTCCGATTTCAGAATTTTAGAAGGAAGACACAGCGGCAACGGCTTTTCTTATGCGTATGAAGAAGGCTTTTTGAAGAAATACTTCATCTTTGGTTTGCACGAAAATTACACTTCAAAAAACGTGATTGATATTTTAAAAAAAATGGAAGACCGCGTGAACTACAATACTTATGACGAGATCAAAGTACGCCAACTAAAAAACTTCCAACAAGAGTTAAACACGGCGTATGATTTCATCAAAAACGATGCTTACGGCATTGAAATTGATTTAGACTCTTTACCCAATATTGCCAGTAGCGCTATGACCATGAGCGGTTTTTCGATTGAAGAATTACGCCAATTTGTTTCTTTCTTTGGAAAAAACAAAAATGCGAGTTATATCCATATTTGCGAAGGTGCACCAGATTTGGGCGAAGAAAAAAACAACCATCTTATCGGGAAATTGATTGGTTATTTGGTAACTGATTTTATTAAGTCGAGAAAAGAACTTATTTGAGTTAATGAATTATAAATTATGAGTTATGAATTCAGAAAACAACTCCTAACTCATAACTCATAACTCATAACTTATAAAATGCTATCTTTGCGGCGGTTTACACTTAATCGTAATCCTAATTTATGTTATTCGAAGATTTATCATTATCCAATAGTATCCAAAGAGCAGTCTTTGAAGAAGGATATACAAGCCCTACGCCTATTCAAGAAAAAGCAATTCCTTTTATTTTAGCGGGAAAAGATTTGGTAGGTTGTGCCCAAACCGGCACAGGGAAAACAGCTGCTTTTGCGATTCCAATTATACACAACCTACACAGAATGGTAGGTTCGTCCAAAAAAACAAAACAAATTCGTTGCCTGGTTGTGACGCCAACACGTGAATTAGCCGTACAAATCGGCGAAAGTTTTGATACTTATGGAAAATACACCAATTTGAGACAACTAACCATTTTTGGTGGTGTTTCTCAAGTACCGCAAGTGGACCAATTGAAAAAAGGCGTTGATATTTTAATTGCTACTCCGGGAAGATTATTGGACTTACACAAACAAGGTTTTATTGATTTTGATCATTTGCATTATTTGGTTTTAGATGAATCCGATTTAATGTTGGACATGGGCTTTATCAATGATGTTAGAAAGATTGTGAAATTAGTTCCAACCAACAGACAAACTTTATTGTTTTCGGCAACGATGCCCATGGCGATTCGTGAATTGGCGGATACTTTTTTAAACAAACCCGAATATGTTTCGGTGACTCCTGTTTCTTCTACGGCGGAAATTATTGAGCAGCAGATTTATTATGTTGACAAATCAGACAAACGTGGTTTACTTTACCATTTGATACGCAATGAAAATTTGAGCAATGTGCTGGTTTTTGTTCGTACCAAACACGGCGCTGACAATGTGGTTAAGGCTTTAAAGAAGCACGGCGTAAATGCTGAGGCAATACACGGAGACAAATCGCAAACCGCTCGTCAAAGGGTTTTGGACAATTTTAAAAACAAAGAAATTACCGTTTTGGTCGCTACTGATATTGCGGCTCGTGGTATTGATATTGAAAGTTTACCGTATGTAATCAACTTTGATTTGCCAAACATTCCGGAAACTTACGTTCACCGAATTGGTAGAACCGGTCGTGCCGGAAATGGCGGAATCTCAATCTCATTCTGCGGAAAAGACGAAGAACCGTATTGGAAAGATATTTTGAAATTGATTAAAGTCAATGTTAAAACCATAAAAGACCATCCGTTTCCATGGAAAGATGAAGAACCAAATCCGGATGCGAAACCTGATTTACGAAATAAAAAGAAACCCGAAGGAACCAATAATAATTCCAGAAAATCGGAAGCTTCTAAGAAAAATAAAAAGCGTTGGTATTAATCAACGCTTTCTTTTTCTCTACTCTTAATGTTATTGGAAATCACCTGGAACAACTTTGAAGGTTCAAATGGTTTGACCATAATATCATTCATTCCGGCTGAAATAGCTTCTTCGGTAACTTCTTGTTTATCGAAAGCTGTCAAAGCTATTACCGGTATAGTAATCCCTTTTTCTCTGATTTTTCGAGTCGTTTCAAAGCCATTAATCAAAGGCATATTGATATCCATCAAAATTAAATCGAATCTTTCTCGTTCCAATGCCACTATTGCCGCGTAACCATCATCCACGATAGTACAACTCATATTACTATTTTGGATAATTTTTTTGGTTACCATCTGGTTGATTTTATTGTCTTCTACAACCAAAATATTATACAAATGCGTATCAGACAAATCAACTTCTATGTTGTTGATAATCTCTCTTGATTTTTCTTCGTCATAGACTAAGCCAATGGTAAAGAAAAAAGTAGTCCCAACATTTTCCTCGCTTTCCAAATGAATTTCACTATCAAAAAGTTGCACCAATCGAGAAACAATTGACAATCCTAGTCCGGTGCCTTGGTAATCTTCTTCTTTGCGTTCTATTTGGACAAACTTATCAAAGATTTTGTCTTGGTGTTCTTTGGCAATTCCGATTCCGGTATCCTTAACTTTGAATTCGATAAAATACTTTTTATCAACCACTTCCTTTAAATCAGCAATAAGTGTAACTTCTCCGTTTTTAGTAAATTTCAAAGCGTTGCTTAGCAGATTCATGATGATTTGAGAAAGTCGAAGTTTATCACCAATTAAAAACTCAGGAATAGCGGTGTCAATTTCAACGCTTAACTTATTATTATTTTTATCCGCTATATATTCCACTGAATTTTTAATGGTTGTAATTTCATCTGTGAGATTGAAAATCAAACTTTCTAAAACCACTCTTTTCTCTTCAATTTTATTAATTTGAAGAATGTCATTCACCAACGATAATAAATATTTGGCAGAAAATTTTAGCGATTTAAGATGTGGACTATTGGCCAATTCCTTATGTTCGTCGGTAATAATATTGGTAATACCAATGACGCCATACAACGGTGTTCTCAATTCATGAGTAATTGTTGATACAAATTGTGATTTGAGTTGGGAAGCTTCTTCGGCTTTTTCTTTGGCAGATTTTAAAGCTTCATTGGCTTGAGTTAATTCTAAATTGGCTTGCTCTCTAAGCTTAATATTTTTATACAAAGTCAATAACAGCAATAATAAAATGATAAGAATTACAATAAAAAGAATAACGATAAGCTTAGAGTCTTTCAGCGTTTTCTGTTGTTGCTCATTTTCTTTTTCAATTTTCCCAAGATGAATCTTGTATTCCTGTAATTCAATTTGAGCAGCAGCCTTTTTCAGGTTGTCCAATTTATCTTTG
The DNA here is from genome assembly GCF_003634615.1 of Flavobacterium sp. 102. NCBI lineage: Bacteria > Pseudomonadati > Bacteroidota > Flavobacteriia > Flavobacteriales > Flavobacteriaceae > Flavobacterium > Flavobacterium sp. 102. The sequence goes on along the minus strand of NZ_RBKX01000001.1, from coordinate 2,290,502 downwards.
GAATAGACTATATTATTGAGTGAATTTAGTTTCGTTTGATACAACTGAACATTGGCATCGTCTTTATAAAGTTTATAGTGGCGAACCAGATTTTCGTAAATATTAATCAAAAAAGCGTCGAATTTATTTTTTTCTGCTATGGATTTCGCTGTAAAAAAATGTTGTTCTCCTCTTTCCTTTTCATTGTTATTACTGGCATAAATCCCTAGTAGCAAATGCAATGACATTTTGGCTTCTTCATTGTCTTTACTAAGAATTTGTGCCTTAATGCTATTAATTTGCTCATTTCCTAAATCATATTTTTTAATAGCAAAATAAGCGCTGGCTAAATTTAGTTTGGTGTACTCAATTTGATCTGTATCTTTAATTTTAACAGCATAATAAAGTGATTTTTTGTAGTAATTAATACCTTTGTTAACATCAATATTACTGAAGTAATACACACTTCCTAAATTACCGTAAATCCAATTGAAGAGCTTATCGTTGTTCAGTTTCTTGGCATACACTAAAGCTTTATTGTAGAACTCAATAGCTTTCGCAGTTTCTGAACATTCATTAAAGATAGCACCAATGGTATTGTAGGATTGTGCAATTAACAAATCATCATTAATTGCAAAGGCCTTAACCAAAGCTAGTTTTGAAAATTCGAGTGCTTTGTCATAATTCGCATCACTAAAATCAACAACCGCTTGATTGAGGTGTTTTTTTATTACTTCTTTCTCCGCATTATTATCATGCGAATAAACGTTGGTTAAAGTAAGAAGTAAAAATAAAAGTAAACTATTGAGTTTAATCTTATTCATTGGGTTAGTTAGAAGAGTCAAATATAAAGTTTTTTTCAAAAAAAAATCCTGATTGCTCAGGATTTTCTAGGTTTATCGTTAATTTCTAATCAACTTTCTATATTTGATTCGTTTTGGTGTAACATCAGTACCTAAACGCTTCTTTTTGTTCTCTTCATATTCTGAGAAACCACCTTCAAAATAATATACTTCTGAATCTCCTTCAAAAGCTAAGATGTGTGTACAAATTCTGTCCAAGAACCATCTGTCGTGACTGATTACTACAGCGCAACCGGCAAAATTCTCCAAACCTTCTTCCAGCGCCCGAAGCGTATTGATGTCCAAATCATTCGTTGGCTCATCTAATAGCAACACGTTTCCCTCTTCTTTTAAGGTCATGGCCAAATGCAAACGGTTACGTTCACCACCTGATAAGGCGGCTACTTTCTTATTTTGATCGCTTCCGCCAAAGTTGAAACGAGATAAATAAGCTCTCGAATTTACTTGTCTTCCGCCCATCATGATTAATTCTTGTCCGTCACAGAAGTTTTCCCAAATTGATTTATTCACATCAATATTCGAATGCGCTTGATCAACGTAAGCTATCTTAACGGTATCGCCGACTAAAAACTCTCCTGAATCCACTTTTTCTTCGCCCATAATCATACGGAAGATAGTTGATTTACCGGCACCATTTGGCCCAATAATTCCAACAATTCCGGCTTGTGGCAAAGTAAAGTTCAAATTATCGTATAATAATTTGTCTCCAAAAGCTTTGGCTACACCTTTCGCTTCAATCACGTTGGTTCCTAACCTCGGACCATTTGGAATGTAGATTTCTAATTTCTCGTCGAGTTCTTTTTGGTCTTCGTTTAAAAGTTTGTCATAGTTCTGCAAACGCGCTTTTTGTTTGGTCTGACGACCTTTAGCACCTTGACGAACCCAATCCAACTCACGCTCAAGTGTTTTTCTGCGTTTGGAAGCTACTTTTTCTTCTTGTTCCATACGTTTAGATTTTTGATCTAACCAAGAAGAATAGTTTCCTTTCCAAGGAATACCTTCACCTCTATCCAGTTCCAAAATCCAGCCGGCTACATTATCTAAGAAATACCTGTCGTGCGTTACTGCGATTACAGTTCCGGCATATTGTGCTAAATGTTGCTCTAACCAAAGAACGCTTTCTGCATCCAAGTGGTTGGTTGGCTCATCTAATAATAACACGTCAGGTTGTTGCAATAATAAACGACATAAAGCCACACGGCGTTTCTCCCCGCCTGATAAATGTTTGATTGGTGTATCACTTTCAGGAGTGCGTAACGCATCCATAGCAACTTCTAATTTGTTGTCGATTTCCCAAGCACCGGCAGCGTCAATTTTGTCCTGAAGATCCGCTTGTCTGTCCATCAGTTTTTGCATCTTATCGGCATCTTCATACACTTCCGGCAAACCAAACATATCGTTGATTTTGTTGAATTCGTCTAAGATTGCCATCGTTTCAGCTACGCCTTCGCGAACGACTTCGATAACGGTTTTGGTATCGTCTAATTGTGGTTCTTGCTCTAAATAACCTACGGTATAACCCGGTTGAAAGACAACATCCCCTTGGTAGTTTTTATCTACTCCGGCAATGATTTTTAACAACGAAGATTTTCCCGAACCATTAAGACCTAGAATACCGATTTTGGCACCATAGAAAAAACTCAAATAGATGTTTTTTAATACTTGTTTATCACTTCCTTGATATGATTTACTCAAACGTTGCATTGAGAAAATCACTTTCTTATCATCTGACATATTTTTATTAATTAGATTGTTAGAATATTAGATTTTTGGATTATTAGATTTATACTCTTCCTTTGAGTGAACTGAATACCCAAGCATTGGCTAAAAAACCAACACCTACAGCCCCAAATCCCCAACCGGCTGTATCATCATAACGAAATGCGCCTAAAGCAATTAGTAACAATCCCATAATTATCATTATAAAAGTGGCCCAGCCTAAGACTGTATTTTTATTCATTGCCATATCTGTGGTGTTTATTTTTAGGAGAGCAAATTTAGTGAAAAGTTATGAATTATCAGTTAAAAGGGATTAGGGAAAAGGGATAAGAAAAGTAAACCGCAAAATTACTTTATAATAGCAAATCATGCTTTTCCCTTATCCCTTTTTCCTTTTGACTAATTACCTTTGTAAATTACACCTTCTTTCATTACAAAAATCACCTTCAACACCGTATTGACATCTTGTGTTGGGTCAAGTTCAGTTGCAATAATATCGGCTAGAAAACCCGGTTCTATACTACCGATTTGCTTGTCCATATCCAATAAAAATGCATTGGTAATCGTTGCCGATTGAATGGCTTTCATTATTGGCATTCCGGCTTCAACCATGTAAATAAATTCTTTGGCATTTAGCCCGTGTTCAAAAACACCTGCATCGGTACCAAAAGCGATGGGCACGCCTCTTTTATATGCCTTACCAAAGGTTGCTTGGATTTTTGGTCCAATGGCTAAAGCTTTAGGAACTATAATAGCCGGATAATAATCAGCTTTCAAAGCATTTTCAGCTACTGTTTTTCCTGCTGTTATAGTTGGTACTAAATAGGCGTTGTTTTTTATCATTAAATCCATAGTGACTTCGCTCATTTCCGTACCATGCTCTATAGTTTTTACACCGGCTCTTACTGCACGTTGCATTCCTTCATCACCATGGGCATGAGCCGCTACTTTCATATTATAGTCTTTGGCTGTACTGACTATTGCAGCAATTTCTTCTTCAGTAAATTGCGGATTCGAACCGCTCTTGGCCATACTTAAAACACCTCCTGTAGCTGTAATTTTAATCCAATCGGCACCATTTTTATAACGTTGACGAACGGCTTGCTTGGCATCTTCAACACTATTCACCACACCTTCTTTTGGACCGGGATTGCCCATCAAATCTTTTCGGTAGCCACTGGTTGGATCAGCATGTCCACCGGTTGAAGCCAAAGATTTTTCGGCAGTAAATACTCTTGGCCCAACTATTTTACCGCTTCTGATTGCATTTCTCAAAGACACATTGACACCGCTTCCGCCTAAATCCCTAACCGTTGTGAATCCAGCCATTAGTGTAATTTTAGCAAGCACTTCAGCATTGTAAGCTACATCGGCCTCATTAAGAGTGAATTCTTCCAAATAAGCCGTTGGACTGGTTTCGCTTTCTAAATGCACATGCATATCAATCCATCCCGGCATTACCGTTTTACTTTTCAAATCGATAACTTTTATAGTTGAATCTGTTGTATTCAAAAAACCATCATCAATACTTTTAATACTTTTTCCTGAAACGACAATCGTTTTATTCGTTAACACCTTACCGTTTCGAGTATCGATAAGTTTGCCACAATGGATATAAGTTTCTTGGGAAAATAAAATGGGAGTAATTAAAAATGACGCAAAGAGTAATAATTTTTTCATCAGAATAATATTAGACTGATAAAGATAGTAATTTTTAAAAGATGCAATCTACCTGAATATACTGGTGAGCATTTCTTTATACAAATCAGCATCCTCAAGATTGGCAGCGCCAACGCCTTTTCCCTTGACATCAATATCGCGTAAAGTAGCCACAATGCCGCTTACTTTTCGCATAGGATAATTCTTGGCAGCACCAATGTAATCATTAACAAAATAGGGATTGACTTTCAATATTTTTGCTACATTAGAAGGTGATTTATCTTTTAAACCGTGGTATTGTAATAAAGAAGAGAAAAAAGAAAACACCTGAGCATTTACAACAACCATAGGATTATCCTTTTGGTTTTGGGCAAAATAATGGGCTATCTGATACGCTTTTAATTGATTACCTTCCCCAATAGCTTTTCGAAATTCGAATACATTGAAATCTTTGCTAAAGCCAATATTTTCTTCAATATGATGTGGTGTAATCGCACTGCCTTTTGGCAAAATAATTTCAAGCTTGGTTAATTCATTAGCAATTCTGCTTAAATCATTGCCTAAAAACGCGACCAACATCGCATTCGCTTTGGGTTCAATGGTATAACCTTTACCTTGTAAAACACGTGTAATCCATTGACCTACTTGGTTTTCATACATTTTTTTGCTCTCATAAACTAAGCCGTGTTTGTCTAAAGTCTTGGTGATTTTTTTGCGTTTGTCGAGAGTTTTGTATTTATAAGCCATTACCAAAACCGTCGTAGGTTGTGGATTTTCAGCATAAGATTCTAGTTTGTCAATGGTTTTGGCCAAATCTTGTGCTTCCTTTACAATCACGACTTGACGTTCCGCCATCATCGGATAGCGTTTGGCATTGGAAACAATATCATCAATGGTTGTATCACGACCGTATAATACCATTTGGTTAAAGCCTTTCTCCTCTTCGGTTAAAAGATTGTGCTCCAAATATTCGGTAATTCTATCGATATAATAAGGCTCTTCTCCCATCAAAAAATAGATAGGTTTTACTTTTCCGGCTTTTATATCGTTGATAATTTTTAGTACTTCGTCCATTGTGTTATTTTGATAAAAGATGACCAACAGATAATTGACGGATAGATAAAAGACTGTTTGGCTAGTCTATCGTCTTTGGTCTCTTTGTCTATTGTCTAAATTTATATATTTGCTATATGCAAAACCTCAACTTTCCTGCTTATTCGTTTCGCTTCAAAAATAGTGAAAATAAAGTGTCCATTTTTGATGATATCAGGAAAAAGTTTATCATCCTCACACCCGAAGAATGGGTTCGCCAGCACACCGTTCAGTTTTTATTACAAGAGAAAAATTATCCGAAATCATACCTCAACGTTGAAAAATTAATCAAAATCAATGATATAAACAAACGCTATGATATAGTTGTTTTTCAACCTAATGGTGAAATTTTTTTACTAATTGAATGCAAAGCACCAGAGGTTAACATCACTCAAAATACCTTTGATCAAATTGCGCGTTACAACCTCAAACTCAATGCAAAATACTTGATGGTAACCAACGGACTAAATCATTACTTTTGTCAAATGGACTTTGAGAAAGAGCAATATGTTTTTTTGAAAGAGTTGCCTGATTTTAAATAAGAGACGAATAGACCAGAGATGAAAGACAAAAGAATAGCTGTAGTCATATTGAACTGGAATGGAGCCCAATTGCTGGAGCAATTCTTGCCTTCAATAGTAGCTTTTTCTAATGAAGCCAAAATATATGTCGCCGACAATGCTTCAACTGATAATTCAATTGAAGTGATTAAAACACAATTTCCTCAAGTTTCTATCATTCAAAACGAAGATAATTTTGGCTTTGCCAATGGCTATAATGTGGCTTTAGAACAAGTAGAAGAAGACTATTATGCCTTAGTCAATTCAGATATCGAAGTCACTGAAAATTGGCTCGCTCCTATTTTAACTATCTTTGATAATGAACCTAATACCGGCATCATTCAGCCTAAAATTTTAGATTACAAAAACAAAGCATATTTTGAATATGCGGGAGCTGCCGGAGGTTTTGTAGACCAATTTGGTTATCCTTATTGCCGTGGTCGTATTTTTGAAACCATCGAAAAAGACAACGGTCAATACGATGACGAAAGAGACATTTTTTGGGCTAGCGGTGCATGTTTGTTTATTCGAAAAGACATTTACCGAACCTTAAACGGTTTTGACGGTGATTTCTTTGCGCATCAGGAAGAAATTGATTTGTGTTGGCGCGCTTTCAATTTGGGTTTTAAAGCCAAATACACTTCGAAGTCTGTGGTTTATCATGTTGGTGGCGCGACTTTAAACGAAAGCAATCCGAGAAAAACATTCTTGAACTTCAGAAACTCCTTAATGATGTTGACCAAAAATTTACCTCAAAACAAACTGTTTTCCATCATTTTCACCCGGCTTTGTTTGGATGGTTTGGCCGGAATCCAATTTATTTTAAAAGGAAAATTTATTCATTGTTGGGCCATCATCAAAGCACATTTTGAATTTTATCATTTGATAAACAGAAACTTAAAAAAGCGCAGTAAAACAAATTCCGAAAACTACTATCAAACCAAGAGTATTGTTTACAAGTATTTTATCAAGAGCGGCACCGTTTTTGAGAAATGATTTTAACAAGAGTTTATCATTCCCTAAAACTCTTCACATTTAAAATAATCGTATTTTTGTTAAAATTTTAATCAAAACACCTATGAAAAAAGTAATTTTTGCCCTTTCATTAGCTGCCTTAACGTTGACTTCGTGTGGAACTAAGAAAAAAATTGCTGCACTAGAAGCACAAAATAAGGAATGTCAAGACTTATTAAATTCAACAACCGTTAAATTGAACATGTGTCTTTCTGAAAAAGACGCTTTGTCAAAACAAAATGATTATCTGAAACAAAACAACTCAGATTTAATCAATAATTCAAAAGAGTTGACCATGTTGACTTCAAAAGGTGCACAAAACCTAGAGAAATCGCTTGAAAGTTTAAGAGAAAAAGACCTTAAAATTACCCGTTTACAAGACGCATTGACCAGAAAAGACAGCGTTACCTTGGCATTGGTTACCAGCTTGAAAAGTTCGGTAGGTATTTCTGATCCGGATATTGAAGTAAACGTAGAAAAAGGAGTGGTTTTCATTTCTATCGCAGACAAATTATTATTCAAAAGCGGAAGCTATGTAGTAAGCGACAGAGCTAAAGAAGTCTTAGCCAAAGTAGCTAAAGTAATCAATGACAAGCCAACGTTCGAATGTATGGTTGAAGGTCACACCGATAACGTTCCGTTTACAGGAAATGCCGTTTTGCTTGACAACTGGGATTTGAGTGTGAAACGTTCAACCGCCATCATCAGAGTTTTAACTAAAGAATTGGGTGTAAAACCTTCTCAGTTAATTGCTGCCGGTCGTGGAGAATACATTCCGTTGGTAGACAATACTTCGGCTGACAATCGTTCTAAAAACAGAAGAACGCGTATTGTAGTACTTCCTAAAATTGATGAGTTCTATGATATGATTGAGAAAGAAATGAAGAATCAGAAAAAATAGTGTTCCGTATTCAGTGAACAGTGTTCAGATAAAAAAACGTCCCGAGAAATCGAGACGTTTTTTATTTATAGGGTTACTGAAAACTGAGACTGAATACTAAAAGATATCAGGATTACCTTTGCCTTCACGAAGTACAACCGGTTCATATCCTGACAAATCAATTATGGTAGAACCAACGTTATCTCCATAACCACCATCAATAACCATATCTACTCTGTTTTGCCATTTCTCAAAAATCAGTTCCGGATCAGTAGAATATTCTAATACTTCATCATCATCATGAATCGAGGTCGAAACAATTGGATTGCCCAGCATTTTTACAATCTCTAAAGCGATATTATTGTCGGGAACACGAATACCAACAGTTTTCTTTTTTCGAAATTCTCTGGGTAAATCATTATTTCCCGGTAAAATAAAGGTATAAGGTCCGGGAAGTGCTCTTTTAAGGATTTTAAAAGTCGAAGTATCAATCTGCTTTACATAATCTGATAAATTGCTTAAATCACTGCAAACGAAAGAGAAATTGGCTTTCTCCAATTTAATCCCTTTTATTTTGGCAATGCGTTCCAAAGCTTTTGTATTGGTAATATCACAACCCAAACCATAAACGGTATCAGTTGGATAAATCACTAAACCTCCATTGCGCAAAACCTCAACCACTTTTTTGATAGCGGCTTCGTTGGGTTTGTCTTCGTAAATTTTAATGAATTCGGCCATTTTTTTATGCTTTAAGCCTTAAGCTTTATGCTATAGGCATTAAATTATTTACACTAATTGCTTATGGCTTATTGCCTAAAGCTTACTGCTATCCAATCACATCTAGTTTCGCAAACCGCAGCAACAACTTCTTAATGCCGCCCACTTCAAACTTGATTTCCGCTTTTCTGTCGGCACCAATACCTTCTAAGTTTACAATTTCACCTTTACCAAAACGTTCGTGCATTACTTTGTTGCCAATGGTCAATTTGCTGTCGAATAAATTGGGATTGCTTGGTGCATTGCTTGATACAGGTTTCAATTTACGAATATTTACTGAAGAAGAAGTTTCTTCTCCATAAGTTTTTGGTGGCGTTCCGGTTACCGGTTTTGCCAAACGCAATTTCGATTTATCTATATCGCCAAAAATATCCAAATCAATCGTTGGTTTGTAACGATAACCGCCGGTTTCCATCGGATTGATGTATTCTATATATTCATCTTTGATTTCTTCAATAAAACGCGAAGGTTCGGCATCGGTAAGTTTTCCCCAACGGTAACGCGATTGGGCATAAGTCAGATACGCTTGATGTTCGGCACGCGTTAACGCTACATAAAACAAACGGCGTTCTTCTTCGAGTTCGCTGCGTGTATTCATACTCATTGCGCTTGGAAATAAATCCTCTTCCATGCCTACGACAAATACATACGGAAACTCCAAACCTTTTGCCAAGTGAATCGTCATCAAAGCTACTCGGTCGTCATCGCCGGTGTCATTGTCTAAATCAGTAGCCAAAGCTACATCTTCTAAAAATTCAGATAAAGCACCACGAGCGCCGTCAATTTCTCTTTGCCCTTCGATAAAATCTTTGATACCGCCCATTAAAGTTTCGATGTTTTCGATACGAGCAATTCCTTCCGGTGTAGCGTCTTTTTTGAGTTCTTGCACCAAACCGGTTTTTTTGGCCACATGTTCGGTCAACACAAAAGCGTCTTGCTGTTCGTTAATCACTTGAAAACTTTTAATCATCGTGACAAAGTCCTCAATTTTTTGTTTGGTTCCTGAATTGAGTTTTAAATCAATTTTATCAATGTGTTCCATCACTTCAAATATGGAACGTTTGTAATGATTGGCAGCTACAGTCAGTTTTTCTACAGTCGTATCACCAATACCTCTTGCCGGATAATTGATAACGCGTACCAAAGCTTCTTCGTCTTTCGGATTGATAACCAATCTCAAATAACACAAGACGTCTTTGATTTCTTTTCTTTGGTAGAAAGACAAACCGCCATAAATTCGGTACGGAATATCGCGCTTGCGCAACGCATCTTCCATCGCTCGAGATTGGGCATTGGTTCTGTATAAAATGGCAAACTGTCCGTTCATCATTTGGTTGCGCATTTTTTGCTCGAAGATTTCTCCTGCTACAAAACGGCCTTCTTCACCATCAGTGATACTTCGATGGACTTTTATTTTGGGACCAAAATCGTTCGCTGTCCAAACAATTTTATCCAACTTGGTTTTATTCTTATCAATAATCGAATTGGCGGCTTCCACAATGTTCTTGGTCGAACGATAATTTTGCTCCAAACGATAGGTTTGCACGTTCTCATAATCCTTTTGGAAGTTGAGAATGTTATTGATATTGGCACCACGAAACGCATAAATACTTTGGGCATCATCGCCAACGACACAAATATTCTGAAATCTATCTGATAATGCACGAACAATCAAATACTGCGAATGGTTGGTATCTTGATACTCATCGACCAAAATGTAACGGAATCTGTCTTGGTATTTGGCCAAAACATCCGGAAATCGATTTAAGAGTTCATTGGTTTTTAACAACAAATCATCAAAATCCATCGCGCCACTTTTGTAACAACGCTCTACATATTGTTGATAAATCTCACCCATGCGTGGCTTTTTGCTCATGGCATCGGCTTCCATTAATTCGGGATTGTTGAAATAAGCTTTTACAGTTATCAGCGAATTTTTATAGGAAGAAATTCTACTGTAAACTTGTTTGGGTTTGTAGATGTCTTTGTCCAGTTGGTTTTCCTTGATAATCGCCGAAATCAATCGAACACTATCTTGTGTATCATAAATCGTAAAGTTCGACGGATAACCTAACTTCTCCGCTTCTATTCGCAAAATCTTAGCAAATACCGAGTGAAAAGTTCCCATCCAAAGATTCTTAGCTTCATTGGTTCCCACAATATCCGAAATACGCTTTTTCATTTCGCGTGCGGCTTTGTTGGTAAACGTTAATGCCAAAATATTAAACGCATCGACACCCAAACTCATCAGATACGAAATACGAACGGTCAACACACGCGTTTTTCCAGAACCGGCGCCGGCAATGATAATCATTGGTCCATCCTTTTGGAAAACCGGAGCTTGTTGGGCTTCGTTGAGTTGGGAAATGTATTGTTGCATTTTAAGAAACTAAGTTGCTAAGGTTCTGAGGCACTAAGGTAAAAAATTGTAATGGACAAATTTAGCGTTACTAAACCTGAATTGCAATAAAGATTTAAGGGTATTTCTATTATATTTGTCAACAATTTTTAGTCGATATAACTTATGAATGCAGATAAAATTTTAGAATTGATGATGTACGCCATTCCATCCCTAATTACGGGCGGTGTGGCTTATTATTTATTTAACAGTTATTTCAAAGACCAACAGCATACGCGTCGTTGGTTAGCCCAAAAAGAGAATCAGAAACAAGCTTTGCCTTTGCGTTTGCAAGCTTATGAGCGAATGGCTTTGTTTTTAGAACGCATCAATCCGGCGAAGTTGTTGATTAGAGTTGCGCCGATGAATGATGATAAAGCCGCTTATCAAAATTTGTTGATACACCATATCGAACAAGAATTTGAGCACAATTTAACCCAACAAATTTACATTACCGATGAATGTTGGACCATGGTCATGACCGCCAAAAATACCATCATTCAAAACATCAGAAAAACAACCGCTGATACTTCGGTTACAGATGCAGACAAATTAAGAGAAAAAATACTGAGTAACTTGCTTCAAGATGAAGTCGCTACCAATGTAGCCTTGGCGTTTCTGAAAAGTGAAGTCAGTCAAGTTTTAGGATAACAAAAAAAGCCTTCTCAATTGAGAAGGCTTTTTTTATAGACTAATATTTTTCATTAGTTATCTCTTATTACGTGGGCAACCCCGGTTATAGTGTGTGTTACACCTGCGACTTGACTATCTTGATAGGTTCCGCTAAAAGTCAAATCAATATATTGACCAATAGGGCCTGCCTGATTGAGATTGAATTGAACGGTGTTTGTAGTACCAGAACCAATGTACCCAACGCCATTTCCTTCTATTGAAAACTGAGCTGTTGTATACACACCTGGAATATCGGTATTCCCCCAAATGTATAAACTTCCGTTACCATTGGAAGCGTTAAGATATAAACCATTAGGATTTGTGATATTGCCTTCAGATCCACCGTTTACTTGCTGGATTAAAAAAACCGAAGTACCACCATCAATTTGATAAGAAATAAATTCATCCACTGCGGTACAAGCCTGAAGATTACCAATGTTAGTGATTGGCGCCGTAAAATTATAAGCAATAGAATCTGTTACTTGCAAGTTATCCATATCAAATCCTTTCAAGGTAAATTGTGTATTACTTGGACAATAAATTTCATTGAAACTAAAAGCGCCATTGGTCACCGGCGATACTGAATATCCTCCTGCTCTGCTTAATATTACATAACCATTAGTTACATTGGTATTATTACATTTCAATAAATTACCTACTACCGTTGAACTCAAATTAGTAGGCGAATTGTTAATAACAATATTCGGTAAAGTAGTATTGGCAGTAAATGGACCGATGGAAGTGGTGTAAATAATATTACTAGAATTACAACTGAAATAATCCGGATAAACATTTAAAACTAAAGTTTGATTCGCAGGAATTAATCCTGAAACTTGACCATCAATATCTGTATAACCCATTACCGGCCATGTATTGCCATTGGCAATTAATCCAACGCCAACATTTGAAATTCCGTTGCCATTGCCATCAACTAAAGTGAGTGTTAAAGTAACTGTTGGAAATTGGGCATCACAATTCCACCAAGAGAAATGAGATACTTCGCCGACGTATTTGTTGCCGACTTTTGTGGCTTCACCGTCTTGTTTCCAATAACCTTTTGTTTCATCAAAATGCCATAACGGAATGGTATTCGGCGCAATTGCAATTTGACTGTCATCGATTCGTAAAGTAATTTCAGCCGTGTGACCTTCTTTAATGTTTAATTTTTGTCCGGCACTGCCACGCAATTCTACATTAATCATTCCAAAAGTTTCTAAAATGGCTTGCTCATTGGTTTCGGTTTGTGCGTATAACATACCCGGCATCAACTTACTGATGTTTTCATCAGAGGGTGTTAAATGAAACATCGATACGCTAACCGGACCATTGTAATCTGCACCGTTTTCGTCTTGAAAAGCACCATCAAATACCACTTTGGTTCCCGAATATATAGACACTTCGCTAGTCTGTCCTGATTGGATAGTTTCGAGAGGCGCAAAGGGCAACAACATAATTTTCACATTGTTTTTACCGCTTGTAGGAACCATAGAACGTGAACCGTCAAGGTAGCCGGTTTTTTTAGCGGTGATGTAAGCAAAACGCTGATAGACCTCAGCACCATTGATTATGAAAACACCGTTAACATCGGTCTGTGTCGTTGAAGAACCAATTTTGATGGTTACGCCTTGTATTGGATTATTATCACTATCGACTACTTGTCCTATAAAATCTCGATTGACTGAGTTGCCAAAGTTTTGAGTGAAAGTCTCATCATTCGGACTTGAATTGTTGTTATCATCATTAGACTCACAACTTGAAAACACCACTACAAAAAGCAGTAAACACAGTAGGGAATGGATTTTTTTCATAAAGGATAGGTTTTGTTTACAATGAAGATATAAAAAATCTAGTTTGGTTGCGTCAGAAAAATAAGGAAATAAAAAAATCCTGATTTTCATCAGGATTCATTATACTATTTAAATTTAGAAACACCATCTTTAAGCCAAGCCAGATATTCGTTGATATTTGGAGTATAACTAATCGGATTGTTTAAGTTTTGTTCTTCTAAATCGATTAAAACATAGAGCGGCTGCGTGTTGGTTTTATATTTAGTTATCATAAAATCAGTCCATTTGTCACCAACAGTTACAATTTCTGAACCGGTTGATTTAGAGATGAACTGCTCATTTTTAGGCAAATCGATATTTTCATCTACATACAAAGAAATTAACACTACGTCATTTTTCAAAATATTCAACACCTTTTCGTCTGACCAGACATTGATTTCCATCTTACGACAATTGACGCAAGCATGACCTGTAAAATCAATCATGACAGGTTTATTGACTTCTTTGGCGTAGGCCAACCCTTTTTCATAATCGGTAAAGGTAATTATGTCGTGTTCTCCTAATTTGGCGCCATCGGGTAAAGTTTCTTTTGAGGTTGATGTGTTACCAAAAAATCCTCGCGGACTTTCGCTATACGTTTGTGGTGGCGGAAAAGCACTAATTAATTTTAACGGTGCGCCAAACAATCCCGGAATCATATAAACGGTAAATGCTAAAACCAATAACCCTAAAGACAATCTTCCTACCGAAATGTGTGATAACGGACTGTCATGTGGCGTGGTAATTTTACCTAACAAATACAAAGCCCAAACGCCAAATACGGCAATCCAAATGGCCAAGAAAACTTCTCTTTCTAATAAATGCAATTGTAATACTAAATCCGCATTGGATAAAAATTTAAAGGCTAAAGCCAATTCTAAAAAACCTAGTGAAACTTTAACGGTATTCAACCAACCACCTGATTTTGGCAATGAATTTAACCAACTCGGGAACATCGCAAACAACATAAACGGCAAGGCTAATGCCGACGAAAAACCAAGCATTCCGACAATTGGCGCAATGCCACCTTTGGACGCTGATTCTACCAATAGCGTTCCAACAATTGGTCCGGTACAAGAAAAGGAAACGATAGCTAAGGCCAAAGCCATGAATAATATCCCGATAATACCACCTCTATCAGCTTGTTTATCCACCTTATTGGCCCAAGAATTCGGCAACATGATTTCAAAAGCACCTAAAAATGACGCCGCAAAAACCACTAACAATAAAAAGAAAAACAAGTTAAACCAAGGATTCGTAGACAAAGCATTCAAAGCATCGGCACCAAAAATAGCCGTTATCGCTAATCCTAAAACCACATAAATGGCGATAATGGAAAGTCCATATAAAATGGCGTTGCGTTTGCCTTGCCCGGGATTTTTACTTTGCTTGGTAAAAAAGCTCACCGTCATTGGAATCATTGGAAAAACACATGGTGTTAATAAAGCCGCAAATCCGCCTAAAAAGGCCAAGAAAAAAATCGTCAACAAACCTCTATCTTCTTCTTTTTTTGGTTCAGCCACTTTTGCCACAGCAGTTGGTTTATCGGCTTCTTTTACTGCTTGAACTGTATCAGCTTTTATAGTGTCAACTGTAACAACCACTTTCGGATTGGTTATGGAAATCTTTGGTAATGGAAATGTAAAAGTATTATCCTGATTGATACAAACCTCTTTACACACTTGGTAATCAATCGTGGCTCTTATAGTCTTCAGATTCGGATTGGTTATCTTTACTTTTTGGGTAAAAGTTACGTTCTTTTCAAAATAATATTCGTCAACTTCAAAAACATCGTTGTATTGCTTTTTATAGGGACTTTCTTTGACTTTGCCCACCAACTCATAGTTTCCTTTAACTTCTTTGAATTTGAATTCGGCCGCTAATGGTCCGTTTTCAGGCGTAAATTGAGAATAAACATGCCAGTTGTCTTCGATTTTTCCTTCCATCACCAAATTGAATTCGGTGTCGCTGATTTTTTCGACTTTAGTCGTCCACTTTACCGGATTAACGATTTGGGCATTTATATTGGCGAAAGCCAAAAAACTGAAAAGAAAAAATAGTGCTTTCTTCATTAGTTGGTGTAATTGATTTTTAAAATTTTAGTTGTTGTTGCTGTTACCTTGAACCGTTCATCTTGTCTTTTCCCTACTATCCAAACAATTTTATCATCGGAACAGAGTAGCCAAACATTGCTTTTTTCCAATAAAGAGAACTTTTCATCTTTGAAATACTTGCTCAATTTCTTTTTCCCGGTCATCCCAAAAGGTTGAAAAAAATCACCTTCTTGCCAACGGCGAATGGTCAAAGGAAACTGCAACAAATCTTCATCGACAAAGATAGTATTAGTTGATTGAAGTGAAATGTCACTTACGTTACAAAAGTCAAGTTTTAAGGGAATTTTAACTTCGGATTGTTCTTTCTGCACCCAAAACACTTCATCACTTACAATATTTTGTTTTGGAAATAACAATAAGGAATCTCTGTTTTTCAATAGTATATGGGTTTCGGACAAGACTTGCTTTCCGGATTGTGTATTGATTAACTCATAAACCGAAGTCCAATCGGCAAAGCCAAAAGGTTGCAACCAATCGAACAAATAGGCTTTGTAATTTCGGTATTTGAGCAACTTGAGTAAGTCGATAACCGTATGATGTTCTTCTTCACTGACAACTTTTTGGTACAAATTCTTAGCTGCGTCTTGTGCCAAAGATTGACTTTGTTTCAAATGACTAATCGTATTTTCAAAAGACGACAGCAAACTCGGGTTCAGTTCTTTCAGTATCGGAATCACGTCGTGACGCAATTTGTTTCGCAAATATTTATCCGAAGCATTGCTGCTGTCTTCACGCCAAGCGATTTGATTTTCTTTGGCGAAAGCTTCAATTTCCTTTCTGGAAAAGGCTAATAAAGGTCGAACAATCTTATCATTTTGTTCCGGAATGCCGGTCAAACCGTCTAAACCTGAACCACGCGTAAAGTTGATTAAAAAGGTTTCCAAACTGTCATCGAGATGATGTGCTGTTAGGATATAATCGAAATTATGGTTGGCCAAAAGCGTATAAAACCACTCATAACGAAGGTTTCGCGCGACAACTTGAATCGAAAGTTTATTTTGTTCGGCAAAAGCCTTGGTGTCGAATCTTTGAATGAATATTGGAAATTGTAATTTTTCTATTTGATTTTTGACGAAGTTTTCATCCTCATCGCTTTCTTCGCCACGCAATTGAAAATTACAATGCGCTACCGCAAAATCAAGTTTAGATTGATGACAAAGATTTACCAAAACCATGCTATCAATGCCGCCGCTAGTGGCTAATAGCAATTTCTTCCCATTAAGAAACGGAAGATTCGTATTGATGTGGTTTTGGAATTGCTCAAACATATTTTAAGTCAAAAGGGATTAGGGAAAAGGGATAAGTTATTCCTCTAGCTTTTTAATTAACGAATTTAACATTTTTTCGCCTTCAATTGATAGCTCTTTAATTTCTTCTAAATCATCAGCTTTTATAAAATCTAAATTAACTGCAATTTCCAACTGAGTTTGATTTTCAAATAATGAACCTCGGGCAATTTGTAAAAATCTCGAATAATCTTTTCTATAATTCCTTCCATAACCTTCCGCAATATTGGAAGGAATCGAAATAGCACTTCTTTTTATTTGAGAGGTCAATCCGTATTTTTCATTTTCAGGTAACTGAAGAACTAATTTATAAATCAGCGTTACCAAACTCATTGATTTTTGCCAAACAATCAAATCTCTATAACTTGTCATATCTCTACATTTAAAACTTTTAACTTATCCCTTTTCGCTAATCCCTAATATTTCAACACTTCGAACATGGCTTTCGCTTTCAACAAACACTCTTCATATTCTAACTCAGGAATAGCTTGTGACGTAATAGCGCTTCCAACAGAAAAAGACAAATACTCGTTTTGGGTATTGTATAAAATACTTCGAATGACAACATTGAAATCGAAATCATTGTTTGGTGTAAAATAACCAACGGCGCCGCTGTACAAACCTCGTTTGGTATCTTCCAAATCTTCAATGATTTTCATAGCGGAAATTTTGGGTGCGCCGGTCATGCTTCCCATAGGGAAAGTTGTTCGCAGAATTTCTACAGGCGAAATCGAATCCTCCACGGTCGAAACTACTGTTGAAATCATTTGATGGACTTGCTCAAAAGAATAAATCCCGCAAAGTTCTTCTACTTCAACAGAACCTTTAGTAGCCGTATGCGACAAATCGTTTCGGACTAAATCGACAATCATGATATTTTCCGATCGTTCCTTTGGATTTTCGGCTAAATCGGTTTTTGCTTTTTGGTCTGAAACTTCGTCGGTATAACGCTTGGCCGTACCTTTTATCGGCTGGGAAATAACTTTGTTTCTTTCTTTTCTCAAATAGCGTTCAGGCGAAGCGCAAAGCAAATACTGATGGTTGTTTTTAAAATAAGCAGCAAATGGCGGTTTTGAAATACTGTTGAGTTTTTGGTAAATTTCTAAAGGGTTAATTTTGGCTTTTTCGGCATAAAACTCCATGCAAAAATTCGCTTCATAAATATCACCGCGGTGAATGTGGTTGAGAATTTCAGTGACTTTGACGAGGTAGTTTTCCTTTGAAATCCGCTGTTCTATTTTGGGTTGCCGGTTGTCGGTTGTCGGTTGTCTGTAAGTCTCGATTTCTTCTAAATCAGAATCTATTTCATCATCACACATTCGCAGATAATGAATCTCCAATTGATCTCCTTTGAGCAAAAATAATTTCTTAGGTTGGAAGAAAAACAAATCGGGAAAATCTAAACCGTCAAAATTGTTAGATTCTAAGACTTCAGTATCATTTTTCAGGTCATAAGACAAATAGCCGAAAAGCCAATCTTTGGTTTGTTGTTGGTACTGTTTTAAATCTTCAAAAGCATTGTGATAGTCTGTTTTTATGGATGTAAAAGCATCAAGAGCTACAACACAGTCATAACTAGAATACTTTTGTTGATAGGCATTGGAATCCAAAAAAACTACTTGACTGAATTGTTGCGACCAAGCCAATAATTGGTTTTTGAAAGTATCGGTTGGGACATTTTTTTTAGAAATTATGGTTCTCAAGGAGTGCTTTTTAAAGAAATCAAAATTACAACAAAAAATAATGTTTCGTTTATAAAAACCGGCAATCTGAGTAACTTCAAAAAACTCAGACAAAACCAACGTAAAACATCTGATAATGAAATAAGTAGCTTTCATAAAAATCTTTACTTTTTTTGTTTAACTTTGATAGAACAATCAATTAAATTCAATCATCATGAAAATCGCTACCATTATTATTCGAATCCTTATTGGATTATTTTTACTGTTTGCCTCAATTAGTTTCTTCCTGAAATTAGCTCCCGAAACAGAAGCCACCGGAAATTTCAAAGCATTTAATACCGGTTTAGTGGCTTCTACCTATTTAATCCCTTTGGCCAAAGCGGTTGAATTGTTATGTGGCATTTCGTATGTTATAGGTCGGTATGTTACCTTAGCCAATATTGTTATTTTACCGGTAACCTTGAATATTTTACTAATCAATTATTTTATGTCACCGGAAACTTTATGGATTGCGGCCTTACTTTTCTTAGGCAATCTATTTTTAATTTATCGCTATTGGAACAATTACAAATCAGTTTTCACACCATAAAAAAACGTCCCGATTATCGGGACGTTTTTGTTATTTATCAATGGAGCCTAAGACGCGTTTCATAAAATCATTGAGGGCTTCTTTTTTGTCTTTGCCGTCTTTGACCATTTTATGCACTTCAAGCGCACCATACATATTGGAGATTAATTCGCCAATCACATCCAATTCTTCATCTTTCAATGAAGGAACTTCGGTTAAGGCTTCTAATACTTCAATAGTTTCTATCAAATAATCTTGATCATTGTCCTCTATAAATTGAGTCAAATGTTTGATAACAGGTAGTTTCATTTTTTTTAGATTGTTAGATTATTAGACATCTTAGATTATTAGACATCTTAGATGGTCAACCTCTAAATTGTCTAAGTCAGTCTAAAATCTATTATACAATTTCGGTTACTAATTCGGCTAAAACTTCCGCTTTATTGGTTTGTGTTTGGTTGACCAATTTACCATTTACGAAAGTGGCAAAGGTTGGCAAGTTAGACACATTAGCTAATTTTCTGGATTCAGGAGAATTCTCTGCATCGACCAAAACAAAAGTCATTCCTTCATTTTGTGAAGCCAATAGTTTGAATTTTGGTTTCATGATACGACAGTTCCCACACCAAGAAGCCGAATATTGAACCACTACTTTCTCATTGGTGTCGACCAAATTTTGCAAAGTATCTTCGTTTAATTCGATTAACATGGCTTATTAGTTTTGTGCTAAATAAGCAGCAGTGCTTAATCTATCAGCGTTCATTGCTTCTTTACCTTCTTCCCAGTTGGCCGGACAAACTTCACCTTTAGTTTGTACGTGCGTGTAAGCATCGATCAATCTCAAATACTCATTTACGTTTCTTCCTAATGGCATATCATTTACACTTTCGTGGAAAATTTTACCGGTTTCGTCAATTAAATAAGTCGCTCTGAAAGTCACGTTGGAACCTTCTAAAATTTCGTCATTCAATTCTGCGTCATAAACCCATTCAGCATCTAAAATATCTAAAGCAGCCGATAAATTTCTGGTTGTATCAGCAATTAAAGGATAAGTTACACCTTCAATTCCACCGTTGTTTTTTGGTGTATTCAACCAAGCGAAGTGCACTTCATTGGTATCACAAGAAGCACCGATTACGATAGTGTTTCTGCTCTCAAAATCACTCAAAGCATTTTGAAAAGCGTGTAATTCTGTTGGACAAACGAAAGTAAAATCTTTTGGGTACCAAAATAAAAGTACTTTCTTGTTGTTTTTTGTAGCTTCTTCAAGCACATTGATTCTTAAATTGTCTCCCATGTGAGAGATGGCATCTACTGTAATACTTGGGAATTTTTTTCCTACTAATGACATAATGTGTATGGTTTAAATGTTATTTTTTCGTGGTGCAAAAGTACTTCGTTAATTGGTTTAAAAAAAGCACCTTCTAATTGTATTTTCCTATTGGATTATAGTTTTTGGCTTTGACCAAATCTTAACCAAACTTATTTAAAAAATAAGATTAAAAACATGATTTTTGTTATCTTATCTTATATTTGTTTTTTTGTTAACATAACCAACCAGAAAACCATGTTATTATCCAATCTGTTCCGAAAAAAATCAACTTCTGTAATTCTTAAAGAAGGTGGTGACGGAGAGCATTCCGGCTTAAATAGAGTACTCACTGTAAAAGATTTAACGTTCTTCGGAATAGCAGCCATCATTGGTGGCGGAACATTTAGCGCTATAGGAAACGCTTGTTTTTCAGGCGGTCCGGGTGTTGTTTTTCTTTACATCATTTGTGCTATCGCTTGTGGTTTTACTGCCATGTGTTATGCCGAATTTGCTTCTCGCGTTCCGGTTTCGGGTAGTGCTTATACTTATGCTTATGTTTCCTTTGGGGAATTATTTGCTTGGATAATCGGTTGGGCTTTGATTATGGAATATTCCATTGGGAACATCTATATAGCGTTTTCTTGGAGTGGTTATTTTACCAATTTACTCGAAAGTTTTCACCTTCATTTACCAGAATGGTTGACCATCAACTACAAATCGGCACACGCTGCTTTTGAGGCTAGCAAAACCGGAGAAGGATTGAATGCTTGGAATAACGCACCTATTATTGGCGGATTAAGAATCATCTTTGATTTACCGGCTGTTCTGATTAATGTTTTAATTACTTATTTGGTTTACAAAGGCACTAAAGAATCCAGAAACTTTAGTAACATAATGGTTTACATCAAATTAGCGATTATTGTTTTAGTGATTATTGTTGGAGCTACCTATGTTGATATAGACAATTGGACACCATTTATGCCGAATGGTTTTGGCGGTGTAATGGCCGGCGTTTCTGCTGTTTTCTTTGCTTATATAGGATTTGATGCGGTGTCAACTTTAGCGGAAGAAAGCAAAAACCCGCAACGCGATTTACCTCGCGGTATGATTTATTCTTTAGTGATTTGTACTATTGTCTATATTATTTTAGCTTTAGTTTTAACCGGAATGGTGAAATACGACTTACTTGGCGTAAGCGATCCATTGGCTGAAATCTTTGCTTTAAAAGGGGTAAAATGGATGTTGTTCATAGTGTCTATTGCAGCTGTCGTAGCGATGACCAGTGTATTACTGGTATTCCAAATGGGACAACCGCGTATTTGGATGACGATGAGTCGTGACGGATTAATGCCAAAGAAATTTGCCGAAATTCATCCCAAACATAAAACACCCGGATTTGCTACTATAGTAACCGGATTAGTCGTTGGAATTCCGATATTCTTCACAGATGAAAACTTTGTATTAGATTTTACCAGTATCGGAACTTTATTCGCTTTCGTCTTAGTTTGTGGTGGTGTACTGATGTTGTCTCCGCAAAGCGAAGCCGAATTAGCCGAACGTGCGACTAAAGGCAAATTCCGAATTCCGTATATCAATTCTAAGTACCTATTTCCATTAATCTGTTTGGGTGCTTTTGGAGCGGTTCAATACTTCTTGCCTACTTTCTTCCCAAGTACTTTTAGTTATTCTGACAACTTTTTTGCTAAAAATGCCCCAATGGTTGTCTTTGTAATATTGTGTGTCGTTATGGCGGTATTGGCATTCCTTAAAAATTTGTCTCTAATTCCGTTACTCGGACTTATCTCTTGTTGTTATTTACTAACAGGAATGGCAGTTTCGAACTGGCAATGGTTCGGGATTTGGTTGCTTATCGGACTGGTCTTTTATTTTATTTATGGGTATAAGAATAGTAAGTTGAATAAGAAAGCATAAGTAAAAAGAGATAAGGAAACTGAATTATTTAACCTCTTGTCGTCATTGTTCTTCTTTTAAAGCCTTCAACAACATTTCATGTTCGAGTTGCAGTGTAGCCTGTTTGATTTTGTGTTGCAGAATAAGAAGCTGACTGCTATTTTCTAATTGCTTAATCGCTTTAGCTTCCATCACTTTGAGTAAGTCATTGTTCTTATGGTCATTATTGGATAAATAGGAAACCAAAAGCAACTTCCTTACACTTTTTTCCTGTTTTTGTTCCAAAATAACTGTTTGTCTGGCAGCAAGCAATTGTTGGAATTCGTTTTCCTGCAACTGGCGTTGTATTGACGCTTTCATTAGTGAGTCTTGTTTGGTTATATGAAGCATTTGATTTTGGGACTTGGCTGAAGGCGTTTTGACATAAGTCAGTATTTCCGTCAGTAGCAACTTGCTTGATAGCGGCAAATCTCTTTTTCCTGATTCATACATAGACCATTGACTGCGACTGATTTTTAATAACATAGCCATGTCATTGTGGGTAACGCCTAGTATCTTACTGATGCCTGATTTTTTTTTCATCATTGCAATTTTGTGTGACCATTTTTACCTACACAAAAATTTTGCCACAGTTTTTGTGACCATTTGATTTAATTTTAATTTTCTGTCACAGATTTGTGACTATTTTATTTTAAATAAAAAATTTGCCACAACCCTTAACATCTTCCTCTAAGTAAAAAAACCATGAAGACAGCGTAAAATTAGCTATTAGTGGGGATTGTTTTATGCTGTGAGATTTGGTAAATTTGGTTAAAATTGAGAATATAAGTTCGCAAGAGTAAATTATTATTTGTATTCATATGTAGCATTGTTAGAAACTCCAATTCTTAAAATTGTAAAAGCTCAATGTCCGCATGCAATTCCAAATCACAAAACTTATCCCTTTTCCCTTTTAACTTATCCCTCTTTTTTTGCTACTTTTATCAACACTATAACATTCAAACTTTTTACAATGTATAAAAAACTCTCTTTTTTACTCGTTGCCCTAACTTTCAATATTACCAACGCTCAAGAAACAGCAAAAACAGATAAAGAAACACCCAAATGGGATGTTGCCAAACCCGGTGACAGTTTTAACTATAAAACCCAAAACTTCACTACTTCCGAAGGCACGTGGATGAACTTAGATGTCAGCCCTGACGGAACGACTATTGTTTTCGATATGCTAGGTGATATTTATAGCCTACCAATTTCAGGTGGCAAAGCCAAAGTGTTGCGCTCCGGAATTCCTTTCGAAATCCAACCGCGTTTTAGTCCGGACGGAAAAAAAATTGCTTTTACCAGCGATGCCGGTGGCGGCGATAACCTTTGGGTGATGAATGCCGATGGTACCAATGCCCAACAGGTTTCTAAAGAAGATTTCCGATTAATGAGCAATCCGGCTTGGATGCCTGACGGGAATTATATTGTGGGCAGAAAGAATTTTACTTCACAACGCTCTGCCGGTGCCGGAGAAATGTGGCAATACCATATCAGTGGCGGAAGCGGTGTACAATTAACCAAACGCAAAAATGACCAACAAGACGTAAACGAACCCAATATTTCAAGAGATGGAAAGTACTTATACTTCAGCGAAGACATGTATCCCGGCGGTTTTTTCCAATACAACAAAGATCCGCACAATGAAATCTATGTCATCAAACGTTACGAATTTGAAACCGGAAAACTCGAAACCATCACCGGCGGACCGGGTGGCGCAGCTCGTCCGCAAGTGTCTCCTGACGGAAAAAAATTGGCTTATATCAAAAGAGTCGGAACGAGTACGGTTTTATATTTACACGATTTAGAAACAGGTGAAGAATGGCCGGTTTTTGACAAACTCGACAAAGACCAACAAACCGCTTGGGCATTGTTTGGGGTTTATCCTAACTTTAACTGGTTACCAAATAATGAAGATATCGTGATTTGGTTTGGCGGAAAAATCAATAAAATCAACACCAAAACATCAACCGCTACTAATATTCCGTTTACAGCAGATGTAGCTATTGACGTGGCAGACCGCCTGCATTTCAATACGCTGATTTCAGACAATGATTTTACCGTAAAAATGATACGCGATGCGGTAACTTCGCCTGATGGAAAGACCATGGCCTTTAGAGCTTTGGGGTACATTTGGACAAAAACATTACCCAACGGAACGCCAAAACGATTAACCAACGGCGCCGACTTTGAAGCCGAACCAACTTTCACTGCAGACAGCAAAAATGTTATTTATGTGACTTGGAATGATACCGAATTGGGTAGCATTCGAAAAGTAGGTTTAGATGGGAAAAATTCGGTGAAGTTAAGCTCGGAGAAAGGCATTTTCAGAACACCTTCCCTATCGCCTGACGGAAAAACTATTGTTTACAGAAAAGAAGCGGGCAACCTCGACCAAGGAATGGCTTTTTCTAAAAAATCGGGAATTTATACCATTAGCGTCACAGGTGGAACAACTAAATTTATTACCGAAAACGGTCAGTATCCTTTATTTACGAAAGATGGGAATCGTATTTTTTACCAAACCGGCGGTGTATTTTTTGGTAGTTTGACCAAAGAATTGAAAAGCGTGGATTTGACCGGAAATGACGAAAGAACACACATCAAATCAAAATATGCTAATCGTTTGGTTCCGAGTCCGGATAACCAATGGATTGCTTTTATGCATTTGCACAAAGCCTATGTGGCACCTTTAAACATGAACGGTCAAGAAATTGATTTGGACAATAAATCCACTGTTGTTCCTGTTTCAGAATTGACGAAAGATGCGGGAATCAATTTGCATTGGGCCACCAACAGTCAAAAAATAATGTGGACCTTAGGCGACAGTTATTTTGTAAACGAATTAAAAGACCGATTTACTTTCTTGCCTGGTTCGCCTGAAAAAGTGGAGAAACCAACGGATAACGCAATCAAAATTGGTTTAACTTCTAAAGTAGACAAACCAAAAGGTAAAATTGCCTTAACCAATGCTCGAATCATTACGATGGATGGCGATAAAGTAATTGAAAAAGGTACGATAATCATTAACCAAAACCGTATAGAATCCGTAGGAAATGCTAATGACGTTTCCGTTCCTGCCGATGCTCGTGTATATGACTTAAGCGGAAAAACCTTAATGCCCGGAATGGTCGATGCACACGCACACGTTGGCGCTTTCAGATACGGATTGACAACCCAACAAAACTGGCAGTTTTATGCTAATTTGGCTTTTGGTGTAACGACTTCTCATGATCCATCATCGAATACAGAGTCGATATTTACACTTTCAGAAATGGTAAAAAGTGGTGCGATGGTTGGTCCTCGAATTTACTCCACCGGTTTTATCCTTTATGGTGCTGATGGCGATTTTAAAGCCTTAGTCAATAATCTTGATGATGCTCGTTCGTCTATCAAACGCACGAAAGCTTTTGGTGCGTTATCTGTAAAAAGTTACAACCAACCGCGTCGTGACCAACGCCAACAAGTGTTGCAAGCGGCTCGTGAAGAAGGGATTAACGTAGTTCCTGAAGGCGGTTCTAATTTCTTTCACAACATGACGATGGTGATTGACGGACATACCGGCGTGGAGCACAATATTCCGGTAACACCGGTCTATAAAGATGTTTTGGAACTATGGGGCAAAAGTAGTGTTGGTTATACGCCTACGCTGATTGTCAACTATGGCGGATTGAATGCTGAATATTATTGGTACCAAAAAACCAATGTGTATGAAAACAAAAAACTATTGCAATTTACGCCAAGAAGTATCATTGATTCACGCTCTCGTTTCCGCACGATGGCGCCGGATGAAGAATATGAAAACGACCATATCCTAACTTCAAAAACAGCTAAAAAACTAGCGGATAGCGGTGTAAAAGTAAATATGGGCGCTCACGGACAATTACAAGGTTTAGGCGCACATTGGGAATTGTGGAGCATTAACCAAGGTGGCATGAGCAATCTGGAAACTTTGAAAACCGCTACCATCAATGCGGCCAATTATATCGGTGCCGGAAAAGACATTGGTTCCATTGAAAACGGCAAATTGGCGGATATTCTAGTCTTAGACAAAAATCCTTTAGACGATATTCAAAACTCGGCTACGTTACGTTATACGATCGCCAACGGCAGAATGTACAATTCAGAAACGATGAACGAAGAAGGCAACGAACCCAAAACCCGCAAAGCGTTCTATTGGGAAAACAACAAATACAACGCCGCTTTCCCTTGGCACGAAGAAACCGAAAGTTTTATGGAACATCATTGTTGTGATGCGGTTCATAATTAACTATAAATCCTTAAATAAAAAAACCATTTGCTAAAGCGAATGGTTTTTTTTATGAAATAAATTTTACATCGAATAATTTAAAAAACTACCTCAATATTTCCTCAAAACTCGGTTTGAAATAATTCGGACCTTTCATCACTTTGCCGTCTTCACGATAAATTGGTTTACCATCTTCTCCTAATTTGCTCATATTACTGCGTTGGATTTCGTCAAAGACCTCTTCTATTTTGTGTTGCAGGCCGTGTTCTAAAATGGTTCCGCACAAAATGTAAAGCATATCGCCTAAAGCATCCGCAATTTCAGTTAAATCATTATTTTGAACCGCTTCGAGGTATTCTTCGTTTTCTTCTTTCATCAAATTGAAGCGCAACATGTTCTTTTGTTCGCCCAAATGGCCTTTCATTTCGTGGCTTACACCCAATCCGAAGGCGGTATGAAATTCTTTTACTGCGTTGATTTGTTTTTGCATTTTTAACTAAATTAATTGATACTGCAAGTTATAACATTACAATACATTTGAGTATTTTTGTTGAAAATTTGAAATAAATGTTCACAACTGGTCAATGGATTTTCGCCGCTCTGTTTTTTGTTGCTTTTGTAATCGCCGCTTTTTATGCTTATGGCAAAGACAAAGCATTACACAGCAAGGTCTATAAAGGAAGTTATAAAATCCTCATCGCATTTTTACTTTTTATCGCTATGTTGTTTGTGATAAAAATGTTTATGAAACATTAAGCAATTTTTCCTTTAAAAAGATTCACACTAACCGTTGCCAAATCAGAATTCGGGAATCGGGTAAATACTTTATCATCCGAAAACAATCCGGCTTCAGCTGCAATTTTGTGCAAAACGTCAATCTCTACAATATATTGATCTGAAAAACCATGTGTCGCATCGTAAGCCGTTGCGGCAGTTCTTCCGATATTTTCTGCAGTCAATTCAGGCGGAATCGTATGTAATTCGATTATTAGTAAACCAAACTTATGCACAAACGGCGACCATTTTAATAAGTGTTCCAATAAATTATCTTCGACATCATTATTACTGATTCTTTTTCCTCGATGGGCAAACGCTCCGGTTGATGTGCTAACTCGGTTAGGTGTTTTGCTTTTTGGCTCTTCCCAAATGCGGTTATGATCGAGAAAAGTTCTCACGTTGAGCAATTCTTTTAAATCGATGTTGTAATCTTCTGTTAAAGTATCGGCTAATAATTGTGGGCGACCAATATCACCCCAAATCACTTTAGCCCAAATATCGGCTTTGATTAAATTGGCACGAGTGACTTTCAAAGCGGCTTCATTATAATCGACACCAACCAAAAACAGCGGATGGTCATCGAGCATTTTGCCTCTTTTCGTTTGGCGTTCAATCACATCAAAAATATGTTCCAAAAAAGCGCCGTTGCCACAACCCATATCAAGAATGCCTTGAGGTTGCTCAGCTATCGGTCGGTTGAATAATTCGATGATGATTTCGTCTACAATTTTAAAATATTCAGCATGCGCACCGCCACTTCCCCAAACATTCATTTCACGATCAACATGCAACTCAGCTTCGTGTTCGCCTACATTTCGCAAAATCGAAGCGTTCCCAAAAAGCAGTTCGTCCATTTTGCGCAACGTCGGAATATAAGAAACCGTTACACCATAAGCTGCGGCTCTTTTGGCATAAAACAAACCTGTTTCAGTGAATTGGTAGTGATCGCCTTTTTTGATAAACCAATCCAAATGCGTTAGAAAATCTAAAATTACTGCAAAACATTCCGGCTTCTTGTGAAACTCTTCCGGACGGAAAGAGGTTTCCATGAAATACTTATGAAACATTCCGGTCATGCCAAGCATTACGATGGTTGGCCCAACCAAATTCCCTTCGATATGATATAAAACTTGCTCTTGAATGGAACGCACTTTTTCATCTTCTGACAATTTTATGCCAAAGTTCGTCTTGTATTTTTGGAACAAATCATTGAGCATTTCAAACGGTTCTACTTCAAATTTTCGCGGATGAAAATGTTCTGTAAATTGCAGTAACTCGAAAACACCTTCATAATTGGAAACCAATAAAAAAGCCAGTTCGCTATTATCGTTTACACTAAAAATGATTTCATTATTTTGATTGTCAAAACTTTGACTTAACCAACCTTGTGAAACCAATACGCGAAGTGCAACATTCAAATAACCATCATTGGCGTTGAATTTTTGTACCAACTCTTCCAATAAAACTTTTTGCTCCTGCAAAATATAATCCAGTACTCCTTTTTTATAAAGTGAATAGGCAACCGGAACTGTTGTAATACCGTCTAAATGCCTGAATAAAATGCCTCGAAGTTCGCTTTTGGTTTTCATAAATGATGCTTTGATTACTAACAAATATACTCAATCTGTAAATATCAAAAGTTAAATGTTTTATCTTAACTTTGTGTCACCTAAAAATCGACTGATGAGAATTCTAAAATATATATTCCTACTAGTATTATTAGCTTTTGTAGGCGTTACCGTTTATGTAGCAACGCAAAAAGGCGATTTTGAAGTATCCAAAAGTATGGTCATTCACAGTCCGAAAAGTATTGTTTTTGATTATGTCAATGATTATAAAAATTGGGAAACCTTTGGTTCTTGGATGACCAAAAATCATGACATTACTTTTAACTATCCTGCCAAAACCATGGGCGCAGGTGCTAATTTTTCTTGGCAAAAAGACGGCGATGAAGGTTTTATCAAAACTTATTTTGTTAAGGAAAATGACAGTTTGGTCCAAAAAGGGAATTTCAACGGTACGACTGCAACCATTCACATGAAATTTAAAGACACTGTCGGTGGTACCAAAGTAACCATTCACAGTAAAGGTAAAATGGATTTGTTGACCAAAATCAATACGTTTTTCGATGGCGGAATGTCTAATATTTTGACCGATGCTTTTGAAAAGAGTTTGAGAAATCTCGACAAGACTTTGGATTACGAAATGAAAACCTATTCCATCAAAGTCAATGGCATTGTACAACGTAGTTCAGGTTTTTGCCTAAAGCAAACCGTTTCCTGTAAAATTAAAAGCCTATCAAAAAACATCAAAATCATTATGCCGAAAATGGTACATTTCTTTAAGAAGAACCAATTGGCGATGGCCGGAAAACCTTTTGTACAATATGAACGCTATGATGTGGCAAATGATATCGTAACTTTTTCTGTTTGTGTACCAACCACAAAACAAGTATTTGTGACTTCGGGAAGCGATGTCACTTCGGGCGAAATTGTACCGTTTACTTGTTTGAAAACGACTTTGACCGGAGATTATTCGCATACACAAGAAGCTTGGACAAAAGCCAGAAAGCACATTGCAGACAATGGCTTCCAAGAAAACTTCGCCGGAAAATATACGGAGGTTTACACCAAAACTATTGACGACATCAAACAACCGTCGAAATGGGTAACAGAAATTCACATTCCGGTATTTCCGAAAACTCCGGTGGCGGAACCGACTTTTGTTTTGCCCACAACTCCGGCTGCAGAACCAGCAGAAACAACAACTAGTCCGACAGAAACACCATAATTTTCGGGTTGGATTAAACCTTTTCGATTATCTTTATTCCAACAGTTAAATTATTGCTTTGCAAGAAGAAAAGGATTTTATTCGGGAATTATTAGATCCTAAAACGCAGAATGTTGCGTTTCAAAAACTCTTGCGGGATTACCAAAGGCCTTTGTACAGTCATATTCGCAACATTGTATTAAACCATGATGATGCCGATGATGTGTTGCAAAATACTTTTGTCAAAGTTTTTCAGCATCTCAAAAATTTCAAAGGCGATAGTAAATTGTTCTCTTGGATGTACCGAATTGCAACCAACGAAGCAATTACTTTCATCAATCTAAAGGCCAAACGCAACGGAACAACCAGCGAAGCCATGCAAACCAAAATAGTCGAAAATTTAAAAGCTGATGATTATTTTGATGGAAATGAAATCCAGATCAAGCTTCAAAAAGCCATCATTTTGTTGCCCGAAAAGCAGCAATTGGTTTTTAAAATGAGGTATTACGAAGAAATAAAATACGAAGAAATGTCGGAGATTTTAGGTACGTCGGTTGGTGCTTTGAAAGCATCTTACCATCATGCTGTGAAAAAAATTGAAGATTTTATGAATACCAATTAAACCTTATCCTCTTAACTTTGTCAAACGATTATGAAACCATTTAAACTCGATAACGAACCTAAAATCACCTCAGGATTTACTACGCCTGAAGGTTACTTCGATTCGTTTAACGCTAAAATACTAAGACAACTTCCATCTGAAAAACCGAAAGTGATTTCAATTTTTAGCAGAAAAAAAACTTGGTATTATGCTGCTGCGGCAGTTGTAGTAATGATGTTGTCCATACCTGTTTTTAATACTTTCAAAACTTCACCTGAAGAAATTGATGCCATTGCTTTAGAAGATTACCTTAACAATCATACAACGATATCTAATGATGAAATTGCGAATTTTTTGGACAAAGAAGATTTAGATAAAATGAAGCTAGAGTTAAATCTTCAAGATGAAGCTATGGAAGAAATACTATTAAACAACGCCGATTTAGAACAATACCTTATAGACTAAAGATATGAAAATCAACAAAATACTTATCGCAATACTTATGCTTTTTTCGATAAACTCCTTTGCTCAAGGCGGTCGTTTATTGAAAGAAAAGAAAGAACAAATTAAATCCATGAAAGTGGCTTACATCACCAATGAATTGTCTTTAACACCGGATGAAGCAGCTAAGTTCTGGCCATTATATAACGCTTTTGAAGAAAAGCAACACGAAATCAGAAAGCAAAAACTAAAAGGCTATATGGATCGAATTGATGATGAATCATTTGACAATTTATCTGAAAAAGAAGCTTCAACACTCTTGGGACAAATGGAAAGCACTGAAGAGGAATTGCATCAAGCAAAGAAAAAATTTGTAGCGAGTTTGAAAGGCGTAATTTCCTCCGTGAAAATTTTGAAACTCAAAAAAGCAGAAGAAGGTTTTAATCGGAAATTATTACAACAATACCGCGACAAAAGACCTAGAAGATAAAAGCAAAGAGAGTCAAAATGGCTCTCTTATTTTTTGAACTCAATTTTGATAATTTTGTTCTTTCCGGCTGCAAAAGCAGTGTCTTCATCCGAAAATCTTATTGTGTATAAAGTTGCATCAGTTGAGAATTGTTTCCAACTATTTCCGCTATCGGCAGAATAATACAAACCACTTGCGCCTACTGAAACTATTCCTTTACCATTTGATTTTGGTACAAATTGCACACAAGAAGTATACCCAAAACCCATGTTTTCCCCTATCAAACTCCAAGTTTTTCCACCATCTGTGGTGATTGCTTTGTTTTGAAAGTTTTGGGTTGGTTTTTCATAATTGCCCCCGGCGATAAATCCAATCTTTTCATCATAGAAATCAGCGGTGAAAATTCCGGTCATAGATTCTCCTTGAACGATAGGTGTTTCATACACTTGCCAAGTTTTCCCTTTATTAGGAGAATGGAAAACCCTGGATTTCTTTCCGCCGGAAACTATCCAAACGTTATTCCCTTTTAGAACAATATTGGTGTTACTGGCTGCGAATGCTGCTTCACCATCTACTATTAAAGGCAAGTTTTCACAATCTGTTTTCCTCCAAGTATTGCCACCATCACGAGTGATAATAACCGACAAACAATCAGCCGTTGGATTACCTATAGCAATACCTTCATTTTCATTCCAAAATTGCATACTGTCGTAGAAAACTCTTTCGTTTTTTTCCTGATAAACAAGCGTTTTATCCATTAAATTCTTTGAAAACTTGTACAATTTGGCCGGATTTCCGATAGACAAAGCAAAGAAATATTTACCATTAGTCGCCAAACTTCTGTATTCATATTGCAAAGTGTCGGTAACAATTGTTTTATCAATTTCTCCTTCTCTTTTAGGCGTTTGAACATAACCAATTCTACTTTTATCACCGGAGAAATATACTTTATCCTCAATAATTGTTATCGCCCTGATACTAATTTTATCATTCAAAATAGTATCGATAGTAACCGATTGAAACGTTTGTGAATTTACTTTGGAAAGTATAAAAAGAAAAAAAAATAACGATATACAAAATGACTTTTTCATAGTAAACACTAGGATTTTAAACGAATATACAAATTTTAAGCCAGTTAATAATTAGTTAAAAAAACTTCAAGAATTTCTATGGCACAGTAATTGGATATTGGCTTTCAAAACTATTCCATATTAAAACATTATATTATGAAAACTAAAATTATAACCTTGTCCGTTTTGTCTTTGTTGAGCATCACTGCGGTTTTTGCGCAAGACAGAACTACGGTTTCAGCCTATAATTCTGAAATCAGTGATAATCTTGATTTAAAAGCGGTAGCTTCTATTTTTGGAGATTCCAGAGATTTAGCCGATTTTGAAAGAAGATTAAATGACCCAAAAATTCAAATTTCCAATTTGGATTTAAACGAAGACAATCAAGTTGATTATTTGCGTGTCATTGAAACGGCTGAAGGCAACGCCCACTTAATTGTAATTCAATCGGTTTTAGGTCGAGATACTTTTCAAGATGTAGCTACAGTTGAAGTTCAACGTGACCGAGATAATCGTGTTCAAGTACAAGTAGTTGGGGACGTATATATGTATGGCCCAAATTATATTTACGAACCGGTTTATTCTTATACACCTGTAATCTATACCTCTTTTTGGGTTGGTAATTACAGACCTTATTATTCTTCATGGTATTGGGGCTATTATCCAAGTTACTATTATGCTTGGACTCCGTTTCCAATATTCAGATACAGAAGTAATATTGGTATCCATATCAACTTACACCACCACTATAATTACGTAAATAACAGAAGATGTCAAGTGGCTTATAATAGTTATTACAGAGGCGGAAGAAGAGGAAATGGTTATGAAGTACGCTATCCAAATCGTTCTTTCCAAGTTAGAAATACCGGTTATACCAACCGTCGTGAATTAGACCAAAACAGAAACACCAGAACTGTTGGCAATAGAGAATTGGCTAATAACAATACACGAAACAACGCTAATACAGGAGTTTCACCAAGAGAAAATGCTAATACAAGGAGTGAATCTCCCAGAACGGTTAGGACGCAAGAAGCTTCGCCTAGAGTAAATTCAAATCAAAGAAATGAATCTCCAAGAGTCGTAACTTCTAATGGCAACACTAGAAGCAATGAGTCGCCAAGAACGGTTAGAATACAAGAAGCTTCACCGAGAGTAAATTCAAATCAAAGAAGTGAGTCTCCAAGAGCGGTAAGTTCAAATGGTAGCAGCAGAAGTTCCGAATCACCAAGAGCAGTGACTTCAAACGGAAATAACAGGAGTTATGAATCGCCTAGAAGCAGTGCTCCAAGAGAAATGTCAAGCCAAAGAGCTAATTCCGGTAGCCAAAGACAAATGTCGAGCCCGAGAGGAAACTCAGGCGGACAAAGAGAAATGTCTGGTCAAAGAAGCAATTCACAAAGAAGTGACAGCGGTTCAAAAGGAAACAGAAGAAGTTAAGTTTTATATATAGTTTTGTTGTTGAAAAAAGACATCGTTTAGGCGATGTCTTTTGTTTTTAAAAATAATTGGGTATTCCTCAATCAGGTAATTCAAAAAAATATAAATTTGCAGTCTTTAACTTTTCATTATGAGTTCGCATAATAGTAGTCTTCATAGCAAATTATCCGTTGGCGGATTATTAGTAGCATTAGGAATAATTTATGGAGACATCGGTACTTCGCCGCTCTATGTAATGAAAGCTATCCTTGGCGTTCATGAAATTTCAAGAGACATTGTTCTCGGTGGAATATCTTGTGTATTTTGGACGCTAACACTACAAACCACCATTAAATACGTAATCATAACCCTAAGTGCCGATAACCATGGTGAAGGTGGGATTTTTGCTTTGTTTGCGTTGGTTAAGAGAACCAAAATTAAATGGCTTATTGTTCCGGCGATTATTGGTGGTAGTGCGCTATTGGCTGACGGTATCATTACGCCGCCAATTTCTGTTTCGGCTGCAGTAGAAGGTATCAATACTTTTTATGAAATGGAAACCCAAACCATTCAAATTATTGTAATTTGTATTTTGTTTGTGTTGTTTACCATACAACAATTTGGTTCCAAATTAGTAGGGAAGTTTTTTGCCCCAATGATGCTGATTTGGTTTTCGATGTTGGGCATTTTAGGAGCATTACAAATCATGAATGACTTTTCTGTTTTCAATGCAATAAACCCTTATTATGCTTATGAATTACTTCAAATTCATCCTGAAGGCTTTTTTGTTTTGGGAGCTGTATTCCTTTGTACTACAGGAGCTGAGGCATTGTATTCGGATATGGGACATTGCGGACGAAAAAACATTCGCATCAGTTGGATTTTTGTAAAAACTATGTTATTGCTGAATTATTTTGGCCAAGGTGCCTATTTAATTAGCCATGAAGGCCAAACATTAGAACAATTAGGCGGAAAAGACGGAAATCCATTTTATCTCATTATGGCTGATTGGTTCCAACCTATCGGGGTAGTAATTGCGACACTAGCTGCAGTTATTGCTTCTCAAGCTTTAATCAGTGGTTCATTTACCTTAATTAATGAAGCCATGAGATTGAATTTCTGGCCAAAAGTAAAAATCAAATATCCTACGGAATTAAAAGGACAATTGTACATTCCTTCCATCAATTGGTTATTGCTTTTAGGTTGTATTGGCATCGTTTGGTACTTTGAAAAATCAAGCGCAATGGAACATGCCTATGGTCTAGCTATCGTACTTTGCATGATCATGACCACCATTTTATTGAATTTTTATTTAATTATGAAAAGGGTAAAATGGTACATCATTGGTGCCATTATTACAGCTTATCTCATAATTGAATTCAGTTTCTTGGCCGCCATTCTTCCAAAATTCATCCATGGTGGATTTGTAACCTTAATAATTGCTTCTGCTTTAATTGGTGTTATGGCGACTTGGTATTTGGCAAAACAAATTAGTAAAAACTACACTAAAATCGTTAAAATTGAAAACTACAAAAAGGTTTTAGCTGAATTGAGTGTTGATCTTTCGATTCCAAAATATGCTACGCATTTGGTTTACATGACCAATTCGAACCGAAGTGATGAAATTGAAGAAAAAGTGATGTACTCCATACTTCAAAAACGTCCTAAAAGAGCCGATTTGTATTGGTTTATTCACGTTAATATCTTAAGCGAACCCTACAAAAAAGAATACAAAGTTACCGAAATTATCAAAGATGACATCTACAGAATTGATTTCTACCTTGGTTTCCGTGAACCAACTAAGATTAATTTAATGTTCAAACAGGTTATCAAAGAAATGGTGGTACGTGGCGAAGTAGATATCACCAGTAGATATGAATCTTTGAACAAAAACAACATCATAGGTGATTTCAAGTTTGTGCTTTCTGAAAAATTCTTATCCAACGACAGCGATTTAACTTTCTTCGAAAAAATAGTTATGAAT
The DNA here is from genome assembly GCF_003634615.1 of Flavobacterium sp. 102. Classification (NCBI taxonomy): domain Bacteria; kingdom Pseudomonadati; phylum Bacteroidota; class Flavobacteriia; order Flavobacteriales; family Flavobacteriaceae; genus Flavobacterium; species Flavobacterium sp. 102. The sequence continues at coordinate 2,254,375 of NZ_RBKX01000001.1, read as the reverse complement.
ACCTATTTCCTTATGAAAAAACTCAGTTTGTCTGAAGAAAAAGGATTTGGTTTAGACAGTAGTTCGGTGAAAATTGAACAATTCCCACTGGTAATTCATGCGCCGGAAAAAATTGAAATGCGCAGAATTGAAAGAGATTGCCCTGAATTGTAGCCAATACTATTAGACGCATCACCTACTTGTTGTATTTTAACAAACGTATTCCTTTTTAAACCTGTTAATTTTAACATTACATAACAAAAAAGGAATATCTTTGCACGCTTATTTTTTTACAACATGCGATTACATCGAAATTTAGTTTATACCACGATTGACTCTTTAAATGCCATTTTCAACGAAGGGGAATATGCCGATAAAGTGGTGGCTCGTGCCTTAAAAAAAGACAAACGTTGGGGAAGTTCCGACCGTAAATTTGTGGCCGAAACCATCTACGAAATCGTACGTTGGAAAAGACTCTACATGGAAATTGCCGACGTAAAAGAACCTTTTGACCGTGACCAATTATGGCGATTATTTGCCGTTTGGGCGGTTTTACGCGGTTACCCAATTCCCGATTGGAGACAATTAGAAGGTACGCCGGAACGCAAAATTAAAGGTCGCTTTGACGAGTTATCCAAAATCAGAAAAATGCGCGAATCTATTCCGGATTGGATGGATGAACTCGGTGTAAAAGAATTAGGCGAAGACATTTGGACCAAAGAAATTGCAGCTCAAAACAAGCAAGCCCAAGTTATACTTAGGGTAAATACTCTAAAAACAACCAAAGAAAAACTTCGGGCCATTTTAATGGATTTAAACATCGAAACGGAATTCCTAAAAGACCAACCCGATGCTTTAGTCCTAAAAGAAAGAGCCAACGTATTTTTAACGGATGCTTTCAAAGAAGGTTTCTTCGAAGTACAAGACGCTTCTTCGCAATTGGTCGCTGCTTTCCTTGACGTACAACCGGGAATGAGAGTTGTTGATACTTGTGCCGGCGCTGGCGGAAAAACACTGCACATGGCTTCTTTAATGCAAAACAAAGGGCAATTAATTGCCATGGACTTGTATGAAAGTAAACTCAAGCAATTAAAATTAAGAGCCAAAAGAAACGGCGCTTTCAATATAGAATACCGAATTATCGATTCGACTAAAGTGATTAAAAAACTTCACGAGAAAGCAGACAGAGTTTTGATTGACGCACCTTGTAGTGGATTGGGTGTTTTAAAAAGAAATCCTGATGCCAAATGGAAGCTCCAACCTGAATTCATCGATAACATCAGAAAAGTACAAGCTGAAGTTTTAGAAAATTATTCTAAAATTGTGAAACCCGGCGGCAAATTGGTTTATGCTACTTGCTCAGTCCTACCGTCTGAAAATCAGGAACAAATTAAACATTTCTTAACTACCGAGATTGGGAAATCATTTACCTTTGTAAAAGATACTAAGATTTTGGCACAAGAAACCGGATTCGATGGTTTTTACATGGCCTTATTAGAACGAAAAGAAATATAAAAAAACAAATGAAGAAAATCTTTACCCTTTTATTTTTTAGTCTTACACTTGTTGGTTTTGCGCAACAAACCCAATCGGTTAATGCCATTCCACCGGGATATTACAATACGGCTACCGGAACAGGTTACACGCTTAAAACGCAATTGTTCAATATCATCAATGGCCACAACGACAGAACTTACTCGGGTTTATATACAACCTATTTAACTTCTGACATTGATATGTATTATGAGAACAATGATACAATGTTAGACATGTATACTGAAAACCCAACCGGAAGCGAATGTGAGTTTGTGTACGGTGGCGGTTTACAAGACGATGGTACATTAGGAAATAATGAATGTGAACGTTATAACAGAGAGCACTTGGTACCGCAATCCTATTTTGGAAACGGTGTTACCCCAATGTATTCTGACGCCCATTTTGTTATTCCTTCGGATAAACACGTGAATGCTCAAAGAGGTGATTTTCCGTTTGGAAGAGTTAACAATGCGACCAATACCTATTCTAATGGCTCTAAAAGAGGCTTGAATCTAAACTCAGGTTATTCTGCCGGATTTACTTCAACAGTATTTGAACCAATAGACGAATTCAAAGGTGATATTGCCAGAATGTTACTTTACTTTGTTACAAGATATGAAGACCAATTGGCTAGTTTTTATTCAACTTCCAATTCATTATCTAAGGTTATGTTTGATGGTTCAACCGGACAATCATTCTCGCCAACATTCCTAAACATTTTATTGACATGGAATCAGCAAGATCCTGTAAGCCAAAGAGAAATCGACAGAAACAATGCTATCTATGTTCGTCAAAGCAACAGAAATCCATACATTGACAACAACACTTATGTGACTACCGTTTGGGGATTGCCTTTGGGAACTTCCACATTTGAAAGCTTAAATGCCGTTTCCCTTTATCCGAATCCATCAAACAATGGCATTGTAACTATTTCAACTGAAATTGCGCTTGATGATATTGAAATCATCACCATTAACGGTCAAATTTTACAACAAATTAAAAGACCAACTTTAGAAAACAATACCTATACCATCGGTAATTTGCCTAAAGGTTTTTACTTCATAAAACTGTCAAGCAACAATGATTCAGTGACCAAAAAAGTTTTAGTCAACTAAATTCAAAAATAAATTATAGAGAGAAACGCTGTTGTATTCAACAGCGTTTTTTTTTGTTCTAGGCTTTGCCTACTAAAAATAATCAACACAATAAAGCATAGAAAAAGCCGATTTTCTTTGAACTTTAACGCATCTTTACTATCTTTCGCCCTCATAATGTGTAACCCTTAAACATTTATACAAATGTTAGAAGAAAAGAATGATAACCTGCAAGATGCAGATGGAAATGTAGTAAACGAATCACCGGAAGTGACCACTACTGAAAATCAGGAAACTACAGCTCAAGATGAAAGTCCGGAGTTGGAAGTTAGCAGTAATACTGTTGAAGCTGAAACAACTGAGGAAATCCAAGCAGAAGAAGCTGAAGCGGTGCAAACTGTTGAAGCCGGAAGTGATATTACTGAGGAAGTGACAGAAGAAACTGCGACTGAAGCTGCGGTTTTAACCGAAGAACTTACTGAAGACGAAATTGAAGTTGCCGCTGAAAAAGAAGCATTGGTTGAAGAAACTGTAGAAGTGGTTTCAGAAGAAACTCCAAATACTGTTGTTGAATTGACTGCTGAAGAAGTAGCCGATGACTCGAGCGTAAGCGAACAGGCGGTGCAAACTGCTAGTGATGTTGCCATGAATGCTATTCAGGAAGTGAATGCTGAAGAAGGTGAAGACGAATCGTTAAAAGAACGTCACGATATTCCAATGCTGGATTATGAAACTTTATCCATGGAGCAATTGGTGGATGAATTGGGTAATCTAGTCGTAGTAGAAAAAGTGATGTCGGTTAAAGACCATGTGGAAGAATTGAAAAAATCTTTCTTGTCAAAATACCACCATTTTATAGAAGAGAAAAAAGACGAATTCCACGCTGAAAATCCGGATACTACAGAAGATTTCCATTATCATTTTCCTTTAAAAGTTAAATTTGACCAATTGTACTCGCAATACCGAGACAAGAAAAATACGCATTTTAAAAGTTTACAAAACAACCTACAAGCCAATTTAGAAAACAGAATGGCCATTGTAGAGGAACTTAAAAACTTAATCCACAGTCAGGAAAGTATCCCGGTAACGTTGAAGAAATTTAACGACATCCGCGATCGTTGGAAAGTAGCCGGAGCTATTCCGAAAGACAAGTACAACCACGTTTGGAACAATTACCACTTTCACTTGGAGAATTTCTATGACATTCTGCACTTAGACCGTGAGGCACGTGACTTAGATTTCAAACACAATTTAGAACAAAAACTAAAAATCATAGCGCGTGTAGAAGAATTGGTTCACGAAGAAGACATCAACAAAGCCTTCCGTGAACTACAAGATTTACACCGCATTTGGAAAGAAGATATCGGTCCGGTTTCTCGCGAGCAACGTGAGGAAATTTGGAATCGCTTTAGTGAATTGACCAAACAAATGCACGACAAACGCGAAAGTTTATACGAAAAACTACGCGAAGGTGAAACGGCCAATTTAGAGAAGAAGAAAGAAATCATCGCACAAATTGAAGTGTTGGCGCAAGAAAAAGTAAACTCTCATGCGGCTTGGTTAGGCCAAATTGAAAAAGTAGAAGCTTTGAGAAATCAATTCTTCGCGGCCGGAAAAGTGCCTTCTGAAGTCAATGAAGACACTTGGACCGCTTTCAAAAATGCAGTAAGAAGTTTTAATGTATTGAAAAACTCTTTCTACAAAGACATTAAAAAAGACCAAAACGATAACCTTTCTAAAAAACAAGCGTTAGTGGCCAAAGCCAATGAGCTAAAAGAAAGTACTGATTTTGCTGCAACAACGCCATTAATGAAACAAATTCAGGAAGAGTGGAAAACCATTGGTCATGTACCGAGAAAGTTCTCGGACAAACTTTGGACAGAATTCAGAGCCGCTTGTAATGAGTATTTCGAGAAATTGAAAGAGCAGAAATCTGAGGTGAATGAAGAAGAAGTAGAAGCTTTTGAAAAGAAAAAAGCCTACCTAGAAACCTTGAGAGCTTTTGAATTGGTTGGGGAACACAAAACCGATTTAGATGCCATCAAAGCACATATCGAAACATGGAAAAGCTTTGGAAAAGTACCTTTTGCCCGTCGTCATATTGAAGGGAAATTCAACAAAATCCTGGATGCTTTATTCGAGAAATTAAGCTTGAGCAAAAAAGACAACGAAATGGCGCGTTATGCCAACAAGTTAGACCATTTAGCCAATTCAGACACTCGTAAACTGGACAACGAAAAAGTATTCATGATGCGTAAAATTGACGAAGTACAAGGAGAAATTTTCCAGTTGGAGAATAACATCCAATTCTTTGCCAAAGCGAAAGCAGATAATCCGATGGTGAAAGAAGTAATGAAAAACATCGACTTCAAAAAAGAAGAGTTGGCCACGTTGAAAGACAAGTTGAAACAACTTAGAAATTTGAAAATAGAATAACAAAAAAGCCTCGAAATATCGAGGCTTTTTTTATTGCTGTATTTTAGAAGCTAAGAGATAAATCACTGCCATTCTTATGGCAACGCCATTCTCCACTTGCTCCAAGATAACCGATTGATGAGAATCGGCTACATCCGAAGTGATTTCAACACCACGGTTGATTGGTCCGGGATGCATGATGATGATTTCTTTCTGGAGTGAATCCAATAATGCTTTGTCTAATCCGTATTGCTGTGCGTATTCTCTGGTCGATGGGAAATAATTCACATCCATTCTTTCATTTTGCACGCGAAGCATGTTGGCTACATCACACCATTCTAAAGCTTTTCTTAAGTTGGGTTCAACGGTTACGCCCAGGCTTTCGATGTATTTCGGGATGAGTGTTTTTGGGCCACATACTTTGACTTCGGCACCTTGCATTTGCAAAGCGTAGATGTTAGACAAAGCCACTCTCGAGTGCAAAATATCGCCTACGATTACCACCTTCTTTCCTCCTACCTCGCCCAGTCTTTCTCTGATGGAGTAACTGTCGAGTAAACCTTGCGTTGGGTGTTCGTGGGCACCGTCTCCGGCGTTGATGATGCTGGCTTTTACATTTTGTGATAAGAAGTAAGCGGCACCCGGATTGGCATGACGCATCACGACCATATCGACTTTCATTGACAGAATGTTATTTACGGTATCAATCAGCGTTTCGCCTTTTTTAACCGAAGATTGCGCTGCTGAGAAACTAATTACATCGGCTGACAGTCTTTTTTGCGCCAATTCGAATGAGAGTTTCGTACGTGTACTGTTCTCAAAAAAAATATTGGCAATGGTAATGTCGCGCAATGAAGGCACTTTCTTAATCGGGCGGTTAATCACTTCTTTGAAATGATCTGCCGTTTCAAAAATCAAGTCGATGTCTTGCTTTTGCAGGTATTTTATTCCTAGTAAATGGTTGACTGACAGTTCGGACATTTTTTTTGTTGTATTATTTCGCTGCGCTCCGATTATTAATTTTTCTTAATATCAAATGCCTCGGGTGTTGTATGTTGTAAGTTATATGTTGTTGTCTCTGCTAAAATTCGTAATTCTCTTATTCCTTATCCCTTATCCCTTTTCCCTTATCCCTTTTCCCTTATCCCTTTTCCCTTTTCCCTTATACTAAATAAACCGCATCTTCTCCATCCTTTTCCTTCCAAGACACGATTACTTTTTCATCATTAATGACATCTACCTGACGTCCGCGGTAATCGGGTTGTATGGGCAAATGGCGGCTGAATCTTCTGTCGATCAGTACCAAAAGTTCTACTTCTGAGGGTCTTCCAAAGGATTGAACGGCGGTTAAAGCCGCATTGATACTTCTTCCGGTGAATAGCACATCGTCAATAAAAACCACTTTTTTATCTTCTACCAAAAAATCGATTTGGGTTTTGTTGGCTTCCAATTGTTTTTCGCCCCGACGAAAATCATCGCGAAAAAAAGTGATGTCTAAGAAACCTAATTGAACGTCTTTGATTTGGTAATCATGCTCCAACAAAGCCTTGACACGGTTGGCCAAATAAGTGCCTCGCGGTTGTATGCCTATTAAAACGGTATTGGAAAAATCGAGGTGGTTTTCGATTAACTGACAAGCCAAACGATGGAGTATGATATTGACTTCTTTGGAAGTGAGCAATACTTTTTGACTCATGGTAGTGTTGTTTGGGTGGTAAAAGTAGCGTTTTTTTTTAAGCAAGGCAAATTAGTTGTAAGTTGTGGGTTGTCGGTTGTCGGTTGTAAGTTACAAGGTTCGTCAGTTCGAGTGTTCTTTGTGGAGTGCAACGGAACAAAAAATGACCCGAGGCTTTAGCCAAATTGAGCGCAGCTAATCGAGAGCCGTTTGTCAGTAGTCGGTTGGTTTGGTTTATAACCGAGATGCTTTGCTGTTAAATATGTTACACAGAGATTCACAGAGATTATTGAGCTTCACAGAGATTTTCTGATATTCAGATTTTCTGACAACAGACAACAGACAACGGACAACGGACAACAGAAACTTTGTGTTCTTTGCGCCTTCTTTGCGTTCTTTGTGGTTAAATTTTTAGTGGCCAGTGGTCAGTTGGTTTAGTTTAAACCGAGAAGCTTTGTTGGATGACAGTTGGGAGTTGTAAGCTTGCAAGTATCTTTGATGCTTTATCCACATTCTAAGACTTTTGCATTAATTAGGTACTGTGCAAAATGATACCATAAATTAAAATCTTTCCTATTTTTTTGTTAAAGGGAAAACAACTTACCGAGGAAACTCCCAATTTTAAAACCTGAAATACAATCCATTTAAACCCACTTCCATACATGAAACATTTTTTCTCTTTACTGTTTACTTGTTGCCTCACCTTAGCGATTAACGCGCAAGCACAACCCAAAAACACGATATTAAATTTAGACATTGAAATGGTCGTCGATGGTAAAGCGGTTGGCTGGACGCTATTTGGCAATGAAAAATTCACTGCCGTTGTTGACTCGACCATAGTGCATGGCGGCAAATATTCTTTATCGATTAGCAATGACAGTGATGTGGCCAATTTTAGGGCTTGGAACTTTACTTTGCCTGCTAATTATGAAGGCAACAGAATAAAACTCAGCGGTTATCTAAAAACAGAGAATGTTACTACCGGGTTTGCCGGTTTGTGGATGCGAATTGATCCATCGATAGGTTTTGACAACATGAAAAATAAAGGCATTAAAGGCACCAACGATTGGCAGAAATTTGAAATAATACTTCAAATGAATCCGCAAGAAACTACACAAATCGTATTAGGCGGTTTATTGGTGGGCAAAGGAAAAATTTGGATTGATGATTTGGAAGTGCACATTGACCGAAAAGAATTGAAGAATGCCAAAATCTTTGAAAAGGAAAAATTACCCGCCGATTTGGATACTGAGTTTGCCCAAGGTTCTACCATTGCCGATTTTACGCCGAATGCCATACAATTGGAGAATCTAAAAACGCTTGGTCTGATTTGGGGTTTCTTAAAATACCATCATCCGGCAATTGCTAAAGGAGATTATAACTGGGATTTTGAGTTGTTTAGAATCACGCCTAAAATACTGGCTGCCAAAACCGCTACAGAAAGAGATTTGGCTTTGTTGGAATGGATTAAAAAATTGGGCGAGGTAAAAGAAGGAAAACCCGAAACCTTTAAGCCGGAGGAAGTCAAAATAAAACCCGATTTAGATTGGTTAACCCAAAGCGGCTTTTCGGCGGAACTGCAAAACCAACTGTTGAAAATCAAGAATGCGGATAGAAATAATAAGCATTATTATATTGATTTTCATGCCGGTGTTAAAAATCCTAATTTCCAAAACGAAAATGCTTATGCTGATATGGTACATCCTGATGCCGGTTATCGCTTATTGTCGTTGTACCGTTATTGGAACATGATACAATATTATTTTCCATATAAGAACCTAATCGAAGAAGATTGGAAAGGTGTTTTGCAAGAGTTTATTCCGAAAGCAATCGCCGCCAAAGACAAAACCGAATACACGCTGACGATGTTGGAATTGATTGCCCGCATTCATGATACCCATGCTAATATTTGGGGCGGCAACAAAACCCTGAGTGACTTTTGGGGCAAAAATTATCCGGCGTATGAAGTTAAATTTATTGAAGAGCAAGCTGTCGTAATTGATTACTATGATGAGATTTTGGCGAAAGAAAACCCACTGCAAAAAGGAGATGTTATTCTGAAAGTGAATGACAAAGAAGTCACCCAAATAGTCAAAGACCTTTTAAAAAGAACTCCGGCGTCCAATTATCCGACACAGTTGAGAGACATTGGTTCCAAACTTTTGCGCAGCAATGACAGCTTGGTTACTGTGACTTATCAACGCAACAACGAAATCCTGACGCATACCATTAAAACCTATCCGACGAACAAAATCAACTTTTACAATCCGGACGAAAGTACTGAGCCAAGTTATAAATGGTTGGACCAAGACATCCTGTACATTCACCACGGCGATTTAAAGAAAAAGGAGTTAGCCGATATTGGAAAACAAATGCAAAAGGCCAAAGCAGTGATTATTGATGACCGAAATTACCCTTCGGATTTTCCTATTTTTGAATTGAGCAAACTTTTACTTCCTCAAAGGAATCTCTTTGTCAAGTTCTCCAATAGCAGTTTGAAAACCCCGGGCTTGTTTACCTATTTCGGTGAAGGTACTTACGTAGGCTCCAACAACAGCGATTATTTTAAAGGAAAAGTAATTATACTGGTTGATGAAACCACGCAAAGTTCAGCCGAATACCACGCCATGGCGTACCGAACTGCACCAAACGCCACCGTTATGGGTTCTACCACAGCCGGTGCAGACGGAAATGTATCTACTATCAAACTTCCGGGTGGTATTATGACCATGATTAGCGGTATTGGGGTGTATTATCCTGACGGCAAAGAAACCCAGCGCATTGGGATAGTTCCTGATATAGTGGTCAAACCCACTATTGAAGGTTTTACTAAAGGGAAAGATGAAGTACTTGAGAAAGCTTTAGAGTTTATACGAAAGGATTGATTGGGGTGGATTGTGTTTAGTGGTCAGTTAGTTTGGTTGATAACAGAAACCTTTGCGTTCATTGCGCCTTCTTTGCGTGCTTTGCGGTTAAGTTTTTAGTGGTCAGTGGTCAGTTAGTTTGGTTGATAACAGAAACCTTTGCGTTCATTGCGCCTTCTTTGCGTGCTTTGCGGTTAAGTTTTTAGTGATCAGTAGTCAGTGGTCAGTTAGTTTGGTTGATAACAGAAACCTTTGCGTTCATTGCGCCTTCTTTGCGTGCTTTGCGGTTAAGTTTTTAGTGTTCAGTAGTCAGTGGTCAGTTGGTTTGGTTGATAACAGAAACCTTTGCGTTCATTGCGCCCGCTACCGCTCGAATCCCTTCCCCTGCTACCGCGCAAATCCCTTCGCGTGTTTCTATTAAACGTGATTCTAAAAAGTTTTACTAGTTTGGTAAAAAGAACAGATGAACAAGAATTACAAGTTTCATAATGATGAGGGATTGTGTTTTTAGGTATTTTAAGTTGTAGTATTGAAGTACCACATACCACGCGAAAGGATTGACTTCGTCGAATTTCATTTCGCGCGGTAGCGGGGGGGTTGACTTATCCCTTTTTCCTTTTCCCTTTTTCCTTTTCCCTTTTCCCTTTTCCCTTTTCTCTTTTCCCCTTTTCTCTTTTCCCTTTTCCCTTTTCCCTTTTCCCTTTTCCCTTATCCCTTATCCCTTATCCCTTATCCCTTTTCCCTTTTCCCTTTTCCCTTTTCCCATATCCCTTTTCCCTTATCCCTTATCCCTTTTCCCATATCCCTTTTCCCTCATTCCTCTCAATTTCCTCAAAAAACCAACTTTCCAGCATTTCCAAGCCCTCCCAGCCGGAGAACGAGCTTCGGACTCCCGCAAACGAGCTTCGGACTCTCAAGAACAAGCTTCGGACGGATTACTTTACTCTTCGGAGGATTACTAACGAGTTTCGGACGCCTTCCCTCCAACTTCTGAGAACAAAAAATGGTCTTCGAACCACTAAAAACAAGCTTCGGATAATAACGAAGACTCAACGGAGGATGAAAAAGACTCAAAGTACTAAGAAAGCTTTTCCCTTATCCCTCTTCCCTCTTCCCTTTTCCCTTTTCCCTTTTCCCTCACTCCCGACCAAAAACCTAAAAAACCCGATAAGGGGATTTATTTTACAAGAAATGAAAGGGATTGGTGGGGATTATTTATATTTGGAATAGGCTGGGTATTTTTAATACTTATCAAAACATTAGTAGCAAGCTTAATCAACATCAATAAATAAAGAAAAACATGCATCTTATTGAACGTGAAATTAAAAATATTGGAATAATCATCAATGAGTTTGAAGATGATATAAGTTCTAAAGTTTATCAAAATCAGGCTGAAATTATTGTTCAAAAACTGAAAAGAATAATAGATGCATCTGCTCTGAAATATAACCTTATTTCAAAGAATAGTGTTAGAGATATTAGACATTACAACTTTATTAGTAGAATAAAAGAACCTGATAGCTTAAAAGAAAAACTCATTAGAAACAATCTAATAAATGATTTCATTAATGAAATTAATTTTGAAAATCTAGATGCAAATTCTAAAAAGGCAATCAAACAAAAACTTTTTGGTTTAGATGATTTAATTGGTGTTAAAATATTAACTGACTTAAATGTAGATTGTAAAAACATGTGTGAATTAATACAATCACCAGAATTTCAATCTCAAGCAGAAACTGAAGATATTACTTTTAATAAATCAGACCTTGCAAAACAACCTCAAATAATGAGAAACGGATTAGCTATATATAAAATTCGTTGCTCTTACGACAAATACAATTTTGAATTACAAATAAAAAGTAAACTTGTATCAGCTTGGGGCGACATGGAACATTCCATTTTTTATAAAGATTATGCAATAACTCCTGTTAGGCATACTGCTCAAAAATCAATGAATCATGTTGGGAAATTATTATTTGATATTGATGATTTTGTTGAAAGCATTAGGAATGCAAATAAGGATTATAAAGAAAATGCTAATGCATTATTGTTTTTAAGCTGGTTTGAGGAAAAGTATTCAACTCCAGTTAAAAGTATACTTCAAAACGTAACATATAAATTTGATTCTATTTCAGAGATCCTATATCGTGTTAGTACATTATTAAAAATTAATTTAAAAGAGGACTTTGAGGTTAGAAATTTAAGAATTGAACATTTTGATTTACAATCAGAAGACGGAAATATTAATCATTATATAAAAATCAGAAACAATAACTATGATTTGAAAATTTTAGAATCTATATTAATTAGTTGGTTATTATTGAGTGATGAAGTTATTGACAAAGGTAATTTAGACAATAAACTTAAAGAGTATCTAGCAACTATTATTAATGCAACTTCAATATATCTTATTGAATATTTTCCTGGATATGAAGAAGATGAAATGATAGAATTAATTACTGAGCTTTATGAAATAAGTTTGAAATATGAATGCAACGAGAGTTTTTTAATAAATATTCAAAAACTTCAAACTTTTTTAGAAAACTGGGAATTTACAAAATCAATTATAGAATCTAAACTTGAAGATGATTTAATATCAATTATTGGTAAGATCATTTTTATATTTCTTAATAATGGAAATTACCAAAAGTATATTTCTGATACAATTAATGATATTGAATTAAAAAAATCTTTAATTAGCATAAATCGTGAATTGAATTCCTTTCCAGATATCAAGAAAAAAGTAACTCCTAATTTTCTATATATCATAAATGAATTAATAAAAAAAATAAACTAGAAGAATATGAAATTTCCAATAATAGAATACAATCAGAATAATTATCATTTTATTTCTACTGTTTTACCATTTGATTTAATTAATTCATCAAGTGAAACACTGGTTTATGGCAAAAACTTAGGTGGATATCAAAGAGAACCAGATGGTTTACATTTTAATAGAATTAAGAATTATATCTTAAAAGATGATAAATTTCTCTTTCCTACATCAATTATATTAGGTGTAGATAGTGAATTAATAAAAAGCTTCATAATAGTAGAGAACGGTATTTCATATATTGACTTCTCTACTATAAAATCTAAGATATTTAGAATTGTAGATGGACAACATAGACTCAGAGGTTTAGAAGAAGCAGCTAAAATAAATTCAACTCTTAAAGAATTACCTTTGAGTGTAAATATTTTATGCACTCCTCCAAATTCTAAATCATTAGAAATGGAAATATTTGGAAACATAAACTCTAAAAGTAAAAGAATAAAAGTAGATTTAATTGAGTTAGCTAGATATGAATATCACATAATTGAAAAGAGTATAAATTCTTCAGAGATAAATGAGCATCTATCAATTCGAGTTGCATTTAACTTAAACGAAAATAAAGACTCGAAAAATGTTTGGGAAAATGCGATTAAATTTGGTATTCATGATGATGAAAAAATTGGAATTATTGGCGTTAATGCTTTTCGTGAATCAATTAAATCAATTGTTTCTTCTTATCTGATAAATAATAAAGGAATATCTTCATTACAAGATGGGGAATTAATTGAAAAAACTAAAACTGCTTCAAGTGAAATTGAAGAATTCCTATTGCAAGCATGGAATATTGTTTTTGAAAAATGGCCAAGTTGTTTTGATATTTCACAAGAACAGATCGATTTTGATTTAGACGTAAAAAAATTTCATTATAAAAATAATTATTACATTCAAAAAACTTTAGGAGCAAAATCGATAAATGGATTACTGGGAAGTGTAATTTCTGAAAATAATAACAAAATCGATCTTTCTTCTCTGGATATATTTAAAGCTATTTTGAGTAAATCAGATACAGTGACAACTGATTGGGAAATTGGAAATACTTTTAGCGGATATAGTTCAGAATCTGGATTTGCAAAAGTGGCTAAAATTATTAGTGGTGAATTAAAGTCAAACAAAATTTGACACAACGAAAAGCCAGTTGCTAACAACAGTTTGTAGCAATTGAAAGGCTTATAAAAAAACCGCCCAATCAGGCGGTTTCTTCATTTAGCATCTTAATTATACATCTTCTTTCTCAACTCTTTAACCTTCTCATCATCCAAGTACTCATCAAAAGTCATGTATCTGTCAATAACACCATTTGGCGTAATTTCTAAAACACGGTTGGCCACGGTTTGCGCAAACTCGTGGTCATGCGTCGTGAATAGTACTGAACCTTTAAAGTTTTTCAACGAGTTGTTAAACGCCGTGATGGATTCTAAATCTAAGTGGTTCGTTGGTTCGTCGAGCATTAACACATTGGCACGAATCATCATCATGCGCGATAACATACAACGTACTTTTTCGCCTCCAGACAATACCGTACATTTTTTTAACGCTTCTTCTCCTGAGAAAATCATTTTCCCTAAGAACCCACGAACGTAAACTTCATCACGCTCTTCTTCGGTTTTTACGAACTGGCGTAACCAGTCTACTAAGTTCAAACTGCCGTCGGTAAAGAACTGGCTGTTGTCATTGGGTAAATAAGATTGATTGGTGGTAATGCCCCAATCATAGGTTCCGGCATCGGCTTTTTGGTTGCCGTTTAAGATTTCGTAGAAAGCAGTTGTTGCACGGGAATCTTTAGAAAACACTACTACTTTATCGCCTTTCGCCATGTTCAAATCGACATTCTTAAACAACACTTCGCCATCTACTGAAGCGGCTAGGTTTTGCACGTGAAGGATTTGGTCTCCGGCTTCTCTTTCTACATCAAAAATAATCGCAGGATATCTTCTACTTGACGGTCTGATTTCGTCCAAGTTTAATTTTTCAATCATCTTTTTACGGGAAGTCGCTTGCTTAGACTTGGCCACATTCGCACTAAAACGACGGATGAATTCTTCCAACTCGGCTTTCTTTTCTTCCGCTTTTTTGTTTTGTTGTGCTTTTTGACGCGCCGCTAACTGGCTCGATTCATACCAAAAAGTATAGTTTCCGGAATAGTGATTGATTTTAGAAAAATCGATATCCGAAATATGCGTACAAACCGAATCTAAAAAGTGACGGTCGTGAGATACTACGATTACGGTGTTTTCATAATTGGCTAAGAAATTCTCTAACCAAGTGATGGTTTCAAAATCCAAGTCGTTCGTAGGCTCATCCATGACCAACACATCCGGATTTCCGAAAAGCGCTTGTGCCAAAAGCACACGAACTTTCATCTTTCCTTCCATCTCGCCCATCAAAGTATAATGTTGATCGGCAGTAATGCCTAAATTGGACAACATCGCTCCGGCATCAGATTCTGCGTTCCAACCGTTCATTTCTTCAAACTGCACTTGCAACTCGCCTATTCTGTCGGCATTTTTATCATCATAATCGGCATACAACGCATCCATTTCTGATTTTACGGCGAATAACACTTTGTTCCCCATCATCACGGTTTCCAACACGGTATGCTCATCGAACATGTTGTGGTTTTGATTCAACACCGACATACGTTTGCCCGGCTCGAGGAATACTCTTCCTGAAGTGGGGTCGATATCGCCGGCTAAAATTTTAAGGAAAGTAGATTTTCCGGCACCATTGGCACCAATCACACCGTAGCAATTGCCTTGGGTGAACGTGGTATTTACTTCGTCGAATAAAATTCTTTTACCAAATTGAACCGATAAATTAGAAACTGTAAGCATATTGTAGTTTTATAAAATTTTTGCAAAAGTAGTGAATAGTGTTCAGTGTTCAGTTAATTAGTGGTCAGTTTTTTATCTAACTTAGTTTTCAAGATGAATGAAAAGCATTAGCCAAAACGTCTCAAAAAATATTGGATAATTGATAATAAAGCCACATATTTACGGCGATTTACATTTAACTAATGCTTAACAGTATAATCCAAATCATCTGAATATTTTTGTTTACTAGTTTCTATTCAATGCACAATTACAGAAATTTAAAAGTTTTTGCTTTACTTATCCCTTTACTTACGCTTTTGAGTTCGTGTAAAAACGAATTTAAAGGGAATGACTATGTTGCTTATTTTGGCGGTGAAATTGTAAATCCAAACAGTCCGTATGTGCTTTTCTGCAAAGACAATGAAGTGATTGATTCGATAAAATTGGATAAAAACAATCGCTTTTTTGTACAATTTGATTCTTTAGCGCCGGGTTTATACACATTTAAGCACGAACCGGAATACCAATACATCTATTTCGATAAGAATGACAGTTTGATGGTGCGTGTCAATACCCGAGACTTTGACAATTCGGTTGTATTTTGTGGTCGTGGCGATCAGAAAAACAACTTTCTCATGGAGCAATATTTGAAAAATGAGAAAGACAAGAACAGGCTTTTTGAAGCTTTTGATTATGATATTGACAAATTTACCAAAGCCATCGATTCCTCTTATCAAGTAGCCACAAAATTCTACACCAACAAAAAAGAAGAACTTAAATGGAATGAGAGTTTTGATGTGTATGCCAAAGCGGCCTTAGACTTTCCGTATTATTCGCGTAGAGAGTTGTATCCGATGGTGCATAAAATGAGAACCGGAAATGATGTGTATGAACAAATTCCAACTGATTTTTACAATTTCAGAAAGAAGGTTGATTGTAATAATGTGGCACTTTCCTCCTATTCGCCTTTTGTGATGTACTTGTCGCACATGTTGAACAATATGGGTTCCATCAATTACCACAATCATTTTACCGAAGTTGATTTGGCACTCAAAACCAATGTCAACAAAATGAATATCGCCGATACCTTGATTAAAAACGAAAAGGTTAAAAACACGATTTTAAACAACATCGCCTTTACTTATTTGTTGGAAGATCAAAATATGGTGAACAACCAAACCTTTTTAGACACTTATCACAAGATATCGACAGATAAGAGTCAGAAAAATGAAATCACCAAAATAGGTAACGCCATACAATTGTTAAAAGCCGGAAGCCAACTCCCGGAAGTAACGCTTATAGATCGTAACGGTCATAAAATAAGCTCTACCACTTTTACCAATAAAAAAACAGTGCTTTTCTTTTGGACCGCGAACGCCGTTTCGCATCTTGAAGGAGTTCACAAAAAAATACTAAGCTTTCAAAAAGCCCATCCGGAATATCAGTTCATAGGCATCAATATTAATGATACGCAAGACGAATGGAAAAACTTATTGAAAAAATATAAGTTCGACACCATTACTGAATTGCGCTGTGTTGATTTTGAAGACATCAAAGCCAAATGGGTTATTACGAAAATTCACAGAACTATTATCTTAGGAGATAACGGAGCGATTAAAAACGCTTTTACGAATATATTTGAGTTGAACTTTGAAGAAGAACTCAAATAATAGTGGTCAGTTGGCAGTGGTCAGTGGTCAGTTAAAAAAAGCGTCCCGAAAAAATCGGGACGCTTTTTTTATGGTTATGGTTCAACTGCTCACTGAATACTGAACACTGAACACTATTGATTATTGGTTTCCTTTAGCGTAATCGGCTAAGAACTGAGCCAAACCTAAATCGGTTAAAGGGTGTTTTAATAATCCTGTGATGGATGATAATGGTCCGGTCATTACGTCGGCACCAATTTTAGCACAGTTTACCACGTGCATGGTGTGACGAATAGAAGCCGCTAAGATTTGTGTTTCAAAAGCGTAGTTGTCATAAATATCACGAATCTCTTGAATCAAAGCCAAACCGTCTGTAGAAATATCATCCAATCTTCCTAAGAATGGTGATACATAAGTCGCTCCGGCTTTGGCAGCCAATAAAGCCTGACCTGCAGAGAATACTAAAGTTACATTGGTTTTAACGCCTTTGTCTGAGAAATATTTACAAGCTCTTACACCGTCTTTGGTCATTGGCAATTTTACCACGATTTGCTCGTGTAAATCGGCTAATTCTTCTCCTTCTTTGATCATACCATCATAATCGGTCGCGATTACTTCAGCACTTACATCGCCATCAACAATGTTGCAAATGTCAACGTAGTGTTTTAAGATGTTGTTTTTTCCGGTGATTCCTTCTTTAGCCATCAATGACGGATTAGTCGTTACGCCATCAAGAACGCCAAGTCCTTGTGCTTCTCTGATTTCGTTTAAGTTGGCCGTGTCAATAAAAAATTTCATAGTGTACTGTTTATGTGTGTAAAAGTTGTGTTTTCAAATGTTGGGCGTTTCCCTCGGCAGTCGGCTTTCAGCCTCGCGTCCCTTCGGGTCAGGCTGTCCGCGGTGCATGATTTGATATTAAGAGGAAAATGTCAGGTGGACATTCGGTTTTTCTGACTTCCTAAAGTAAATACCTGACTGCCGCTGGCAGTCCTCCTTTTAATTTCAAATTTAACGCAAAATCTGTGCAAAAGTACAAATATATTACATCTTTTGGGAGTTGTTTTTATTCAATTCTTTCAGTTCATCACGTATTTCTTTTAACGTTCCAATCATTTCATTGTGCTTGTCATCATAGATAGCCTTGTTAGCCGCTTGCGCTTTCTTAAATATTGTCCTTATAAATATCAATAATGCGATAAAAATAAAAAGGGGTAATAAGCTAATTAAAATTTCTGTCCAGTTTGTCATTGTTTATAGTTTATAATGATTCATCAACATGCTTTCATAAATTCTATCAGGAAGAATCCTTTTCAAAACGATAGAGAACTTTTGCATAAAAGCACCGATTTTATAATGCAATTTCGGGTTTTTAGCATTGATAATTTGGTATATCGCTATTGCCATTTCGTCGGGATTGCTGCCACTGTCCACGTGGTCGTCCATTTGTTTCAGCGTATTGCCATAAGTGGTTTCATAAGCCGAACCTGCAACAACCGGTGCATGATATCTTCCCGAAGCAATATTGGTAGCAAAATCGCCCGGAGCCACATTTACGACATTGATACCGAATGGTTTTACTTCCATACTAATGGCTTCCGTAATAATTTCTAAAGCGCCTTTGGAAGCCGAATAAACACCACGATAAGGCAATCCCATATAGCCTGCAATGGAAGTAATATTGATAATTAAACCCGATTTTTGTTCGCGCATTTGCGGCAAAACGGCTTTGATAACCTCGATTGGGCCAAAGAAATTGGTTTCGAAATTGTTCTTGATTTCCTCAGTTGGAATTTCTTCCAATGGTCCGGTAATGCCAACGCCGGCATTGTTGATGACCACATCAATTCGTTTAGAAATTGAAATCACTTTTTCAACGGCATGTTTGATACTTTCACTATTGCGAACGTCTAAAGCAATCAAGGGAAATAACGAATTGGTGATTTTATCAGGATTTCTGCTGGTGCCGTAAACGGTAAACCCTTTGTGAAAGAGGAATTCACCTATGGCTTTGCCTATTCCGGAGGAACCTCCTGTAATCAGTACTACTTTGCTCATTAAATATTAAATTTCAAATATTAGATATAAAACTTATAAAGATAATTAGTTTATTTTGATGCCCAATCCGTGATTTTCGCTCAAGTGAATTTTTCCATTGACTATCTGAGTTCCTTGGGCGATATCATTGGCTATTAAATTGGCGCCGTCTAAATCGGCGTAGTCACACAATGGTGCTAAAACAGCTCCTGCTGAAATACCTATCGTTGACTCCGTCATGCAACCAATCATGATTTTGAAACCTAATTCACGAGCCGTTGAAATCATTTCCAACGCCGGTGTTAATCCGCCACATTTGACTAATTTAATATTGATGCTTTTATAATGTGGAACCAAGTCTTTTAAAGCCATTATATCCTGACAATCTTCATCAGCCATCCAATTGGCCTGTTTATCCGAATGCAAAATTGAATACTGCTCTACTCCTGTTTTCATGGGTTGTTCTAAATAAGTGAAGCTTGAAATTAACGCATTATTTTCCAACCAAAGACATTCTTCTGCGGTAAAACTTCCGTTAGAATCTAAAGCCAGATTTTTATCCAGTTGCAGTAATTTGGTGATGTCGCTTTCGCTAAAATGGTTACACTTGACTTTGAATTTTGTCCAAGCCGATTGTTTTATTTTCTGGATTTGGTTTTCGACTGCATCTACACTTATGGTAATGGAAGATTCCGGAAGTTGGTTGTAATTGATTTGATTGAGTGCTAAAAAACTTTGCTGCTCGAGTTTACCGAATAAATCCCAATAAGCACAATCGAGTGCTGAACGTAGAAAACTTGGAAGATTTAAGCTGACCAAAAAAGAATAAAACTCGAATGGAGGAACTGTTTTTTGGCTTTCAATTAGGGACTTGACTTTGGCTAAAGCAGTTTGAAAATCCTCTAAGTTAATGTGGTAATAATCTATCGAAGTACATTCGCCATATCCTTTTTCACCATGACTTTGAAGCGTAACAATTAAGGCTTCTCTGAACGTGTAATTTCCATAGGCAATGGCAAAGGTTTCTTTGAGATTGAACTTTACTATTTGCCAGGATAAAACCATAAGGTGTAAAAATAAAAAATCCCGATACTTTCGGGACACTTTTTGAAAAAAATGGCAAGCGACCTACATCGCACCGCTCAACCACATACCTTTGCTATGTTCCCATCCTGGAGGATTTTGCAGGAGCTGGTCGTGTAGGACTTGCCGGTGCAAATATACAATCTTTTTATTTTTTTGCAAGAATTTAAGAGCAATATAAATATATTTGTGAGTGAAAAATTAATTAAAAAAAATGAGAGTTCATAACCTATTCATAACCACTTTTTTAGCTTTAAACATCGTTGGTTGCGGTGATAAACAAAAAGACAAAGAAGGCTTTTTCGGCTTTGATGAAAGCGCTATAAAACCAATATACAGTGCCACAGATAAAGTAGATTTTACTTTATTGAACAATAATAGCAAAACCATAGACAGTGTGATTTACTTTGCCAATAACGAGAGAATTACTTCGGTAAAAGGCAATGGTAAATTCAGTTTTGATTTGAACGGAAAAAAATTGGGCTACCAAAACATTAAAGCTTTGGTATATTTTGAAGGCGATACCATTTCGACCCAAACCCGAATAGAAGTCGCTGCGGCGATTGCTCCCAAACTATTAAAGTATACCGTTGTCAATACTTATGACCATGATGTGAATGCCTTTACGCAAGGTTATGAGTTCTATAAGGATACTTTAATGGAAAGCACAGGACGTGAAGGAACATCGTATGTAGCCAAAACCGATTATAAGACCGGAAAAACATATCAGAAAACGGATTTAAATCAGCAATACTTCGGCGAAGGGATTACGGTTCTTAACGATAAAATTTATCAGTTAACTTGGCAAAATGCTGAAGGCTTTATTTATGATGCCAAAACGTTAAAGCCAATCAAATCATTCCCCTATGACAAAAAAATTGAAGGTTGGGGTTTGACTAATGACGGAAAATATCTTTACCAATCAGATGGTACAGAAAAAATTTGGAAAATGGATCCGGAAAGCCAAAAGCTTATTGATCATGTAAACGTTTATACCAATGACAGTAAAATAAAAAGTGTCAATGAAATAGAATGGATTAACGGAAAAATTTATGGTAATATTTGGCAGAAAGATGCGATTGCTGTAATTAATCCGCAAACCGGTGCTGTGGAAGCAGTATTGGATTTGACAGCTTTGAGAGCGAAAGTAACCAATAAAGAAGCGGAAGTTTTAAACGGAATTGCATTTCGCAAAACCACTAACACGATATTCGTAACCGGTAAAAATTGGAATAAAGCTTTTGAAATCAGAGTGCAGGAATAAGAATTCAGATTTCAGAAGCATTTATAAAAAAACCTCTCGTTTTAATCGAGAGGTTTTTTATTTATTTCTTGGTTACAAATTCCATTTTAGTGGCATCATAAACCAACTTATTTTCCTGCTTCTTGCTTTTTTGAGTAACAGAACCATCAGGATTCAGGATAAACTCAAAGCCATCTCTTCTTATTTTTTCCTGTGTTTCCGTAGCGGCTGTTCCGCCCAAAGAAACTATTTCAGTAATGTGATTGGTCGTTTGGGTATTTGAAAATACTTGTTTTTTATTGGTAATCTCATAAATCACTGAATAAACATTTGTAATGTCTTCTGTTTTCTTATTGGTTTTGATTTGCACTATTTCGGTCCAAGTCAATAAATATAATTTAGTTCCGCTTGCGGTGAATGAAGATAGTTTACAATTCGTTGGCTTAAAACCAGCATCGACCGCTTTGACAATCATAGCGTCTTTTTCTTTACCGTTTTCATTAATGGTTACTTGGAAATTTCCTTTCTTCACTTCGGCTACCAAGTTATCTACTTTGGCTAATCCTGAAGCAGCCGTTGTGGTTGGTTTCTTCGCTACGGGTTTCTTTTTCTGACTGTAAGTATTGACACTCAACATAGCGATTAACGCCAATAAAACGATTCTTTTCATTTGATACAATTTTTTGGTTTAAACAGGAATCGAATATACAAAATAATCAATTCGATGTGTGTTAAAAACAAAAACCGCTCCAAAAAATGGAACGGTTTTTTTATTTAATTGTAAAGACGCGATTAATCGCGTCTCTACGGGAATTATATTATTTTACCTCTTCGAATTCTACATCCTGAGTATTATCGCCTTGCGCTTCTGCTTCCTGAGCCTGACCAGCGTCACCTTGAGCATACATTGCTTCTGTAGCTGTTTTCCAAGCGGCATTTACATTGTCTAACCCTTTTTGAATCGCTTCCAAATCTTGTGATTGGTAGGCCATTTTCAATTCGGTTAAAGCATATTCGATAGCTGTTTTATGTTCGTCAGATAATTTCTCACCCAACTCTTTCAATTGACTTTCTGTTTGGAAAATCATACCGTCAGCTTCGTTTAATTTATCTGCTTTTTCTTTAGCCAATCTATCGCTTTCAGCGTTTAATTCAGCATCTTTTTTCATTCTTTCGATTTCTTCCGGAGTCAATCCTGAAGACGCTTCGATACGAATATCATGAGATTTTCCTGTTCCTTTATCTGTAGCTGATACTTTGATGATACCATTGGCATCGATGTCAAAAGTTACTTCAATTTGAGGAACACCTCTAGGTGCCGGTGGAATTCCTTCTAAGTGGAAACGACCAATAGTTTTGTTATCTGCAGCCATCGTTCTTTCTCCTTGAATCACGTGGATTTCAACACTTGGTTGGTTGTCCGCAGCCGTAGAGAACACTTGTGACTTTTTAGTTGGAATAGTCGTATTTGACTCGATTAATTTAGTCATTACGTTACCCATAGTTTCAATTCCTAATGATAAAGGCGTAACATCTAATAACAATACATCTTTTACATCACCGGATAAAACACCACCTTGAATCGCAGCTCCAATTGCTACTACTTCATCAGGATTAACTCCTTTTGATGGTTTTTTACCAAAGAATTTTTCTACTTGATCTTGGATAACCGGGATTCTTGTAGAACCACCAACCAAGATTACTTCGTCGATATCTGAAGTCGTTAAACCTGCATCTTTCAACGCTTTAACAACCGGTTCCATAGAACGTTTTACTAAAGATTCAGCCAATTGCTCGAATTTAGCACGAGTCAAAGTTTTCACTAAGTGTTTTGGTCCTGAAGCCGTAGCCGTAACGTATGGTAAGTTGATTTCTGTTTGTGTTGAAGACGACAACTCGATTTTAGCTTTTTCAGCTGCTTCTTTTAAACGTTGTAATGCCATTGGGTCTTTACGCAAATCAACACCTTCTTCGGTATTGAAATCGTTAGCCATCCAATCGATGATTACTTGGTCAAAGTCATCTCCACCTAAGTGAGTATCTCCGTTTGTAGACAATACTTCGAAAACACCATCGCCTAATTCAAGTACAGAGATATCAAAAGTTCCTCCACCTAAATCGTAAACGGCAATTTTTTGGTCTTTTCCTTGTTTGTCTAATCCGTAAGCTAATGCCGCAGCGGTTGGCTCATTGATGATACGCATTACTTTAAGACCTGCAATTTCTCCTGCTTCTTTCGTAGCCTGACGTTGTGCATCGTTAAAGTAAGCCGGAACAGTAATCACTGCTTCGGTAACCGTATGACCTAAATAGTCTTCAGCTGTTTTTTTCATTTTTTGAAGTGTCATCGCTGACAATTCTTGTGGTGTATACAATCTTCCGTCGATATCAACACGTGGTGTGTCATTATCGCCTTTCATTACTTTGTACGCAACAGTTGATGCTTCTTTAGCACTTTCTGTGTACTTGTTCCCCATAAAACGTTTAATAGACGCTATGGTTTTGGTTGGGTTTGTCACCGCTTGTCTTTTCGCAGGATCACCTACTTTAATTTCTCCACCTTCTACAAAAGCAATTACAGATGGCGTTGTTCTTTTACCTTCTGCGTTAGCAATTACAACTGGTTCTCCACCTTCCATAACGGCCACACAAGAGTTGGTTGTACCTAAGTCGATACCAATAATTTTTCCCATTTTTATTTTCTCCTTTTAATTTATTCTTTGATTATTCCTCTACGAGTGAATAGTACTTTGTGTTGTACGATTTCGAGAATGACAACTATTGTGCCAAGTGGCCATTGGGAATAAATTGTCAGTTTTGGGATAGATTATGCTGACAAGATGACATTTTGAGTATGGCGTTTGGAGTTTTGAGCCGGGAGTATTTGACTTATTTCTCACTTAGCGATTTCCTCTTAAACAAGATTCTTTCGTTAAAAATAACGATCGATAGTAAAATGAGGCTGAATGAAATAATATGCGCCGTTGTCATTTTTTCATGGAAATAAAATATACCCAACAAGAAGTTGATTAACGGATTGGTGTACATCAATATTCCAACCGCCGAGGAATTCATGCCTTTTAAAGCATACAAATTCAGAAACAACGGAATGATGGTAAACAATACTACAATTACAATCATCAGTATATAGAATATCGATTCGTTTGGTGTGGTTCCGCTATAGAGTGGAAAAAACGGTGCTAATACGATGGAAGCAATGATCATTTGAATAGACAACACGATGAACTTATCAAAAAGGTTATTCTTTCGCTGACTGATTAAGTACAAAGCAAAGGAAACCGCAATAATCAAGCTGTACACCAATCCGGTTAAATCTCCATAGGATAAAATCGCGCAACTGATCAAACATAAAACCACCGAAAACCATTGCCAGAAACTCAGCTTTTCTTTTAAGATAAAAAACGCTAAGATAGTAGTGATGATTGGGCAAATCAGATAAGCAAAAGAAGCCGAATTCAGACTCACATGGTTAAGGGCGAACATAAAAAGATACCAATTCAGCACCAATAAAAATCCGCCTACAACCGTTAAAGTCAAGAACTTTCTTTTATCTTTTTGACTCAATGACCTAAACACTTTTACATTTTCTTTGACAACATCATATCTAAACGAAACATTGATTAACAACAGTAAAGCCGTAGCTAAAAAAACTCTGTAAAATAAGATGTCCAACGACGGATAATCGTGAAGCGGTTTTAGTGGCAAACTAAAAAATCCCCAAATAATAAAAGCGGATAAAGCAGACAGGTAATATTTATTGATTTGCACGAAGTAAATTTTAATTTCATTCCGTTCGACCTTCGGTCTCGGGTGCTGCAAAAGTAAAGAATGAAAATGTTGCATTATGATAAATATTTGCTAAAAAAAATCCCAACCGTTAAGTTGGGATTCAATATTTAATCGTTCATCGAAATGAGGAACTCATCGTTATTTCGGGTCTTCTTAATCTTATCATTAATGGTATCCATCGCTTCTACCGGATTCATATCAGCTAAGAACTTGCGCAAAATCCACATTCTTTGTAGTGTTTTTTCGTCTAACAATAAATCATCACGACGCGTACTGGATGAAGTCAAATCGATAGCCGGGAAAATTCTTCGGTTGGCAATTTTTCTGTCCAATTGCAACTCCATATTACCTGTTCCTTTAAATTCTTCGAAGATTACTTCGTCCATTTTAGAACCGGTTTCCGTTAAAGCTGTTGCGATGATACTGAGTGAACCACCGTTTTCTACGTTACGAGCCGCACCGAAGAAACGTTTTGGTTTTTGTAACGCATTCGCATCAACTCCACCCGAAAGTACTTTACCGGATGCCGGTTGCACCGTATTATAAGCTCTGGCCAAACGCGTAATCGAATCCAACAAAATCACTACATCATGACCACATTCTACCAAACGTTTTGATTTCTCTAAAACAATATTGGCAATTTTTACGTGTTCCATTGGTTCTCTGTCGAAAGTAGAAGCAATTACTTCACCACGAACACTACGTTGCATATCGGTAACTTCTTCCGGACGTTCGTCAATTAGTAACACTATCAAATAAACTTCAGGATGATTGGCCGCAATGGCATTGGCAATGTCTTTTAACAACATTGTTTTACCTGTTTTGGGTTGGGCCACAATCATACCGCGTTGTCCTTTACCGATTGGCGAAAACAAATCGATTACTCTGGTGGAAACGCTGGCTTGTTTATCGGCTATATTGAATTTTTCTTTTGGAAAAATTGGCGTTAAGTGTTCGAAGGAAACTCTATCTCTAACGACTTGCGGATCATGTCCATTGATTTTTAAAACGCGAACCAATGGGAAGAATTTTTCACCTTCTTTAGGCGGACGTACTACTCCTTTTACGGTATCACCGGTTTTCAAACCGAATAATCTGATTTGAGAAGTCGATAAATAAATATCATCGGGAGACGCTAAGTAGTTATAATCAGAAGAGCGCAAGAAACCGTAGCCATCAGGCATCATTTCTAAAACACCTTCGCTTTCAATAATTCCGTCAAATTCATAATCGGAATCGCGGAAATTACTATGTTTCTTTCCTTTAAAATTAGGGTTGTTATTGTTTGCATTACCGTTACCATTGCCATTTTGGTTTACTTCGTCAGTTCGCTTACGCTCGTGTTGATTTTGGTTCGGATTTTTAGGCTTTTGCAGACGGTTACCATCCTTATTTTGGTTTGGATTGGCTTCAGTTTGTTGCGTCTGTTCGCTATCGCTTGGAACTTCAACAGCCCGTTGCTTTTCTTCAACTTCGCTATCGCTTGATTGCTGTGAAGGTGTATTGCCGGGTTTAGCTTCGTTCTGTTCGGCTCCGCCTCGAGTTTTTTTATCGAAAGGTTTTTTAAACTTAGGGTTTTTGCTTTCAAAAGCCGGCTTTTGCTCCGCCCGTTGGCTATCGCTCGGGGCTTCGGCTACGACCGCTATCGGTTCCTCATTGGCA
This sequence comes from Flavobacterium sp. 102, assembly GCF_003634615.1. NCBI lineage: Bacteria > Pseudomonadati > Bacteroidota > Flavobacteriia > Flavobacteriales > Flavobacteriaceae > Flavobacterium > Flavobacterium sp. 102. Next base: position 2,227,688 of record NZ_RBKX01000001.1, on the reverse strand, counting down.
AACAAATCATTTTGATTGGTTTCAGGTGCTTTTTTGGTTTCAGGCGTAATTCGGGCGCGTTTACTTTTATTATCAACTGCTGCTTTTTGCTTAGCCAATTCGCTATCATTCTGGTCTGAAGTAACTTTGGGTTTCTCTTCGGTTACAGTATTGTTTTGGTGTTCCAAAATTTTTGCAATTAGCGTATCTTTTTTGGCACCGGTGACTTTAATAGTTTTTGCCAACTTGGCAATGTCTTGAAGCTCAGAAAGCTTCATTTCTTTTAAGGCGGAAATATCAAACATCAATATTGTTTTGATTTAAATTTGTTCTTTGGAAAATACTACAAATGTGGGTAGAAAATATTGGTATAGAAAAGTCCGAAGATGAAGTACTTGCGGATTTGTTATGCAATAATACAAATAAATTTTTACCATGCAATAGTATTTTTTAAAAAGAAACTATATTTTTGTACAACATTTTTCAAGAACTATGTTTAGAATACAGACTTATTATTTGATAGCTTGCCTAATCGTAACTGGTGTTTTACCATTTGTGTTTCCTTTGTGGAATGACGCATCGGGTAAATCAATCTATTTTATGATGGATATTGCTTACACCGCGCTATTCGGATTGAGCAGCACGCTGTCATTATTGAGCATTTTATCACACGCAAAAAGACAACAACAATTTGTCATGGGCAGATTGAATATCATATTGAATTTAATTTTATTAGGATTATTTGTGTACCGAACACTAACTGCATCTGGAGAAGCTATTGTTTCTGAGAAAGGTGTTGGGATGTTCTTACCTATTCTTTCTATCGTACTTTTGGTTTTGGCCAACAAAGCCATTAAAAAGGATGAAGATCTCGTAAAATCTGTGGATCGATTGCGATAAACCTATAAACTTAGTTTTTTAGTGCTGCGAAAAACCCGTCTTTTTAAACAGACGGGTTTTTTATTGAATCATTTATATTAAACACAGATTACACACCCGAGCGAAGCGAACTGACGAAGTAAATTTTTACAAATTAATAATTAAACACAAATCTGTGATAATC